>NZ_JASNRB020000095.1:0-506 GCF_030411975.2 Massilia orientalis | reverse complement strand
CTGCTGATCCTCCATTCGCTTTGACATATTGATAGGCTTCCCAGACGAGCGCCTTGGGAATGTCGTACGGCTTGGTCATCGTGCAGCGCTCCTCCCGCTTTCGCGGTTGGCGCAGCACGATGCCGGGATGACGCAGCCCCTTCGCTCCACCGCCATTACAGCGGCTTCATCACTACTACGAGCTGCTCCGTCCCTTGGTGGCGCATCGCTACTATCGGCCTTGCCTTTCGAGCTTGAGCCTTTCGCTTCGCATCGCCACCGAAGGTTCCCGCAGTTCGACGTAAGAGCCCGAACTAGGCTGACGCTGCCTCTATGCCGGACACCGCCTGGCCCGTAAGCAGGTAACGGCCAGACTGATCGCAGGGCAACTTCACTCCCCGGTTTTGATGTCGCCTGAGTACTTTCGACACTTGAACGGCAGTTCACGGTTGTTCGTCTTCCTAATCCATACCTGACGCCTGCTGGCGCCTTTTCCATGACGCTCACGACAAGGGCTTTTGACCAAT
>NZ_JASNRB020000094.1:0-515 GCF_030411975.2 Massilia orientalis | reverse complement strand
GACCAAGCCGTACGACATTCCCAAGGCGCTCGTCTGGGAAGCCTATCAATATGTCAAAGCGAATGGAGGATCAGCAGATATCGATCACGAATCGCTGGAACAGTTCGAAGGCCATCTGAGCAGCAACTTGTACAAGCTCTGGAACCGCATGTGTTCCGGCAGCTACTTCCCACCGCCCGTCAAAGGCGTGCCCATCCCGAAGAAGTCTGGTGGGGTGCGTATGCTCGGTGTGCCGACGGTCGCGGACAGGGTGGCGCAGACGGTCGTCAAGCGCTTGCTCGAACCGGTCATTGATCCGGTGTTTCATGAGAATTCGTACGGATATCGACCCGGGCGATCCGCACACGATGCGATCGCCATCGTCCGCCGGCGCAGCTGGCAGTATGACTGGGTAGTCGAATTCGATATCAAAGTTCTCTTCGATAACATCGATCATGGCTTGCTCTTGAAAGCGCTGAGGAAGCACTGCCAGACACCATGGGTCCTTCTGTACGTCGACCGTTGGCTGAAAGCGC
>NZ_JASNRB020000093.1:0-537 GCF_030411975.2 Massilia orientalis | reverse complement strand
CATATGGTAGGAGAGCGTTCCGTAAGCCTGAGAAGGTGTCTTGTAAAGGATGCTGGAGGTATCGGAAGTGCGAATGCTGACATGAGTAGCGATAAAGAGGGTGAAAAGCCCTCTCGCCGAAAGCCCAAGGTTTCCTGTTCAACGTTCATCGGAGCAGGGTGAGTCGGCCCCTAAGGCGAGGCAGAGATGCGTAGCTGATGGGAAGCAGGTTAATATTCCTGCACCGTCGTATGATGCGATGGGGGGACGGATCGCGGAAGGTTGTCCAGCTGTTGGAATAGCTGGTTCTTGACTCATAGAAGGCGCTTAGGCAAATCCGGGCGCGTAATTCAAGGGGTTGAGACGTGTGTCCTTGTGACACGAAGCAATCGGAAGTGGTTCCAAGAAAAGCCTCTAAGCTTCAGTCATACGAGACCGTACCGCAAACCGACACAGGTGGGCGAGATGAGTATTCTAAGGCGCTTGAGAGAACTCGGGAGAAGGAACTCGGCAAATTGGTACCGTAACTTCGGGATAAGGTACGCCCCGGTAGCTTGA
>NZ_JASNRB020000092.1:0-562 GCF_030411975.2 Massilia orientalis | reverse complement strand
CTTATTCACTTGTCCCTATAACGTTGGCCCCTGCATGAGTATCAGGGAACGTCATATCGACAAGAGTTCAGCTTACTATGTTTGTTGATACATACAGATTACTACCCTAAGTGTGCATCTGATCGTTAGACCAGCTACACGCTTAAAGAAAACTTTACTTCTTCCAGATTGTTAAAGAACGAGAACTACACTTATCTAAAGCTTGTGCCTTACATAAATGCAGTGAACAGAGAGTTGGTGGAGGATGACGGGATCGAACCGACGACCCCCTGCTTGCAAAGCAGGTGCTCTCCCAGCTGAGCTAATCCCCCGACGCATAACGTGGTAGGGCTGGTTGGACTCGAACCAACGACCCCCGCGTTATCAACACGGTGCTCTAACCAGCTGAGCTACAGCCCCGAAAACTCTTCTCGTTTAACTTTATAACAGCCGATAAGCGTGGGCGCTTGATGAGCAGAGCGAAGCTCTGCGAACCATTAAGGTTTGTGCCACTCTAGAAAGGAGGTGATCCAGCCGCACCTTCCGATACGGCTACCTTGTTACGACTTCACCCCAGTCACGA
>NZ_JASNRB020000091.1:0-654 GCF_030411975.2 Massilia orientalis | reverse complement strand
AACATGCGCGGCGATTTGTACCCAAGCGCCGAATGCGAATGCACCTCGTTGAAGTGTGTGAAGGCGTCGGGCAGTCGGGCCCGCACCGCAGTGCTGCGGTCCATGCAGCCGACGTAATCGCGTCTAACGTGTTCACAAAGCTCTCTGCCATGTCGTTCGACTGCGGGCTGTTCACGAGCGTATGCACCGACTTGATGCCCAGCTCATGCGCCAAGGCGTGTGTCTCGGTAGCCCGGAAGGCGCCGCCATTGTCACTCAAGAATTCGGCGGTAATCGCCCGCTCGTCCGTGCTTGCGAAACGCGCTTCCACGGCCTGATTATCATGTCGCCCACCGGCTCACCGGGCAAGTCACGGCCAATCCAGGCACGTCAGCCAATGATCTCGCGGGCGCAGCAGTCTTTCATGAAAACGCCAGTCACCACCTCGCCGTTGTCGCAGGCGATCTCGAAGCCGCCCGAGCACCAGCGCTGATTCGATTCTTCGACCATCATTTGCCATCATGAGCACGGCCGCTATCACTACGCCTGGGCGATTTCGGCAGCAGCAAACCCTGTTCCTTCATCACACGGTACGTGCACTTGTGATTCACGGGGCGCAAGCCCATCAGGCTGCGCGTACGGCTCACCAGGGCGCCGGCACGACGATAGCCATAG
>NZ_JASNRB020000090.1:0-695 GCF_030411975.2 Massilia orientalis | reverse complement strand
TTACCTTCACTCATTCGCTGTCATCCTTTCGCGGACGACAGCTTAAACCACCGTCTCAAATTCGGGGTCCACTATATAGTTCGCCGCCTGTCAACTGGCCACAAGTGCCACGAAGCAAATCTAACGCGAACGAAATTAAGATTTGTGTCACGGAATTTGAAGGCGATTGTCCCCCGGATACTACATGGCGACCGTGTGAAATAGATAGTCACGAAGGGGCGCCGGCGGTAGGTGATCGATTGTGCCGCGCACGAGGCATGGCGGGAGCGTCTACGTATAAGTTCGCTGAACAAAATCTACACAAATGCGGGTTAACCGTATGGAGAGCAGTTTGTAGGTAGGCGCCATGCCGGTACTGCATTGACTAATTGTCAATTTTATTTGAAGAGGACGTCAAGAATTGCGGCGTTGTGATGCCCGCGCACGAAGTGGTCCGGCACACTGAGACAAGTAGGATTGTTCGATATCATCAGGCAATGGGCAGAGGCTTGCGTCTGTACGGTCTGAACCGACGCTTACTGCAGAGCCGTGCTGAAAGGCGATGCGCCCGTGGCGGACGAGATGCGCGCCTGGCGCTGGCTCATCGAAGCGGCGCACGCTGCTGCGCAAAAACGCCGATGAAAAGCAAAAAGCCCGCTCAGTGCATACTGAGCGGGCTTTTCTAATAACTAGCCTGACGATAACCTACTTTCACA
>NZ_JASNRB020000089.1:0-718 GCF_030411975.2 Massilia orientalis | reverse complement strand
TTCATGATCGACGTGATCTCGACCGCGGCCGTGCCCTCGTCCTTCATGCGGCCCAGGCGCAGGACGCCCTGCAGGCCCAGCGTGATTTCCGTCTGCATGTCGGCCAGTTTCTTTTGGATCAGCTGGTTGGCGGCCAGTGGCTTGCCGAACTGCTTGCGGTCCAGCACGTACTGGCGGGCGCGGTGCCAGCAGTCTTCCGCGGCGCCCAGCGCGCCCCAGGCGATGCCGTAGCGGGCCGAGTTCAGGCACGTGAACGGACCCTTCAGGCCGCGCACTTCCGGGAACGCGTTTTCTTCCGGGCAGAACACCTCGTCCATCACGATCTCGCCCGTAATCGACGCGCGCAGGCCGACCTTGCCGTGGATGGCCGGGCTTGAGAGGCCTTTCCAGCCCTTTTCCAGCACGAAGCCGCGGATCTTGCCTTCGTCATCCTTGGCCCAGACGACGAACACGTCGGCGATCGGCGAGTTCGTGATCCACATCTTGGAGCCGGACAGCGAGTAGCCGCCGTCGACCTTGCGTGCGCGCGTGACCATCGAGCCCGGGTCGGAGCCGTGGTTCGGTTCGGTCAGGCCGAAGCAGCCGATCCATTCGCCGGTCGCAAGCTTCGGCAGGTATTTCTGCTTCGTTTCTTCATTGCCGAATTCGTAGATGGGCACCATCACGAGCGACGACTGCACGCTCATCATCGAGCGGTAGCCGGAATCGACGCGCTCGA
>NZ_JASNRB020000088.1:0-779 GCF_030411975.2 Massilia orientalis | reverse complement strand
CTGTGTTAGCCCTCTCTTTCGTAGCGACCAAACTGCGAAGGAGAAGCAACCATGCACGCACACCGCATCATACAAAATCTATTGGACACGAAGTGTGGCGAGATCCATGCCAAGCGCCGCGGCTGTATAGCGAAAGTGGCAGAGGCCGGCAGAATCGGCGGGCTTGGTGTCGTCAAGATGGGGCGCTGTCTAGACACGAAGACGAGCATTCGTCATCGCATCAAGTGCTGTGATCGTCTGCTGAGTAATCGTCATTTGCCGGCTGAGCGGCTAACGATTTTTCGTGCTCTGGACGAAGCCGTCCTGGCTGGTCATCGGCACATTGCCATTAGTGTCGACTGGTCCGGTTTGCTGCCTGACGGAAGCTTGCATCTTTTGCGCGCTGCGGTCACCGTCAAGGGACGTGCCTTGGTTCTTTACGAAGAGGTGCATGCGGAATGTGACCTGGGATCTACGAAGGTACACCGCCGCTTCCTCGAGACGTTATGCTCGCTATTGCCCGATCAATGTCTGCCCATACTGGTCACTGATGCCGGGTTTCGGGCGACGTGGTTCAAGCTAGCCACGGGAATGCACATTTCGTGGGTTGGGCGCATCCGGAACCGTGACATGGTATGTGCCGAAGGATCCGGACGGTGGGACGGCTGCAAGACCTGGTATGCCGGAGCGACAGCAAAGCCACGCTGTCTTGGCCGCTTTGAGTATGCACGCGCCAACGCGACGCCATGCCAGCTGGTGCTGTACAAAAAGGCACCTCAAGGGCGTCATCATCGCACCAG
>NZ_JASNRB020000087.1:0-824 GCF_030411975.2 Massilia orientalis | reverse complement strand
TTGAACATGGCTGCGTTCAGGCCCAGCACGCCGCGCGGCATCGTGTCTTCGGCGTAGCGGTATTCCAGGTCGACGGCCTGCAGGAACAGCTGCTTGATCTCTTCGCGGAATTCCGGCGTCCACAGCTGCGGGTTTTCCATCTTGATCGTGTTGATCAGGTCGATGCCGAAGTTGCAGTGCATCGATTCGTCGCGCAGGATGTACTGGTACTGCTCGGCGGCACCCGTCATCTTGTTCTGGCGGCCCAGCGCCAGGATCTGCGTGAAGCCGACGTAGAAGAACAGGCCTTCCATCAGGCAAGCAAACACGATGATCGAGCGCAGCAGCTTCTGGTCGTTTTCCAGCGTGCCGGTGTGGAACGTCGGATCGTTGATGACTTCGATGAACGGGATCAGGAACTGGTCCTTGTCGCGGATCGACGGGATCTCGTTGTAGGCGTTGAAGATTTCCTTCTCGTCCAGGCCCAGCGATTCCACGATGTACTGGTAGGCGTGGGTATGGATCGCTTCCTCGAACGCCTGGCGCAGCAGGTACTGGCGGCATTCCGGCGCCGTGATGTGGCGATAGGTGCCCAGCACGATGTTGTTGGCGGCCAGCGAGTCGGCGGTCACGAAGAAGCCCAGGTTGCGCTTGACGATGCGGCGCTCGTCTTCGGTCAGGCCGTTCGGGTTCTTCCACAGTTCGATGTCGCGCTGCATGTTCACTTCCTGCGGCATCCAGTGGTTCGCGCAGCCGGCCAGGTATTTGTCCCACGCCCATTTATATTTGAACGGGACCAGCTGGTTGACGTCGGTCTTGGCGTTGATGATGCGCTTGTCGTCCGC
>NZ_JASNRB020000086.1:0-917 GCF_030411975.2 Massilia orientalis | reverse complement strand
GCCAGTTTCGGGAATTTCGGCCGGAGCTGGTCGGCCACGATTCGCCATTGCGCGCTGGCCGCTTCCGCGCTTTCCTGCACGAAGATGGTGTTGATCATGGCCAGAACGGCTTGGCGCTGGCCCTTGCCCGCGTGAGCCAGGGCATTGCGGATGAAGTGCACGCGGCAGCGTTGCCAACTCGTCTTGAGGACCTTGCTGGCGGCAGCCTTGAGGCCTTCGTGGGCGTCGGAAATGACCAGCTTCACACCGCGCAAGCCGCGCCGGGTCAGCCCGCGCAGGAAATCAGTCCAGAATGGCTCGGCTTCCGATGGGCCGGTTGCCACCCCGAGAATTTCACGGACGCCATCGGTGTTGACCGCCACGGCGATTATGACGGCCACGGACACCACCCGGCCTGCCTGGCGCGATTTGACGTAGGTGGCGTCGATCCAGAGATAGGGCCAGTCGCCTTCGATCGGACGCTCAAGGAAGGCTTGTACCCGCTCGTCAATCTCTTCGCACAGTCTGGAGACCTGGCTTTTGGACACGCCGCTCATGCCCATCGCCTTGACCAGGTCGTCGACCGAGCGCGTTGAAATCCCTTGTAGGTAAGCTTCCTGGATCACGGCGGTCAGGGCCTTTTCGGCAGTACGACGTGGCTCGAGAAACCCTGGGAAATAGCTGCCGCTGCGCAGCTTGGGAATCTTCAGCTCCACCTTGCCGGCACGGGTTTCGTAAGCCCTGTCACGGTAGCCATTGCGGCTGTTGATGCGCTCGTCGCTGCGTTCGCCGTAGGCCGCCTGGCACAGCGCTTCCACGTCCATTTCCATCAGCCGTTGCAGTGCATGCTGCAGCGTCTGGCGGATGAAATCGGCGTCTGCCCCCTTTTCGGCGAGCTCGGATAATGCGATAGTGGCGTTGGTCATTGTGCTTTCCTT
>NZ_JASNRB020000085.1:0-971 GCF_030411975.2 Massilia orientalis | reverse complement strand
GGCAACCAGCATCAGCGCCGCCGTCGACGGTTCCGGAATCTTCGTCAAGCTGCTGACGCGGGTCGAGGGCGCCGCCACGAGGATCTGTTGACCGGCGGGTGCAAACGGCTGCAGGAACAGGTTGCCCAGGTCGCCGTCGGCGCCCAGGTAGTGGGTCGTGTCGAACAGCGCCCAGCCGAACGTCGTGCCGATGTCGCCCGGCAGCATGGTGAAGCTGACGTCGAAGCCGAACTTGCCGCCCAGCTGGATGCCCTGGACCAGGTCACCGCCGCCGCCGGCATTGCCGAACACGAAGGTTCCGGGCGCGGTGCCCGTGACCGTGCCCGTCAGGTCCGCCGCGCCGTCCAGCGCGCCCGTCAGGCTGCTCACGATGGCGGTCGCCGCCGGCGCGCCGTCCAGGCCCAGGAAGTACAGCTCCAGGAAAGCCTGACCCGAACCCAGCGACGCCGTGTCGATGTCGACGTGGTAGAGCGGGGTGGCGGCTGCCTGGCCGCAGGTGCCGGTCAGCGCGGCCGCGAGCGTCAGCCAGGATAGGAAGTGCTTGAAGCGAATCA
Organism: Massilia orientalis; assembly: GCF_030411975.2. Lineage (NCBI taxonomy): Bacteria > Pseudomonadati > Pseudomonadota > Betaproteobacteria > Burkholderiales > Oxalobacteraceae > Massilia > Massilia orientalis. The sequence goes on along the minus strand of NZ_JASNRB020000085.1, from coordinate 417 downwards.
TGGTCAGGTCCTTTACTGGATGCTGAAGAGGGCCGGCGTGTACGCGATGCCGGCCTTGTTCGGGTTGGAGAAGGTGGTCGTCAGGGTGACGCTCTGGCCCGCGGCCAGGCTGGCGACGGGCAGCGCCATGTACGGCACGCCGTCCTTGACGCCGGTCTGGGTGTCCAGCGTGACGCCGGCCGTCAGTGCCTGCAGGCGCAGATGCAGCGGACCCGCCAGCGGCTGGCCACCCGTGTTCGTGATCGTCACCGTACCCGTGTACTTGTTGGTGAAGCGGTTCACCGTCAGGCCCGAGCGCGCGATCGACACGGAGGAGGTCACGTCCGCCGATTTATCGATCGACACCGTCACCGCGTGTGCCTGTTCGGTGTTGCCCGCCCAGTCCGTGCTCCAGTAGCTCACCGTGTGCGTGCCGCT
>NZ_JASNRB020000084.1:0-1121 GCF_030411975.2 Massilia orientalis | reverse complement strand
TCCTCGCTGACGACCGCGCAGATCGCCGCGCTGACGACCGCCCAGGTGTCCGCTGGCCTGACGACGAACCAGATCGTTGCCCTGACCACGAACCAGGCGGGTGCCCTGACGACCGGCCAGGTCGGCGCGCTGACGACGAACCAGGTCGCCGCGATCGAAACGGCCGACCTCGCGTCGCTGAAGACGAACCAGATCGCCGCGCTGACCACGAACCAGGTGTCGGCTGGCCTGACGACGAACCAGATCGTTGCCTTGACCACGTCCCAGGCAGGTGCGCTGACCAACGCGCAGACCGCCGCACTGACGACCAACCAGGTTGCCGCACTGCAGACCGCCGACCTCGCCGCATTCAAGACGAGCCAGGTTGCCGCGCTGACGACGAACCAGATCTCGGCCGGCCTGTCGACGAACCAGTTGTCGTCGATGACGACCGCCCAGATCGCCGCGCTGACCACGGCCCAGGTGTCGGCTGGCCTGACGACGAACCAGATCGTCGCCCTGACGACGGCCCAGGCTGCCGCCCTGACGACCGCACAGGCTTCCAACCTGACGACCAACCAGGTCGCCGCGCTGGAGACCCGTGACCTGGCGGCGATGACGACGGCCCAGATCGCCGCGCTGACCACGAACCAGGTGTCCGCAGGCCTAACGACGAACCAGATCGTCGCCCTGACCACGGCCCAGGCAGGCGCGCTGACCACCGCCCAGACCGCCAACCTGACCACGAACCAGGTCGCAGCACTGCAGACCGCCGACCTCGCCGCGTTCAAGACGAACCAGGTTGCCGCGCTGACGACGAACCAGATCTCGGCCGGCCTGACGACGAACCAGCTGGCGTCGCTGACGTCCGCGCAGATCGCCGCGCTGACCACGGCCCAGGTGTCCGCTGGCCTGACGACGAACCAGATCGTCGCCCTGACCACGGCCCAGGCAGGCGCACTGACGACCGCCCAGACCGCTGCACTGACGACCAACCAGGTTGCCGCGCTGCAGACCGCCGACCTCGCCGCTTTCAAGACGAGCCAGGTTGCCGCGCTGACGACCAACCAGATCTCGGCCGGCCTGACGACGAACCAGCTGGCGTCGATGACGACCGCCCAGATCGCCGCGCTGACGACCGC
>NZ_JASNRB020000083.1:0-1173 GCF_030411975.2 Massilia orientalis | reverse complement strand
ATGACTGCCAAGGTTATAGGGACAAGCCGTACGGGCAATTAGTATCAGTTAGCTTAATGCATTACTGCACTTCCACACCTGACCTATCAACGTCCTGGTCTCGAACGACCCTTCAAGGAGCTCAAGGCTCCGGGAAATCTCATCTCAAGGCGAGTTTCCCGCTTAGATGCTTTCAGCGGTTATCTCTTCCGAACTTAGCTACCCGGCAATGCCACTGGCGTGACAACCGGTACACCAGAGGTTCGTCCACTCCGGTCCTCTCGTACTAGGAGCAGCCCCCTTCAAATTTCCAACGCCCACGGCAGATAGGGACCAAACTGTCTCACGACGTTTTAAACCCAGCTCACGTACCACTTTAAATGGCGAACAGCCATACCCTTGGGACCGGCTACAGCCCCAGGATGTGATGAGCCGACATCGAGGTGCCAAACTCCCCCGTCGATATGAACTCTTGGGAGGAATCAGCCTGTTATCCCCAGAGTACCTTTTATCCGTTGAGCGATGGCCCTTCCATACAGAACCACCGGATCACTATGTCCTACTTTCGTACCTGCTCGACTTGTCGGTCTCGCAGTTAAGCACGCTTATGCCATTGCACTATTAGCACGATGTCCGACCGTACCTAGCGTACCTTCGAACTCCTCCGTTACACTTTAGGAGGAGACCGCCCCAGTCAAACTGCCTACCATGCACTGTCCCCGACCCGGATCACGGGCCAAGGTTAGAACCTCAAACGAACCAGGGTGGTATTTCAAGGTTGGCTCCACGAGAACTGGCGTCCCCGCTTCAAAGCCTCCCACCTATCCTACACAGATTGGTTCAAAGTCCAATGCAAAGCTACAGTAAAGGTTCATGGGGTCTTTCCGTCTAGCCGCGGGTAGATTGCATCATCACAAACATTTCAACTTCGCTGAGTCTCGGGAGGAGACAGTGTGGCCATCGTTACGCCATTCGTGCAGGTCGGAACTTACCCGACAAGGAATTTCGCTACCTTAGGACCGTTATAGTTACGGCCGCCGTTTACTGGGACTTCAATCAAGAGCTTGCACCCCATCATTTAATCTTCCAGCACCGGGCAGGCGTCACACCCTATACGTCCACTTTCGTGTTTGCAGAGTGCTGTGTTTTTATTAAACAGTCGCAGCCACCAGTTTATTGCAACCCTTTCACCCT
>NZ_JASNRB020000082.1:0-1193 GCF_030411975.2 Massilia orientalis | reverse complement strand
GGTAATCCCCCCATTTTTAGAGCGAGCTAAAAGTAGAGGTTAAGCGGCAAGGGCAAGTTTCTGTTTTGGTGTGATGCCGCCGAGTGCCATGTTGGGCCGGTCGTGATTGTAGGTCCACAGCCAACGAGTGGCAAATTCCTGGATTTGGTCGAGCGTTTCAAAGAGGTGGTGAGCCAGCCAGTCATATCGCACGGTCCGGTTGTAGCGCTCGACGTAAGCGTTTTGCTGAGGCTGGCCTGGCTGAATGAAGTCGATGCGGATGCCGCGCTTGGCGGCCCAGGCCAACGTTACTGCGCTGATGTATTCCGGGCCGTTGTCGCAGCGGATCGCATCCGGTTTGCCGCGCCATTCGATGATCCGGTCCAGCGATCTGATAACACGTTCGGATGGCAACGAGAAATCGACCTCGATTCCCAAGCCTTCCCGATTGAAATCATCGATGACGTTGAACAGGCGGATGCTGCGTCCGTCGGCAAGCTGGTCATGCATGAAGTCCATCGACCAGCTCTGGTTGATCGCGGTCGGCACGGCCAATGGCAGCGGCTTCTCGCGCACCAGGCGGTGGCGCGGCTTAATCCGGAGGTTCAGCTCGAGCTCACGGTAAATCCGGTAGACCCTCTTGTGGTTCCATTTAAAATTTTTGACGTTGCGCAGGTACAGGAAGCACAGCCCAAAGCCCCAGTTGCGCTGGTTGTTCGTCAGCCGTACCAGCCAGTCAGCAATCACGTCGTTTTCCGCGTCCAGCTTGGCTTTGTATCGGTAGCAGGTCTGGCTGATGCCAAACGCCCGGCACGCCAGGTGAATCGTGGCTGACCGCTGTGCCACGGCCCACTGCGCCATCTCTCGCCGCTGAGATGGCGCTACCACTTTTTTGTCAGCGCCTCGGCGACGATCTCGGCCTTGAGGCGCTCCTCGGCATACATCTTCTTCAGGCGCCGATTCTCGTCTTCCAGCTCCTTCATGCGGGCCATCAACGACGCATCCATGCCGCCGTACTTGGCCCGCCATTTATAGAACGTGGCGTTGCTGATGCCGTGCTCGCGACACAGCTCCGGTACAGGGCTGCCGGCTTCGGCTTGCTTGAGGATGGCGATGATCTGGCTGTCGGTAAAACGGGACGTCTTCATGTAGAGCTTTCTGTCTTAAGTAGAAAATTCTACTTCTAAACGCGCTCTTTTTGTGGGGGGATTACC
>NZ_JASNRB020000081.1:0-1223 GCF_030411975.2 Massilia orientalis | reverse complement strand
CTAGGGAGCCGCTGAACAATTCACTTTCGCGCGCGAAAGTCGACCAGATCGCTGGCTGGGTTTCCCAGCATGTCGAGATGTGATTTTTGTGCCTGCCACGGATAATTTTCAGCAAGTTGGTGGTGTTTTCTTGTGCCTTGCGGCACTCAGGACACACTTCGGGCTTCGGTGATCGTAAATCGCCGACCAGCCAGCACCAGATTGGCGAAGCCGAACAATGTGTAAAGCTGAGCCGTGTTCTTGGCCAGGCCGCGATAGCGCGTCTTCCGATGACGGAACAGGTTCTTGATGACATGGAACGGATGCTCGACTTTCGCACGCACGCTCGCCTTGAGATGTTCCAACTTTTCGAGCATGCGGCCGAGCTTGTTCTTGGGCAGCGCCTTGCGTTTGGAGCGCTTCATCGCCACGTGCCAGGTCACCGATTTTCCGAGATTCTCCGCGCGCTTTTCAACGCCCTGGTAACCAGCATCGCCAAGCGCCGCAGACTCGTCGCCGTGCAACAGCGAGCCGGCTTGTGTGACGTCGGCGACGTTGCCGGCGGTGCCAATAACGGTATGCACCAACCCCGACGCGGCGTCCACGCCCACGTGCGCCTTCATCCCGAAATGCCAATCGTTGCCTTTCTTCGACTGGTGCATTTCGGGATCACGCTTGCCGTCCTTGTTCTTTGTCGAAGGCGGCGCCGCGATCAACGTGGCGTCCACGATGGTCCCCTCTCGCATCATCAAACCCTTCTCGGCAAGGTGGCCGTTGATGGTATCGAAGATCTTTTTCGTCAGCCCGTTGGCTTCGAGCAGATGCCGGAATTTGAGCAGCGTCGTCGCGTCCGGCGCGGACTCCCGATTGAGGTCGATCCCGACAAAGGCGCGAATGGCCTGGCTGTCGTAGATCGCGTCTTCAATGCCCTCGTCCGACAGGCCAAAACACTGCTGCGCCACGTACATCCTCAGCATGCGTGCCAGACCGATTGGCGGGCGGCCAGCACCGACGAGCTTGGGGTAAAACGGCTCGATTGCCCGCTGCAGCGGCTCCCACGGCGTGATCTTTTCGATCTCCGCAAGGAAGCGGTCGCGCCGCGTTAGCTTCTTCTTGTTGGCGTATTCGAGGTCGGAGAAGCTCTTTTGCATGATCGACACGACAGCGTTGGATGGGTTGAAATTATCGCAGATGGGCAAGGCCCGTGGCACGTGGTGCGGATGAATTGATCAGCGCTTCCCTAG
>NZ_JASNRB020000080.1:0-1224 GCF_030411975.2 Massilia orientalis | reverse complement strand
ACATATCCGCAGCTTCGGTGACTGGCTTAGCCCCGTTACATCTTCCGCGCAGGACGACTCGATCAGTGAGCTATTACGCTTTCTTTAAATGATGGCTGCTTCTAAGCCAACATCCTGACTGTTTTAGCCTTCCCACTTCGTTTTCCACTTAGCCAATCTTTGGGACCTTAGCTGGCGGTCTGGGTTGTTTCCCTCTTGACGCCGGACGTTAGCACCCGACGTCTGTCTCCCAAGCTCGCACTCATCGGTATTCGGAGTTTGCAATGGTTTGGTAAGTCGCAATGACCCCCTAGCCATAACAGTGCTCTACCCCCGATGGTGATACTTGAGGCACTACCTAAATAGTTTTCGGAGAGAACCAGCTATTTCCAGGTTTGTTTAGCCTTTCACCCCTACCCACAGCTCATCCCCTAATTTTTCAACATTAGTGGGTTCGGACCTCCAGGGCGTGTTACCGCACCTTCATCCTGGCCATGGGTAGATCACCTGGTTTCGGGTCTACACCCAGCGACTGTCGCCCTGTTCGGACTCGATTTCTCTACGGCTCCCCTATTCGGTTAACCTCGCCACTGAATGTAAGTCGCTGACCCATTATACAAAAGGTACGCCGTCACCCCACGAAGAGGCTCCGACTGTTTGTATGCACACGGTTTCAGGATCTATTTCACTCCCCTCCCGGGGTTCTTTTCGCCTTTCCCTCACGGTACTGGTTCACTATCGGTCGATTACGAGTATTTAGCCTTGGAGGATGGTCCCCCCATCTTCAGACAGGATTTCTCGTGTCCCGCCCTACTTGTCGTACGCTTAGTACCACCGTTCGAATTTCGTGTAAGGGGCTATCACCCTCTATGGCCAGCATTTCCAGGCTGTTCCACTATTCGATCGACTATCACGTACAAGGCTCATCCCATTTCGCTCGCCACTACTTTGGGAATCTCGGTTGATTTCTTTTCCTGCAGCTACTTAGATGTTTCAGTTCGCCGCGTTCGCTTTGCATACCTATGTATTCAGTATGCAATGACCTAAAAGGCCGGGTTTCCCCATTCGGAAATCTGCGGATCAAAGTGTGTTTGCTCACTCCCCGCAGCTTATCGCAAGCTACTACGTCCTTCATCGCCTGTAATCGCCAAGGCATCCACCATGTGCACTTATTCACTTGTCCCTATAACGTTGGCCCCTGCATGAGTATCAGGGAACGTCATATCGACAAGAGTTCAGCTTACT
>NZ_JASNRB020000079.1:0-1234 GCF_030411975.2 Massilia orientalis | reverse complement strand
GCGCAGAACCTGAAGGAGCAGGGCAACCGCGCGCTGCCGAAGGATTTCGCCGACTACGCGCTGGGCCGTTTGAACCGCCTGGAAAACGCCACCGGCGGCGAGAAGGTGCAGGACGTGGCCAACGCGATCCGCGCGACGATGCAGAAGCACTGCGGCGTGTTCCGCACGCAGGCGCTGATGGACGAAGGCGTCAAGGAAATCATGGCCCTGGACGAGCGCCGCAAGCACGTCTCGTTCAAGGACAAGTCGAAGGTGTTCAACACGGCGCGCATCGAAGCGATCGAGCTGGACAACCTGATCGAAGTGGCCAAGGCGACCGTTGTGTCGGCCGCGGCGCGCAAGGAATCGCGCGGCGCCCACGCCCACAGCGACTACGAGCAGCGCGACGACGAGAACTGGATGAAGCACACCCTGTTCTACTCGGAAGGCAACCGTCTCGACTACAAACCGGTCGTGACCAAGCCGCTCACCGTCGACACGTTCAAACCGAAGCCCCGCACGTTCTAATTAGGTACCGATAATGGCACGCACAGTCCACCTGAAAATCTACCGCTACGATCCGGACAAGGATTCGAAGCCCTACATGCAAGACGTCACCGTCGAGCTGAAAGACACCGACAAGATGCTGCTGGACGCGCTGCAGCGCATCAAGTCCGACGTCGACGACTCGCTCGCCCTGCGCCGCTCGTGCCGCGAAGGCGTGTGCGGTTCGGACGCGATGAACATCAACGGCAAGAACGGCCTGGCCTGCACGACCAACCTGAACGAGCTGACGCAGCCGATCGTGCTGCGTCCGCTGCCGGGCCTGCCGGTCATCCGCGACCTGATCGTGGACATGACCAACTTCTTCAAGCAGTACCACTCGATCAAGCCGTACCTGATCAACGACTCGATCCCGCCCGAGAAGGAGCGCCTGCAGTCGCCGGAAGAGCGCGAAGAACTCGACGGCGTGTACGAGTGCATCCTGTGCGCGTGCTGCTCGACGTCGTGCCCGTCGTTCTGGTGGAATCCCGACAAGTTCGTCGGTCCGGCCGGCCTGCTGCAGGCCTACCGCTTCATCGCCGACTCGCGCGACGAGGCGACCAACGAGCGCCTGGACAACCTGGAAGACCCTTACCGCCTGTTCCGCTGCCACTCGATCATGAATTGCACGGACGTGTGCCCGAAGGGTTTGAACCCGAACAAGGCCATCGGCAAGATCAAGGAATTGCTGGTACGCCGCGCGATCTAAACC
>NZ_JASNRB020000078.1:0-1245 GCF_030411975.2 Massilia orientalis | reverse complement strand
TATAGTGGACCCCGAATTTGAGACGGTGGTTTAAGCTGTCGTCCGCGAAAGGATGACAGCGAATGAGTGAAGGTAAAAAACGCAGGGTGCACAGCGCCGAGTTCAAGGGCAAGGTCGGGCTGGAAGCGGTGCGCGGGGTGAAGACGATCAACGAGATCGCGCAGGAGCACGACGTGCATCCGCAGTTGGTGACGCAATGGAAGAAGGAGATCCTGGAGAACGCCGGGGCGCTGTTCGACGTCAAGCGCGGGCCGAAACCGGTTGACGAAAGCAGTCCCGAGGACAAGCTGTACAGCGAGATCGGCAAGCTGAAGATGCAGGTGGATTGGCTCAAAAAAAAGCTTGGGGAATGAGCCCTGTCGAGCGGGCACGGTGGATTGCGCGGGAAGACGAGATGCCGCTGACGATGCAGTGCGAGCTGGCCGGCGTGCCGCGTTCGACAGTGTATCGGCGACTGGAAGCGGTAACACGCCGGGCATGCATGAACGAGGAAGACGACCGACTGCGCGCCCTGATCGACGAGGAGTACACCAACCGGCCGTTCTACGGCAGCCGGCGCATGGCGGTGTTCCTGCGGGGTCGAGGACACCGGGTCAATCGCAAGCGCGTGCAGCGCCTGATGCGGGAAATGGGACTGGCGGGCATGGCGCCGGGCCCTGCAACCAGCAAGCCGCATCCGCAGCACAAGGTCTATCCATACCTGTTGCGCGGAGTGGCGGTCACGCGGCCGAACCAGGTGTGGAGTACGGATCTGACCTATATCCGCCTGGCGCGCGGCTTTGCCTACCTGGTGGCGATCATCGACTGGTACTCGCGCCGGGTGCTGGCCTGGCGCATCAGCAACAGCATGGATGCGTCGTTCTGCGTGGACTGCCTGGAAGACGCGCTGCGCCACCATGGGAGGCCCGAGGTATTCAACAGCGACCAGGGCTCGCAGTTCACCAGCGATGCCTTCACCGGCGTGCTCAAGCGCGAAGGCGTGGCGATCAGCATGGACGGGCGCGGACGGGCGCTGGACAACATCTTCGTCGAGCGCTTGTGGCGCAACGTAAAGTACGAGGACGTGTACCTGAAGGGCTACGCCAACATGGCCGAACTGACAGTCGGCCTGGCGCAGTACTTTGCGTTCTACAACGCCGGGCGACCGCATCAGGCGTTGGGTTACGAGACGCCGGATCATGTCTACCGCGCCGGTGTCGGAGGCGGTGCGCTGATCGTCGACAAGTTCGGCGACGCGGACCTGGA
>NZ_JASNRB020000077.1:0-1300 GCF_030411975.2 Massilia orientalis | reverse complement strand
CAATTGGCCTGTAAGCACCTCGTCGGTATGGATGGCAATTTCTACCATCGTTCCGAGTCAATTACTGTCAACGCTCGCACGCCAGGCATCAAGGGCTCTGGCCGAGCATACGAGGAATAAACGTGAGCAAACATATCATCATCGCCGGCGGCGGCCCGACCGGTCTTCTCACCGCACTGGGCCTGGCTAAGCAGGGGAACCGGGTCACTGTGCTGGAGGCCGAAGACAAGCCAAACGAAAGCCCCAGGGCTCTCGTGTATCACTTTTCGGTACTGCCGTATCTGCGCGACCTGGGTATCCTCGAGGACTGCGTTGCAGCTGGATTTCTTCGCCAGGATCATGCCTGGCGCATCCATCAAACCGGTGAGTTGATCCGCTGGAACCTGAGCTGCCTGGAGGGCACCGTTGAGTTTCCGTATGCACTGAACCTGGGTCAGGACAAGCTTTCTCGGGTCGTACTGAAGCACCTCGAAAAATACCCCAATGTCAGCATCCGTTATGAGACCTCGCTGGTAGGTTGCACGGACCACGGCAGCGGGGTAACGGTGCAGCTGCAATCGCGTGGCGAGAACGAGGAACTCGAGGGGGACTGGCTCATTGGTGCCGATGGCGCAGGCAGCTTTGTGCGACGTCAGGTGTTGAAAATGCAGTTCTTCGGTGTGACCTGGCCGGAGCGTTACGTCGCGACGAACCTGCGAGTCGATCTTGACAGCCAAGGGTTCAGCAACACCACGATGCAGGTCGACCCGATCTATGGCTCCGTCATCTGTAAAATCGATCCAAACAACTTCTGGCGTGTCACGTTCGTCGAAGACCCCACGCTGCCCGTTGAAAGCCTGAAGCAGCGCGCGACCGAAAAGTTGAGCAGGCTTCTCCCGGAAGGAGTCAAATTCGAGATCGATGCCTTCTCGCCATATCGAATGCACCAACGAGTAGCAGACAGGATGCGCCAGGGCCGTATTCTGCTCGTCGGCGACGCGGCACACGTCACGAACCCGACTGGTGGCCTTGGCCTGACCGGCGGCATGTTCGACAGTTTTGCGTTGGTCGAAGCCCTGGGCCGCGTAACCCTGGACGGTGCGAGCGACGACATTCTTGAGTTCTACGACCGCGACCGTCGACAAAAGTTCGTCGAGCTGGTATCGCCCAGGGCATCGCACAACCTGCGCACGCTGTACCACATGCTTCCAGGTCAGCAGCGCGACGAATGGATTGCGCAGGCTCGCGCCATCGCGGCCGATCGCGACAGGATGCGAGAGGTCATGTCGTTCCACGACCAGATGCGGACCGTCTTCTAACT
>NZ_JASNRB020000076.1:0-1518 GCF_030411975.2 Massilia orientalis | reverse complement strand
TATGCACGCGCCAACGCGACGCCATGCCAGCTGGTGCTGTACAAAAAGGCACCTCAAGGGCGTCATCATCGCACCAGGACCTGTCAGAAATTCTGTGTGGCGGGGCCAGAATTCGTAGTTAGGTAATTGCGTTCGTGAAGCGTTCGCCGAACATGATGGCGAATTGGTTGGCGGCCTGCTTCCAGGTACGCTGCGGCATCTTCCAGTCTTTCTCGATATTGCGCAAGGCAAGGAAGAGTAATTTGGTCGCAGCGTCGTCGCTGGGGAAGTGGCCGCGGTTCTTGACGATCTTACGCAGGCGCATATGCAAGCTCTCAATGGCGTTGGTCGTATAAATGATCGTGCGTACTTCCGGAGGGTACGCAAAGAAAGGAATCACCTGCTGCCATTGGCGCCGCCACATCGCTGCCACGGTGGGGAATCGGGTGCCCCACGGGCCCGTCGCAAACGCGTCGAGCGCTGCTTCGGCCAGATCAGCATTGGCGGCTTGGTAGACGGGTTTCAAAGCCGCCGCCAGTTCCTTGCGGTCTTTCCAGGCTGCCAGTGTCGTCGAATTGCGGATCAGGTGCACGATGCACGTCTGGATCTGCGCCTGGGGATAGACTGCCTCGATGGCCTCGGGGAAGCCACGCAGGCCGTCCACGACGGCGATCAGGATGTCATCGAGGCTGCGGTTCTTCAGCTCGTTGAAAACCTTCAGCCAGAACTTGGCCCCTTCGGTCTGCTCGATCCACAATCCCAGCACTTCTTTGCGCCCATCAACGCGAATGCCCAAGGCCAGATACACGGCCTTGTTTTTGACGGCGCCTTCGTCCCGAATTTTGAGACGCAGCGCATCGAAATAGACGATCGGGTACATCGCTTCGAGTGGCCGCTGCTGCCACTGCGTGACCTCTTCAAGCACTTCGTCGGTGATTGTGGAAATCAGGTCCGGCGACACCTGCGTGCCGTACAGTTCCAGCAGATGGCCCTGAATTTCGCGCACGCTCATCCCACGCGCGTACATGCTGATGACGTGATCGTCGAAGCCCGGCATGCGCCGTTGATGTTTGGCGACCAGCTTGGGCTCGAAGCTCGACAGGCGATCGCGCGGAATGTCCAGGTTGAGCTCACCGCCTGGCGTCAGCACTTTTTTCGGACTGCTGCCGTTACGGTGGTTCTTGCTGTCTTCGCCTTCGCTGGCCAAATGATGGCTCAGCTCGGCCGTCAACATGCGCTCGGCCAGCATCTTCTTGAGCTGCCCGGCCAGGCCGGATTCGCCGAGGATCGATTCGGCGTCCTTGTTCTCAACCTGGGCCAGCAACTGGTCGATCAGCTCAACCGGGAACGGGTATGCAGCTTTCTGTTTCTTGGGCTTCTTGGTGGTCATCACTTCGGTCATGGAACAGTCCTTTCGGGATTATTTCACGACCCCGTTCCACACAGAAAATCTGACAGGCTCTCGCACCAGCTTCGACAAGAAGACAATGAGCTCCAACAGCAAGAAGAACAGGGCTGCCCAAGTTGAACCGTGGTTAC
>NZ_JASNRB020000075.1:0-1553 GCF_030411975.2 Massilia orientalis | reverse complement strand
AAAACAGAGATTAAACTGAAGAGTTTGATCCTGGCTCAGATTGAACGCTGGCGGCATGCTTTACACATGCAAGTCGAACGGCAGCGCGGGGCAACCTGGCGGCGAGTGGCGAACGGGTGAGTAATATATCGGAACGTACCCAAGAGTGGGGGATAACGTAGCGAAAGTTACGCTAATACCGCATACGATCTAAGGATGAAAGTGGGGGATCTTCGGACCTCATGCTCCTGGAGCGGCCGATATCTGATTAGCTAGTTGGTGAGGTAAAGGCTCACCAAGGCGACGATCAGTAGCTGGTCTGAGAGGACGACCAGCCACACTGGGACTGAGACACGGCCCAGACTCCTACGGGAGGCAGCAGTGGGGAATTTTGGACAATGGGCGCAAGCCTGATCCAGCAATGCCGCGTGAGTGAAGAAGGCCTTCGGGTTGTAAAGCTCTTTTGTCAGGGAAGAAACGGCTCAGGCTAATATCCTGGGCTAATGACGGTACCTGAAGAATAAGCACCGGCTAACTACGTGCCAGCAGCCGCGGTAATACGTAGGGTGCAAGCGTTAATCGGAATTACTGGGCGTAAAGCGTGCGCAGGCGGTTTTGTAAGTCTGTCGTGAAAGCCCCGGGCTTAACCTGGGAATTGCGATGGAGACTGCAAGGCTTGAATCTGGCAGAGGGGGGTAGAATTCCACGTGTAGCAGTGAAATGCGTAGAGATGTGGAGGAACACCGATGGCGAAGGCAGCCCCCTGGGTCAAGATTGACGCTCATGCACGAAAGCGTGGGGAGCAAACAGGATTAGATACCCTGGTAGTCCACGCCCTAAACGATGTCTACTAGTTGTCGGGTCTTAATTGACTTGGTAACGCAGCTAACGCGTGAAGTAGACCGCCTGGGGAGTACGGTCGCAAGATTAAAACTCAAAGGAATTGACGGGGACCCGCACAAGCGGTGGATGATGTGGATTAATTCGATGCAACGCGAAAAACCTTACCTACCCTTGACATGTCAGGAACCTCCGAGAGATTGGAGGGTGCCCGAAAGGGAGCCTGAACACAGGTGCTGCATGGCTGTCGTCAGCTCGTGTCGTGAGATGTTGGGTTAAGTCCCGCAACGAGCGCAACCCTTGTCATTAGTTGCTACGAAAGGGCACTCTAATGAGACTGCCGGTGACAAACCGGAGGAAGGTGGGGATGACGTCAAGTCCTCATGGCCCTTATGGGTAGGGCTTCACACGTCATACAATGGTACATACAGAGGGCCGCCAACCCGCGAGGGGGAGCTAATCCCAGAAAGTGTATCGTAGTCCGGATCGCAGTCTGCAACTCGACTGCGTGAAGTTGGAATCGCTAGTAATCGCGGATCAGCATGTCGCGGTGAATACGTTCCCGGGTCTTGTACACACCGCCCGTCACACCATGGGAGCGGGTTTTACCAGAAGTAGGTAGCTTAACCGCAAGGAGGGCGCTTACCACGGTAGGATTCGTGACTGGGGTGAAGTCGTAACAAGGTAGCCGTATCGGAAGGTGCGGCTGGATCACCTCCTTTCTAGAGTGGCAC
>NZ_JASNRB020000074.1:0-1565 GCF_030411975.2 Massilia orientalis | reverse complement strand
CCCTTCACCTTGCCGCGGGCGAACACGGTGCTGAGCAGGACCATGCCGGCGACGACCAGCCAGAACACGATGAACATGCGGTCCAGGAACGGGATCTCGTAGACACCGCTGCCGTTGTCGTGGGCGAAGCCGATCGGGGCGAGGAAGGACAGGTCCATCATCCCCGGCAGGAACTTCAGGATGATCGAGAACACGAGGCCGCCCACGGTCGCGAACATCGCGGCGCTGGACGTGGTCTTTTTCCAGAAGAAGCCCAGCAGGAACATGGCAAGGATGCCCGGCGAGACGAAGCCCGTGTATTCCTGGATGTACTGGAAGCCGCCCTTCTTGTCGATGCCCATCAGCGGCGCGATCAGCACGGCCAGCAGCATCGACACGACGACGGTCATGCGGCCGACCCACACCATCTTCTGCTCGCTGACGTTCGGGTGGAGGCGCTTCTGATAGATGTCGAGCGTGAAGATCGTGGCGATCGAGTTGGCCTTGCCGGCCAGCGACGCGACGACGGCGGCGGTCAGCGCCGCGAACGCGATGCCTTTCAGGCCCGACGGCAGCAGTGCCAGCAGGGTGGGGTAGGCGCGGTCCGGATTCAGTTCGCCGCCGACGCGCATCGCGTCGCCCAGCACGCCGGAGCGGTCCAGCGCGAACGCGGCGATACCCGGCATGACGACGATGACCGGCATCAGCAGTTTCAGGAACGCGGCGAACAGCAGGCCTTTGCGGGCGGTCGGCAGGTCGGCGCCCAGCGCGCGCTGCGTGATGTACTGGTTGCAGCCCCAGTAGTTCAGGTTCACGATCCACATGCCGCCGATCAGCGTGGACAGGCCCGGCAGGTCCATGTAGTTCGGGTTGTCGCGGCCCAGCACCATTTCGAAGTGGTCGCGGGTCGAGTTGTACAGCGTGGAGAAGCCTTGCAGCGCGCCGTGGCCGTTGCCGAGTTTCGCGACGAGGTCCAGCGCCAGCCACGTGGTCACGAGGCCGCCGATGACGAGGCAGGTCACCTGGATGACGTCCGTGTAGCCGATGACCTTCATGCCGCCCAGCGTGATGATGGCGGCGAAGACGGCGAGGAACAGCATGCAGGGCAGCACGCCGATGCCGGTGACGCTGCCGATGGCCAGCGCGCCCAGGTACAGGATCGAGGTCAGGTTGACGACGACGTACAGGCCGAGCCAGAACAGCGCCATCGTCGTGGCGACGGCCTTGCCGTAGCGCTGTTCGAGGAACTGGGGCATCGTGTAGATGTGGTTCTTCAGGTAGACCGGCATGAAGAACACGGCGACGATGACGAGCGTGGCGGCGGCCATCAGTTCGTACACGGCGATGGCCATGCCGATGCGGAAGCCCGAACCGCTCATGCCGATGAACTGCTCGGCGGAGATGTTGGACGCGATCAGCGAGGCGCCGATGGCCCACCACGTGAGCGAGCCTTCGGCGAGGAAGTAGTCGTGCGAGGCGGAGGTGTTCGCGCTCTTCTTGCGGCGGTAGACCCACAGGCCGTAGCCGGCGACGACGACGAAGTAGAACAGGAAGACAATGGTGTCGAGGCGGGAAATCAGATTCAT
>NZ_JASNRB020000073.1:0-1671 GCF_030411975.2 Massilia orientalis | reverse complement strand
GTAAGCATTGGTGGTCGAATTGCCCCCCCAATACTTAACGTAATTGATGCCAGCTTGCCACTCCAGTGGATTCTGTGCGAAGTTCACCGCTACAGTAGTCGCCTTCACCCCCTGCATCCATAGTGCTGCAGTCGCCGATGGCGTATAACCGGAGATAGCTTGCTGATGGTAGATGCTGGGGGTTACTTGCCAACCCTGAATAATATTCCCGTCATACGTCAAACTTGCGAAAAGCGCCGCGCCCAACGAATTTGCCGTACCTTGAGTCGCTGCGATCGTATTTGCCGGGTTGGAACGATCGTACCAATATAGCCCGCCAGCTGCTGGACCTTGCACGACCGGTACCCCGTCGATAACAGAGTAGTAACGTGCATTCGGAGAAACACCTGGATAACGAATCCATGAAGCTTCCGCAAGGAAATAACCTCCGGTAGCGTGAAGAAGCTGGAGGAAGGGCGTCGTCGTCGGTGTCATGTTGTACTGTGCATTCACCGTGAGCTGCCACTTCTCGTTGTCGCGATAACCTGGGCAATTGACATTATTGCCGTTTGCATCACGCGCCGGGTTCGTGGTCGAATCCAGCGGACCGCCTGGAGCGAAACACCCGGTTAGTGCGACCGCGTCGCGAGGCCTATAAGACAGTTCTGTGCCGATGGCCCAATCGCCCAGCGGAAGGTTTGCACTCACACCGTACAAGTCACGGTTCTTCAAATAGGTCATGTCCGCCGCGGAGGCGCCGAAAGTGAAAACTGGAGTCTTATCGGTATACCGAATGTAATAAAAGCCCAGGTTGACATCAACGCTTTCCGGACGATAAGCAAAACGGATACCGTATTGATGACCTTGTTTGTGGGGTTCGATTTCATGGATCGGATAACCGAAACTTGCTAGGTCATAGGCCCCGTTGTTATTGCTGTAGACTTGGCTTTCGTACTTTTGATACACCGTCGCGTTTTTGGGATTCGCGCCATTCATCCGAGCCAAAGCTGCAGGATCGAGGCCGCCGACGTTATAATTTGGCTGTACATTGTCGTACACCAGTTGACGATATCCATCCGTGCGCCCAAAGACGTCAGATGAAGACCAATACGAGCCGACTGGTGCAAACAAATTTTTGTTCCAGTGAAACTGGTAGTACGCCTCTAGAGAAAGCTTATCAGTAACACTAGAGGTTAAACTGAGCATTGGCGCTGGCAAAATAATTTGCTTTAACTGCTGCCCAGGCGTCGCGGCTTTTTGATAATCGATTGAGTTCGTAGAGTTAATACCATAGGGCAAAAAGTAGCTTTCGCCCCAGTTGATTACCTGATTACCAACCCGTACGTGGCCGCTCTGCTCACCAATGGTGATACGTTTTTCTGCCCAAAAGTCGTACAACCGTAAATTGTGAACAACTTGGTTTTTTGCAGAGGCGCTCAAGGGCGTGCGCTCTGTCTTATCGGCTACTCCGTCATAAAGAGCCGCAGCGCGAACCATCAATTTATAGTCATCATTAGGCGCGCGGAGCAATAGCTCGCTCGTGACTGAGCCGTAGGCACTATAGAATTGATTTTTCCGATAATTCAGATCCCCGTCATCGCCATTCGACCATAATTGAACGTTCGCGCCGGAACCACAACCAAACGACGTTGGGTCACCCGTCAGGGAACAACTAGGATTCTTGAGGCGAAT
>NZ_JASNRB020000072.1:0-1840 GCF_030411975.2 Massilia orientalis | reverse complement strand
CATTACGGACATCACGATGAACTACAAGCAGCCGCCGTCGGCCATCGTGTCGATCCTGCACCGTATCAGCGGCTTCGTGCTGTTCCTCTTCCTGCCGTTCCTGCTCTACCTGTTCGAGCAGAGCCTCCGTTCCGAGATCTCGTTCGCGCACTTCGCCGGGATCGTCAGCCATCCGTTCACCAGGATCGTCATCCTGGGCCTGTCCTGGGGCTACCTGCACCACTTCTGCGCCGGTATCCGCCACCTGTTCATGGACAACCACATGGCCCTGGACAAGGACGCGGCGCAGCGCACCGCGCGCTACGTGCTGGTCGTCAGCCTGGTCCTGACCCTGCTGGTCGCCCTCAAACTGTTCGGAGTGTTTTAATCATGGCTACCCCCAAGAATATCGGACAGCGCCGCCTCGTCGTCGGCGCGCACTACGGCATGCGCGACTGGCTCGCCCAGCGCGTCACCGCCATCGTGATGGTCGTCTTCACCGTCATCCTGCTGGTCTCGTTCCTGACCGGCCAGAATTTTACGTACGAAGGCTGGGCCGGCCTGTTCGCCCGCCAGTGGTTCAAGCTCTTCACGATGGTCACGTTCTTCGGCCTGTTCTACCACGTGTGGGTGGGCATCCGTGACATCTGGATGGACTACGTCAAACCGGTCGGCATCCGCCTGACCTTGCAGATCGCCACGGTGCTCTGGCTGCTCGCCTGCGCCGCCTGGACTGTGCAAATTCTCTGGAGCGTGTAATCGTGGCAGCAATCAACACCAACATCCCCGTCCGCCATTTCGACGTCGTCATCGTCGGCGCCGGCGGTTCCGGCCTGCGCGCGGCGCTGCAACTGTCCGAAGCGGGCCTGAACGTGGCCGTGCTGTCGAAAGTGTTCCCGACCCGTTCGCACACCGTGGCAGCGCAAGGCGGCATCGGCGCCTCGCTCGGCAACATGAGCGAGGACGACTGGTACTGGCACATGTTCGACACCGTGAAAGGGTCGGACTACCTGGGCGACCAGGACGCCATCGAATTCATGTGCCGCGAAGCCCCGAAGGTCGTGTACGAGCTCGAACACTTCGGCATGCCGTTCGACCGCAACCCGGACGGCACGATCTACCAGCGTCCGTTCGGCGGCCACACCGCGAACTTCGGCGAGAAGCCGGTGCAGCGCGCCTGCGCCGCCGCCGACCGTACCGGCCACGCGCTGCTGCACACGCTGTATCAACGTAACGTCCGCTCGCGCACGCACTTCTTCGTCGAATGGCAGGCGCTGGACCTGGTCCGTAACGCCGACGGCGACGTCCTCGGCGTCGTCGCGCTGGAAATGGAAACGGGCGACGTCATGATGCTGCAGGCGAAAACGACCGTCTTCGCCACGGGCGGCGCGGGCCGTATCTTCGCCGCGTCGACCAACGCCTTCATCAACACCGGCGACGGCCTGGGCATGGCGGCACGTGCCGGCATCCCGCTGCAGGACATGGAGTTCTGGCAGTTCCACCCGACCGGCGTGGCCGGCGCGGGCGTCCTGATCACGGAAGGCGTGCGCGGCGAGGGCGGTATCCTCATCAACAGCAACGGCGAACGCTTCATGGAGCGCTACGCGCCGACCCTGAAGGACCTGGCGCCGCGCGACTTCGTCTCGCGTTCGATGGACCAGGAGATCAAGGAAGGCCGCGGCGTGGGCCCGAACAAGGACCACGTGCTGCTGGACCTGCGCCATATCGGCGCGGACACGATCCGCAAGCGCCTGCCGTCGATTCTCGAGATCGGCCACAAGTTCGCCAACGTCGACGCGACGAAGGAACCGATCCCGGTCGTCCCGACCATCCACTACCAGATGGGCGGCATCCCGACCAA
>NZ_JASNRB020000071.1:0-1847 GCF_030411975.2 Massilia orientalis | reverse complement strand
TTGGTACCGCTCAGGGTTTCGATGCCGCCTGCAATTGTCAGGCCGCCCGAACCGTGGATGCTGCCGGCGAACGTATCACCGGCATCGGTCAGCGTTAGAGTTTGGCCGCCCAGCAGCACAGCACCGGAGCCGGACAGCGTGCGCACTTCGGCGCCGTTGTTCGTGGCGACGATGTCGAGCACGCCGTTATTTGCTACACCGCTGGACAGCGCGATGCTGCCCGAGCCGGACAGCGCGAGACCGCCTTGGTCGATCGACGTGGCGCCGGTATAGGTATTGGTACCGGTTAGAGTTTCGGTGCCGCCCGCAATTGTCAGACCACCCGAACCGTGGATGTTGCCGGCGAACGTATCTCCGGCATCCGTCAGCGTCAGAGTCTGGCCGCCCAAGAGCACAGCACCGGATCCGGACAGCGTGCGCACTTCGGCGCCGTTGTTCGTGGCCGTGATGTCGAGCACGCCGTTGTTGGCGACGCCGCTGGACAGCGCGATGCTGCCCGAACCGGACAACGCCAGTGCGCCGCCCTGATCGATCGATGTGGCGCCGGTATAGGTATTGGTACCGGTTAGAGTTTCGGTGCCGCCCGCAATTGTCAGACCACCCGAACCGTGGATGTTGCCGGCGAACGTATCTCCGGCATCCGTCAGCGTCAGAGTCTGGCCGCCCAAGAGCACAGCACCGGATCCGGACAGCGTGCGCACTTCGGCGCCGTTGTTCGTGGCCGTGATGTCGAGCACGCCGTTGTTGGCGACGCCGCTGGACAGCGCGATGCTGCCCGAACCGGACAACGCCAGTGCGCCGCCCTGGTTGATCGACGTGGCCCCGGTATAGGTATTGGTACCGGTCAGGGTTTCGGTGCCGCCCGCAATTGTCAGACCACCCGAACCGTGAATGTTGCCGGCGAACGTATCTCCGGCATCGGTCAGCGTCAGAGTCTGGCCGCCCAGCAGCACCGCACCGGATCCGGACAGCGTGCGCACGTCGGCACCGTTGTTCGTAGCCGCGATGTCGAGCACGCCGTTGTTGACCACGCCGCTGGACAGCGCGATGCTGCCCGAGCCGGACAGCGCGAGACCGCCTTGGTCGATCGACGTGGCCCCGGTATAGGTATTGGTACCGGTTAGAGTTTCGGTGCCGCCCGCAATTGTCAGACCACCCGAACCGTGGATGTTGCCGGCGAACGTATCTCCGGCATCCGTCAGCGTCAGAGTCTGGCCGCCCAAGAGCACAGCACCGGATCCGGACAGCGTGCGCACTTCGGCGCCGTTGTTCGTGGCCGTGATGTCGAGCACGCCGTTGTTGGCGACGCCGCTGGACAGCGCGATGCTGCCCGAACCGGACAACGCCAGTGCGCCGCCCTGATCGATCGATGTGGCGCCGGTATAGGTATTGGTACCGGTTAGAGTTTCGGTGCCGCCCGCAATTGTCAGGCCACCCGAACCGTAGATGCTGCCCGCAAACGTATCGCCAGCATCCGTCAGTGTCAGTGTTTGGCCACCCAGCAGCACTGCACCGGATCCAGACAGCGAGCGCACTTCGGCGCCGTTGTTCGTAGCGGCGATGTCGAACACGCCGTTATTGGCGACGCCGCTGGACAGCGCGATGCTGCCCGAACCGGACAACGCCAGCGCGCCGCCCTGGTCGATCGACGTGGCGCCGGTATAGGTATTGGTACCGCTCAGGGTTTCGATACCGCCCGTGATCGTGAGGCCGCCCGAGCCGTGGATACCGCCGGCGAATACGTCCTGCGCATCCGTCAACGTCAGCGTCTGGCCGCCGAGCAGCACGGCACCTGAGCCGGACAGCGAGCGCACTTCGGCGCCGTTGTTCGTGGCGACGATGTCGAA
>NZ_JASNRB020000070.1:0-1868 GCF_030411975.2 Massilia orientalis | reverse complement strand
TTCGACATCGTCGCCACGAACAACGGCGCCGAAGTGCGCTCGCTGTCCGGCTCAGGTGCCGTGCTGCTCGGCGGCCAAACTCTAACGCTGACCGACGCCGGTAATACGTTCGCCGGCATCATCCACGGTTCGGGCGGGCTGACGATCGCGGGCGGTATCGAAACCCTGAGCGGTACCAATACCTATTCAGGCGCCACATCGATCGATCAGGGCGGCGCGCTGGCGCTGTCCGGCTCGGGCAGCGTCGCGCTGTCCAGCGGCGTCGCTAACAATGGCGTGTTCGACATCGTGGCCACGAACAACGGCGCCGAAGTGCGTTCGCTGTCCGGCTCCGGTGCCGTGCTGCTCGGCGGCCAAACCCTGACGCTGACGGATGCCGGCGATACGTTCGCCGGCAGCATCCACGGTTCGGGCGGCTTGACAATCGCGGGCGGCAGCGAAACGCTGACTGGTACCAATACCTATACCGGGGCCACCTCGATCGACCAGGGCGGCGCGCTGGCGCTGTCCGGTTCGGGCAGCATCGCGCTGTCCAGTGGCGTGGCCAACAACGGCGTGTTCGACATCGCCGCCACGAACAACGGCGCCCAAGTGAGCTCGCTATCTGGCTCGGGTGCCGTGCTGCTGGGCGGCCAGACTCTGACGCTGACCAATGCCGGCGATACGTTCGCCGGCAGTATCCACGGTTCGGGCGGCCTGGCGATCGCGGCCGGCACCGAAACCTTGACGGGCGTGAATACGCACACCGGCACCACGGCGGTATCGCAAGGCGCGGCATTGGTCCTGGCCGGCAACGGCAGCATCGGCAACAGCCGCGTGCAGACCGATGGCACGTTGGACGTATCGGCCAGCACGGGCGGCGCGGCGGTCCAGAGCCTCGGCGGCTCCGGCGCCGTGCTGCTGGGCGGCCAAACGCTGACACTGACGGATGCTGGCGATACGTTCGCCGGCAGCATCCACGGCTCGGGCGGTCTGACAATCGCGGGCGGTACCGAAACCCTGAGCGGTACCAATACCTATACCGGCGCCACGTCGATCGACCAGGGCGGCGCACTGGCGCTGTCCGGATCGGGCGGCATCGCGCTGTCCAGCGGTGTAGCAAATAACGGCGTGCTCGACATCGTCGCCACGAACAACGGCGCCGAAGTGCGCTCGCTGTCCGGCTCAGGTGCCGTGCTGCTCGGCGGCCAAACCCTGACGCTGACGGATGCCGGCGATACGTTTGCGGGCAGTATCCACGGGTCGGGCGGTCTGACAATCGCGGGCGGTATCGAAACTCTTACTGGTACCAATACCTATACCGGCACCACCTTGATCGACCAGGGCGGCGGCCTCGCGTTGGCGGGTTCGGGCAGTATCGCGCCGTCCAGCGGTGTAGCCAACAACGGCGTGTTCGACATCACGGCCACGAACAACGGCGCCGAAGTGCGCTCGCTGTCCGGCTCAGGTGCCGTGCTGCTCGGCGGCCAAACCCTGACGCTGACGGATGCCGGCGATACGTTTGCGGGCAGTATCCACGGGTCGGGCGGTCTGACAATCGCGGGCGGTATCGAAACTCTTACTGGTACCAATACCTATACCGGCACCACCTTGATCGACCAGGGCGGCGGCCTCGCGTTGGCGGGTTCGGGCAGTATCGCGCCGTCCAGCGGTGTAGCCAACAACGGCGTGTTCGACATCACGGCCACGAACAACGGCGCCGAAGTGCGCTCGCTGTCCGGCTCCGGTGCCGTGCTGCTCGGCGGCCAGACGTTGACGTTGACCGATGCGCAGGACGTATTCGCCGGCAGCATCCACGGCTCGGGCGGCCTGGCGATCGCGGCCGGCACCGAAACCCTGACGGGCGTGAATACGCACACCGGCGCCAC
>NZ_JASNRB020000069.1:0-2171 GCF_030411975.2 Massilia orientalis | reverse complement strand
TGAACGTTCGCGCCGGAACCACAACCAAACGACGTTGGGTCACCCGTCAGGGAACAACTAGGATTCTTGAGGCGAATACCGCCACCAAGGGTCATATCCGTAGTCCAGGTAGCTTTCAACTTATCATCGAATATCCTAAATTCTGCTGCATTTACTGCACTAACCGTCAAAAGAAAGGCGACAAGGCTTGTGGTGTGTAACGGAAATTTATTATTCATTGCTTCTCCCGATTTATCCTGATTAACGGTCACTGATACGCTGCAAGTTTTCGCTGGTGTAGTAGCCTTCCTTTAGCTGAGGAACGTTCGGCGAAAGAGCAGAATACCATCTGAAATCTTTGTTCCCGCCGAATGGAATTGCGTCGGTGAGCAGCCGGCCACTGTTAAAGTCGTACATGATCACTTGTGGGATCACGCATGCTCCTTCCAATTCCCATGCAGGAGCAGGAGATGACTCTTTGAATTTCCACAGCTGATTTTGAGCGTCGTAGTCTTCTCCGCCGACCGCGACCCACGAATCCTCATCCAGGTAGATGACCCTTTTTGGGTTCACATGGCGAATTCCTTGCTTCACGGTTCCCTCCACGACCCACACGCGGTGCAGCTCATACCGGCGGAACGCTGCATTGATGACGTTGGGTTGTACAAATACGTCTTTCAAACCTTTACGGAAATCGTACATGCCGAAAACGTTGTACGGAACCAGCATCTCCTTTTTCCCGACCAGTTTCCAGTTGAAACGATCGGGAGCGCCGTAGAGAATGTTCGTTTGATCTACGGCATATTGGTTCTCGTATCCCAGTTGTGGCGCGTCATAATCATAAGAAGGTAAGCGACGGACACGGCGCTGCCCGGTAAAATAATAGTAACTTTCGGTTGGTTTGCTCAGATAGAATCGTTGCACGACCGCCTGTCCGGATAGCGATGCTGGCTGGATATAGCCGTAGTAGAGGCCCTGATACATGGAGTCCGGCCCAGGTTTGTTCTCTCCTTTTTTGCTATTCGGCCAGAATTGCCATAGGTTGTAAATATTTACGATGTCTTTTTCGTTTCCTGGTGCTGGTGACACATAGGCAGTGGCCACTGGGTATTCTTGGGCCACACCTTGATACCGTACGAGATGGTTCCAGATGGCTTCAATTCCGCTTTTCGGAATGGGGAACGGCACGCCCGGTAGTGTCGCGCCTTCTAACGTCCATCCGTTGGTACCGATCTTCGCTTCAGCCGCATTTTTCTTGGTGTTTGCCTGAACATTGTCTGGGGTTTCGCAGCTGCGATGCGTTGGGTAAACGGGCATGGTGTACCCTTTCACTTCTTTGAGCATCTTAATCTGACCTGGCGACAGCTTATCAGCGTATTTGCTTACGTTCGAGGCATCGATAACATATAGGGGCTTCTCGTTCTTGTATTTGAAATAGTCGCCCCTAAATTTGCCGTACGCATATCCCGGCAATTGCGCGCTAACGCCGTCGTACGCCGGAATAGTGCCTTCTTTGTTGCCTTCGACCGTCGCGCCAGTTGACGTTAGTTCCTTTCCGAGCTGGTTTGGATCAGCACTGTATGCGCTGGAAGTCGCAAGCACGGAGACGACAGTTGTGACGAGACACGCAGTTTTTTTCTTGCACAGCATACATATTCTCCTCTTGGTAAAAACAAAATGGTTCACCTTCGGGCGATATCTGCCTTTCTTGGCGGCACCTAGTTGATCGGCCGGCAACATTGCCGCTCAGACGAGTTGCTTTGATTTCGATGCGAGCTTAGATTGCGCCGCTCGGTGCGGGAATTTGTCGTCACGTGGGTGAGCGATTCACATCCCATGTGCGGGCGGTTTGCTGTGTTCGAATTCGCGATCGAAAGCGTTGTAGCGATTCATCGGTACAACGTTTCACCGCTTGGCGCTGATTAGCGGCGTTACTGTACCCAACCTTTTGCGCTATCCGATTTAAGGACCAAGAGGTCTCTGCCAAGTAGTGCCGAGCTTGGTCTCCGCATACTTCAGCTACTAGCATGCTGAATCGCGTGTGCAGCTGCAGCAGCCGGCAGCGCATTGTTCGCAGGGGAAGCATTAGTTCGTGAGCAACTTCGGCTGACGTTATAAAGTGGACCCATCAGTCAAGACACTCAGCCGGCTAGTTTAAGCTGTGTCCGTTTCCGTTTCCGCTTCTGCAGCTG
>NZ_JASNRB020000068.1:0-2663 GCF_030411975.2 Massilia orientalis | reverse complement strand
GACCGCGTATTGCGCCAGCCCCCGGATCGACACCGCCTACTGCGCCAGCCCGCGCAAGGAAGCACGCGAAGGCAGGGTGGCGGCGACCGCGTATTGCGCCAGCCCCCGGATCGACACCGCCTACTGCGCCAGCCCGCGCAAGGAAGCACGCGAAGGCAGGGCGGCGGCGACCGCGTATTGCGCCAGCCCCCGGATCGGCACGGCCTACTGCGCCAGCCCGCGCAAGGAAGCACGCATAGATAAGGTGGCGGCGACCGCGTATTGCGCCAGCCCCCGGATCGGCACGGCCTACTGCGCCAGCCCGCGGGTCGAGACGCAGCCCGGTCGCAGTGAAGCGGCCACCGCCTGAACGCCAGTGATCGGCGGGGGCCCGCCACACGCCACCTTTCAATTCCTGCAACATGCCTGCCCGCTCCGGTTTCCGGAGCGGGCTTTTTGTTGTGCAAAGGAGTTTGCGCGCCACTCGACACAAGTTTTGCAACAAATTAACATTGCATATCCAGCCGTGCTGGAACACATTCTTTAGGAAGCGTATTTGATGGCGACGACGCTGAAAGACACATTTTCCGTAACCCGGTTCTCGTTCTGGGCCGGAGCATTGCTGTCTTCGCTCGTCGGCGCGTTGCTGTATCTGTTCACGGCACGCTCCATCGAAAGCGACGCCGAAGCCCGTTTCATCAGCCATGCCAGGCATGCGCAAAGCGTCATCACGGTCCGCGTGAAATCGTATACGGACCTGTTGCGCGCCACGGGCAGCATGATCCAGAGTTCCGACGTCCTGACACACCAGGGCTTCCATGAATTCGTGACCGGACTGGACCTGGCCCGGAGCTTCCCGGCGGTCGACTACATCAATTACGCGGTCCAGGTGCCGCATGAGCGGCGCGACGCATTCGTTGCCGCACTGCGCACAGACGTGTCGCACATCTTTGGCAAGCCGGTCGACCTGGACATCATGCCGCCCGGCATCCGGCCGTCGTACCTGGTCGTCGCCTTCGTCGAACCTGCGCCGCCGGGCGCCCACTACTATGCGATCGACCTGAAAGCCAACCGCTATTTCGGGAACTTGCTGCTGCAAGAGCGCGATAGCGGCATGATTTTTTCGACCGGTACGCCGATCCCGATGTTGTCGCGTCCGAACAATATCTATGTCGGAATGCGTATGCCGGTCTACCGCAAGGGCCTGGCGCTGCGCACGGTCGACCAGCGCCGCGAGGCCTACACGGGTTCGCTCGGCATCGCGTTCAGTATCCCCAAACTGCTGAATGGCGTCATGGACGAAGTTCCAGTCGCGAACCTGCGCATGACGCTGTACGACGTCGGCCCCGGCATCGACGCCCGCGGCCAACCCACGGTATCGAAGCCGCTCGCGTTGTTCGACAGCCGCGGCACGCGCGCCGAGCCGACGCCGGCGCTCGACGTCGGCGATGACGTCTTCACGACCAGCCTGCCGCTCGATTTCAACGGGCGTCCGTGGAAAACGACGTTCAGCGCCCCCAGGGCCGCGCTGTACACGGAATTCGACACCTATTATCCGAAGCTCATGATGGCCTTCGGCTTCCTCGGCTCGATCCTGCTCTATGCCCTGCTGCACACGCTCACGTCGTCGCGCCGCGCCGCCCTCGAGCTGGCGCGGGAGATGACGAGCGAGCTGCGCGAAAGCCAGGCCAGGCTGCAGTTGTCGCACCAGAAGCTCAGGCGTCTCGCCGACCATGCGTACCAGATCAAGGAAATGGAGCGCAAGCGCATCGCGCGCGAGATCCACGACGACCTCGGCCAGAGCCTGCTCGCCCTGCGCATCGAAGCCGAACTGCTGGCGGGACGCACGCAGGGCACGCACAACCACCTGAACACGCGCGCCCGTTCCACGCTGCAGCAGATCGACACGACGATCAGGAGCGTGCGCCAGATCATCAACGACCTGCGTCCAACCGTGCTCGACCTCGGCCTGTCGGCGGCCGTCGAATGGCAGGTCAACCAGTTCCAGCGCCGCACCGGCATCCAGTGCGACATCCAGGACGACCACGGCGAGATCGCCCTGCCCGATCATTGCGCGACAGCCTTTTTCCGCATCCTGCAGGAATCGCTCACGAACATCGTCCGGCACGCCAACGCGACGCGGGTGAAAGTGGAGCTGCGCCTGAACGGCGACTGGCTGTCGCTGACGGTGACCGACAACGGCTGCGGGCTGCCGCCCGGCGGGCGCAGCAAGTACGGGTCATTCGGCCTGGTCGGCATCGAGGAGCGCATCGTGATCCTCGGCGGCACCTGCACCGTCTTCAGCGAACCGGGCGGCGGCACGACCGTCACGGTCTCGGCGCCTGTCATCGGCGGCCCGGAACCCGTTCTCTCCCAGGAACAGGAGCAGGGCGCGGGTTCGGCCGTCATCTGACACTTCACCCGCTCGCCCTACTCCACTATCGAGCTTCTGCATAGCCGTTCAAACAACTCATATTATTTGTTTGACAAATATCAAAATCTGGGCGAGTTACCTCAACTACATTGAGGACGTGCAACACACGCCCGACCATTCCTGAACCCTTGACAAGGATGACCATGAACACCAACGACCTGTTCGACGCCGTAATGCAACTCGACCTGGAACCGATCAAGATGAAGCTGATGCATGCGGCATCGGGCGAAGGCTGGAGCCAGGAGAAGGC
>NZ_JASNRB020000067.1:0-3569 GCF_030411975.2 Massilia orientalis | reverse complement strand
TACCTTCACTCATTCGCTGTCATCCTTTCGCGGACGACAGCTTAAACCACCGTCTCAAATTCGGGGTCCACTATAGACGTCGCGAGATGGAAGGCGCAAGGACTCGGCCTTGGCGAGGGCGCACACTACAAACCCTGGATCGACGTTCGATGTTTTTCGTCGAGAGGGCGGATGAGCCGTCGACTCGGTGTGACGACCGGCCGGGTGCACCACCTTTTTTCCGATAACGAAAGTTGCTTCTTTCTGCTGGCGGATTACGCGGCCGACGTCGTGGACATTCGTGAGCAATTTCCATTGTTTCCTGAGTCGGCAACCCAGCGCGTTGCATCATCGTTGGGAGTCCGTCACCCAAGCTATCCGCGAAGCCGAACGCCGATCGTCATGACGACGGATTTTCTGCTCACGAGGATTGATAAGGCCGGCAAGCGATCCCTGGTAGCCGTTAGCATCAAAAGCGCGGACGACCTGCGCGGCCGAAGCCGGAAATCTGTGCTGATCAAACTGGAGATCGAGCGACGGTATTGGCTTGTGCGCGGCATTCCATGGTACCTATTCACAAATGCCGAATTCGACAAGACCGTCATCGACAACCTGGAGTGGCTCAGTTACTTCATGGTGGAGCATGATGTCGATCGTGATGCTTTCGATGCGCAGCTGCCCCGGTTTCTCGCGGCGTTCCACACCCCGTCCTTACAAGGGCTCACACTCGCGGACCGCCTGCGCGAATGCGCGGCAGCGTTCGGTGCTGCTGTTTCCCCTGAACTGGCGACGGACATGTTCCGCTATTGCGCCTGGCACAAATTGATCAACCTGGACCTGCGTGTGCCGATCGGTTTGCGCTGTACTCCGGTGATCCTGCCCGCCGCATCCGACCCGCGATTCACTTCGGCTCAAGAAGGTGGCCACAATGGATCTATTGTGTCCTGCTGAGGTATTCGAGCCGGTGCCAGGCGTTGTAGACACAGGCTTTACGTGCCCGCAGCGTGTTCTGTGGGTCGTGCCAGATGAAGACGTGCTCGTCACCATCGGCATGCAAAAGCCGTTGAAGAAACCGGATGTGCATAGCCTGCAGGAGGTGATGGGGCTCCTGAACGATGGAATGTTGCAGCGAATCCAAGTGAAGTTGAGGCCCTATCTATTCCAGCCCGAGGAAGCGATCTTGCGCCGAAGCCTGGACGTCAGGGATCGAGCCTGGGCGATCATTGAACCTCTGGTGCGCGAAGACTGCATTCCCGAAATTTATCTGCCGCGCACCCGTGGCCGCCTGATCCTGGCGCGCGCTGCGGAATTGGAGCTCGACCCCAAGCAGGTGTATCGGCCTTTGTACCGGTATTGGGCGTACGGAAGCTGTATCGACGCGTTGATTGCGTGCTATGACTTGTGCGGTCCGTCCGGGCAGGCGCAGCAGGCGGGATCGAACAAGCGCGGCCGGCGGCCGGACCGGGTCAAACTGCAGGACGATCCATCGTTACTCGGACCGTCGAGAGTCGAGGTCCGGACGAAAATCGTCCAGGGTATTCATGACTTCCTGAAGCCCGGTGTGACGATCAAGAAGGCCTGGGAAGACACCAAGCAAACCTACTTTAAAACCGCCGAGATGGCACACGGAAATCTGCTGGTCCCGATGCCACCTGAAGCGCACGAAGCACCGTCGCTGCACCAGTTCAAACAGGTCGTGAAGGAGATGGATCAGAATTTTGCGCTTACCAAGCGCAACATCAGCACGACCACCTGGAACCTTAAGCATCGCGGAGTGCTGGGATCTTCTAGGAATCGGGTATTCGGGCCCGGGGCACGGTTCGAGATCGACGCGACTATCGTCGACGTCTACCTGGTATCGGTGTTCAACCGCGCCTGGCTGATCGGGCGGCCCGTCCTGTATGTCGTGGTCGACGTCTTCTCCCGGATGGTGGTGGGCTTTTATCTCGGGCTCGAGGGGCCGAGTTGGGAAGGCGCCAGGTTGGCATTGTTTAATGCATTCTCGGACAAGGCCGATTTCTGCCGGCAGTTGGGCATCGACATCAGCCCGGATCTCTGGCCGTGCCGTCATCTGCCTCACAAGCTTCTGTGCGATAACGGAGAGCTGAAATCCAAGGCGTCGGATGCGTTGCCGAAAGAGTTCGGTATCACCATCCAGAACGCCGCGGTTCGCAGGCCTGACTGGAAGCCCAATGTGGAGCAGCAGTTCAACCTCATCAATAATGACACCATCCATTTCGAGCCGGGGGCATTGAACCGCAGGCTGGACGAGATGAAACGACGCCACTGTTCACTCGACGCTTCGCTGACAATCCCTGAGTTGAGCCGGATCCTGGCAAACAAGTTGATCAAGTACAACCTGTCTGCTTACCACGCTGACGCAATACCCAATGAAATGCTGGGCGAGAATCTCATGGATGCGACCCCGCTAACGGTTTGGAATTGGGGTATGGAGCACCTGACGGGAGGAGCGAAGGTGCTCGAAAAACAGAGGGTCTGGACGAAGCTGTTACCGGCCGCAACCGCATCGGTCCGGCGTGACGGTATCTATTTTCATGGGCGCCGTTACGCTTGCGAGCGAGCTGTCCGCGAAGAATGGTTTGCACGCGCAAGAACGAACGGCAAGGTCGAACCGATCGAGATCCGGCATCTGCCGTATGCGCCCGCGTACATCTGGATTCTCAACGCCACGTCACGCGAGTGGGAGCCCTGCGAACTGTTGGATAACAACGAGAAATATCGGCTCGCCCGTCTGGAAGAGATGCTTGATCGCGCCAAGTTGCTTGGGCTGGAGGCGGATCGCAAGGCTTCGGAGTTGCGGCAGGTGTGTGCCACGCTGGACGCTGGGTGCGATGCGATCACGGCGGCCGCAAAGACGGCCGCGGCGCAAGCCAAGAAGGGACTGAGCAAGACCGAGAAGAAGGCGAATGTGCAATCGAACCGGACCTTCGAGAAAACTGCCGAGCGAGTCGAACACGCGCGTGATGCAGCGCAGTCGTATTGCGATCCGCCACCGCAGGACAATGTGGTGAAGTTGCGGCCCGATATGCGAAAACAAAACCCGCTCGACGACATCTGGGGTCTGTAACGGACCGGCTCCGGGAGCGGTGGCCATGATGGAGCAGCAGATGAGTACCGATCATTCTTCTCCCACGTATGCCGAGCAGAATATCGCGGAGTATCGCGATAACCCGTTGATCGAGTCCCTGCCCCCGATTCTCACGGAGAAGGAAGCCGCGAGGGCGATGATCCTGCGTCCGCAGATCCAACCAGAAGAGCGTGCGATGTCGACCGAGGAACGCTGGCACCTCCTTGCACGGCTCAAGTATGTCGTGATTCCTCGCCTGATTTTCTATGACGTGGAACGCACTATCTCGCGCCTGCTCCGGGCGGGCTACGTCGTCCGCAATCCGATCGAGGCGGCGACCTGGCGCAGCATCTATACCGCCCAAGATCGCGAGCAGTGGCGAAACCTCGACTGGCAATTGATCCCGTGCGAATCGCAACTGCTCATTATAGTGGACCCCGAATTTGAGACGGTGGTTTAAGCTGTCGTCCGCGAAAGGATGACAGCGAATGAGTGAAGGTAA
>NZ_JASNRB020000066.1:0-4448 GCF_030411975.2 Massilia orientalis | reverse complement strand
CGACTGCCCGACGCCTTCACACACTTCAACGAGGTGCATTCGCATTCGGCGCTTGGGTACAAATCGCCGCGCATGTTTAGGAAAGAGCGAAGCCGTCAGGCTCTGGAAACTGACGCTAACTAAACATCAGGTTGCGTCCGCGAAAGCGGGGGGAAGATCAGGACTGCGCATCGCAGTCACGGTAACCGCATCGAGCGTCTAGGACAGGGATGCTGCAGCAGCCGTGGTCGCGCAAGCGTATAGCCTGTCAGATTTTCTGTGTGGCATGAGGTCATGGGATGATACCGATAAGGATTCACGATGACCAAAGTAATGAGCCCCACCAAGAAGCCCAAGAAACCGAAAGCGCCCAAGCTATTTTTGCGGATGAACTGATCGATCAACTGCTGGCGCAGGTCCAGAACAAGGACGCCGAATCAATCCTCGGTGAATCCGGACTGCCGGCCAGCTCAAGAAGCAGCTGGCCGAGCGCATGTTAAATGCCGAGCTGATGCATCATCTCGATACGGAAAACAAGCAGGGCAAGGCCGGCAATCACCGTAAGGGCAGCAGTTCCAAAAACGTCCTGACACCGGGCAGCCAGCTCGAACTGGACATTCCTCGCGCTTGACAGGCCACGTTCGAGCCGCAGCTGGTCGTCAAGTACCAGCGCCGCCTGCCGGGTTTTGACGATCACGTGATCAGCATGTACGCACGCGGAATGAGTGTGCGCGAGATCCAAGGGCACCTGCAGCAGCTGTATGGCTTGAACGTATCTCCCGACCTGATTTCGACGATCACCGACGGGGTGTTGTCGGAGGTCGAGCAATGGCAACAGCGTCCGCTGGAGCCGATGTATCCGATCGTGTATTTCGACGCGTTGCGGCTAAAAATTCGTGACGAAGGCGCCGTCAGGAACAAGGCAGTGTACTCTATCAGGCTGTCACGGGGGACGCGGCCGCGCCCGCCCTGCAGGAATTTGCGCAAGGAGAATGGGGGCAGAAGTTCCCGACGCTGACAATGATGTGGCAGCGTCAATGGGAACAAGTAATCCCTTTCTTTGCTTACCCACCAGCAGTACGCAAAATCATCTATACGAACGACGCTATCGGAAACCCGCACATGCAGCTTCGGAAGATCGTCAAAAATCGTGGGCACCTTCCGACCGACGAGGCAGCCAGTGAGCTGCTCTATCTGGCCTTGCGCAACATCGAGAAAGATTGGAAGATGCCACCCGTGACGTGGAACAAGCGGCCAACCAATTCGCCATCTTGTTTCGCGAACGATTCATGACCGCCTTGTACTGAGCTTTTTTAAACCGACCTCAGCACACAAAATTCCTGACACCTCCCAAGCGTCAAAAGCCTTCGGCTACAAAAGCTTTACACCGATGGCGCGTACGGCCGGAAATGCGCACATGACATCGAACAAACGCATGACATTCACGTCGAAGGCTGGAGACAACGACGCCATACGCCTATTCAACGGCGTCGTCCGCGACTGAAGGGTAGCAATTGGTTCCCGCTGCGCCGCGCTTCCCCTCTTCTTGATCAGTAAGGTGCCACAACAGTCTACAAATTCCCTTGTTACTAAAGTTGTCGGAGTGATCGAGGGGGAGAGGATCAAGGCTGCATTCGCCCTTGATCGCTCTCATTACCATGGCAGATTCCGTGCTCATTGATCCTTTGGGAGGTCGTAGCTCATCGCCGCACGGTGGCCGTCACGCACGGCCTGAGCGATAAATGCAGGTGCAACGCAATCGCCGGTACGGTCCAAGGATGGCAGTTGGCCCTCTTCAACCCGTTCGAGTAATTCTCGATATAGCGTTTCATCCGCATTCTGGCACGTCACGAGCACTAACGCGTCTGCATCGAGCGTGATCGAATGCCCGGTCAAGACTCGCTGCGCCGTCACACGTCCTGGCTCGATGGCGGTGAGGGTGGTCCCGGTAACAATCTCGACCCCCGCAGCTAGCAATGCCTGCACCACGTGACCGAGTTCCAAAGTCTTAAAGGTCCAGGGCGCCGGTTCGCTGGCGCTAGTGACGTAAGTCACTGTGTTACCTTCGCGGGCCAGCTTCTCAGCTAACGCTGAAGCCATGTAGTAATAGTCGTCGTCGTAGACCACTACCTTTCCGCTCACCGGCTTGCCGGCCATAATGTCGTCGGGCGTGAATACGTGGGCGGCGTCAGCGCCCGGAATTGGTTCATCATGGCTGCGCCCAGTACCGTCGCGCCGCCAGCTTGAGCCAGTCGCCACAATGACGTGATCCGGCTCCATACCAAGGACGTCCTCGGCTGAAAGACGGCTGGCAAGATACATCTGTACGTTAGGCATGCGCTGCAGCAGCGCAAGACGGTAATCTACAACCCGGCCCCAGGTAGCAAGACGAGGAAGGCTGCGCTCCCGCACAATCCGTCCGCCCCAGTTTTCACCTGCCTCTGCAATGGACACTTGATAACCGCGCTTGCCCAAGGTCAGCGCGGCCTGCAGGCCAGCCGGTCCTCCTCCGACCACCAGGATATTTCGCGTCGGGTCCCCTGCAGGTGGCACGCGTTCCGGGTGCCATTGCAAGCGGAATTCTTCGCCAGCTGTCGGGTTCTGCGTGCAGCGAATAGTAGTCTGGTTCATCACCTCCGCAGCGCACACGTTGCAACCGATACACTCCCGGATATCGTCGTGAAGACCCGTATCGATTTTGTTGGGCAGGAATGGATCTGCGATCGAGGGGCGTGCTGCACCAATGAAGTCAAGAATACCGCGCTTGACCTGGCTGACCATTGCGTCTGGCGAGGTAAAACGGCCGACGCCAACGACCGGCTTGCTCGTAACCTGTTTAACAAACGAGATGAACGGTTCTTGGTGTCCTTCCTCGAAAAAGCGCGAACTGCCGGTGTCCCAGGCCCAGTCACTGACGTTCACGTCCCAGAGGTCAGGAACCTCAGCGAGTTCCTCAATGACGCGGCGGCCATCCTCACGGGTGTTAAGGCTACTTTTCCAACGACGTTCCTCTACCGCTAAACGAACCGCCACCGCACATCGGTCACCGACGGCATCTTTAACGTCGGACAGAACTTCGCGAAGAAGTCGGATCCGATTTTGAAACGAGCCACCATAGTCATCGGTGCGCTTATTCGTGCGGCTGACCAGGAAATCTTGCAGCAGCGACAAATCGTGAGCACAGTAAACGTAGACAATATCAAAATCTGCCTTCTTCGCTCGTAGTGCTGCGTCCACGTACCAGCGGCGGAACTGCGCGATATCACGCTTATCCATCTGCTTGGTCATTATCGGGTTGTCGTGCAAACGAACCGGATTTGCTGTAGGCGAAAGCGGGTAACCTCGATGCTCCCAGCAAGGACCGGAACTGCCAACGTGTGCCAGCTCGACGCCAGCTAACGCCCCATATTTGTGAACCGCTTCCGCCATCGGAGCGACTCGGCCGATGTCCGCGTCCGACCAGAGGTGTGGGCCTTGAAATGGATCGTGGCCCGAGGTGGGATGAATCATCGTTTCCTCGACGCAGACCACCCCCCAGCCTCCTTCGGCGCGAGTCTGTCGGAATGCGACCATGTCCTGGTATCGATGGGGGCCTATGCCTAAAGCATAAGGCGTCTGATAGAAACGATTCTTTGAAGTAACCGGGCCGATCTGGACTGGTTCAAAGAGGATGTCGTAGCGTGGGTCTCTGGAGTTCATGCGCAAACTTTCTGGGGGTTATGCGCAAACTTTAAGGATTACTCCAACTCAGGCCGAGGTGCTATGTGGCCAAGATTCCCGAGATCTCTACTGCAGATTATCCTGCCGTCGCCGCCATGGTGGAGCCTCTATTTTGACGTTAACTCGTGACATACCGTCGCGTGACCATCCTGTGCCGAGCCTGACGCATACGCCGGTTCCGGTGCCCGGGCCGCGAAGACCGCCACGGCGCGTCAGTAGAAGCATCAGCTCGATCACTTCTTGGTGGTACGCAGCTGACACCGAGGCGATATGGCCTCAAGTAACTGGCGACTTGCCTCAGCACAGATTGGTCTTACAACAGTTGATACACGGGCGAATTTCTCGAAGAAGGTTACGGCTGATGCTTGGGCGATGGTTCTGCAGACCATTGAAAACCTCATGTGTGTCTGTTTCACCGAGGGTTGGCTCAGTCTTCTTGTTCTCAACCAGGCGAGCAATTTGTCGTAGCACTCGACACGAGCGCCCCCTGTTCGCTACTTGTTGCGCTGCAGGTAGTCGCCACCGCTGGCGGACATTACGCTCGGGCCATGCAGGGCCCTTTTGACGCGTGCGAAACTAAAAAGCTCGACCGTGCCGTCTCCGTGGGTGTGCTGAGGTCTAGCCAGGTCGACAACGTCCGGCTGGCGGTTGAGCGGTGTAGCGCTACTACGGCAATTGGCCTGTAAGCACCTCGTCGGTATGGATGGCAATTTCTACCATCGTTCCGAGTCAATTACTGTCAACGCTCG
>NZ_JASNRB020000065.1:0-4923 GCF_030411975.2 Massilia orientalis | reverse complement strand
GACACCGTCACCGCGTGTGCCTGTTCGGTGTTGCCCGCCCAGTCCGTGCTCCAGTAGCTCACCGTGTGCGTGCCGCTCGTGGTCAGCGTGACGGTGTTGCCCTTCTGCTGCGCGCCGCCGTCGACGGTGTAATACGTCGCCGAGACGCCCGAGCCGCCCTGGTTGTCCGTGGCCGCGAAGGTGACCGTGGCGTCCGTGGTCACCGTGCCTTGCGGCGCGGTGGCCGTGGTCACCGGAGCGATCACGTCCGCGCCATGCAGCGAGCCGTGCAGGCGAACTTCCCTGATCGAGCCGAACCACGCGTTCGGGTTGTACACACGGATGTAGCGGTAAGGCACCAGGCTCGTGACCGGCAGTGTCTGCCAGTCCGCCGTCGACTTCGCCGCCGGGGTCAGCGTGGTCCACGCGGTGTTGTCGTTCGAGCCCTGGAACACGAGGCCGTTGACGCGCGTGTAGTACTGGTCCTGGCTGCCGATGACTTCGGTGCTGGCCAGGCTGACCTGGTTGCCTTCCTTGAAGTCGAAGACCACCCAGGCACCCGTGCCGGAGCCGCCCGAGCCGTTACGGAAATCCGAACCGGTGGCCAGGTTCGCGTCGAACAAGGTCTTCACGATCGTCAGCGTCGTGGCAGCGTTGCGGTTCGTGGTCGAATCGATCAGCGTTGCGATGGTCGGAACGTTCTGGATGAGGTCGCTCTCGTCGACCAGGTTCAGCGCAGTGCTGTCCGTCGTCTCGGTGACCTGGTAGCCCGGCTTGCCGTCCTGCGTGACGTAGTTGATGGCGAACTTCACCTGTCCCGGCTGCGTGCCCTGGGGCAGGGTGGCGGTGGCGGTGTAGGTGAGGTTGTCCGTCGTGGTGAGCG
Organism: Massilia orientalis; assembly: GCF_030411975.2. NCBI lineage: Bacteria > Pseudomonadati > Pseudomonadota > Betaproteobacteria > Burkholderiales > Oxalobacteraceae > Massilia > Massilia orientalis. The sequence continues at coordinate 4,061 of NZ_JASNRB020000065.1, read as the reverse complement.
CGGCGGGGAGGCCGTCGATTGTCACCGCAACGTTGCTGATCGCTTCCTTGGCCGTGAAGTTCAGTTTCACGGTATTGCCGGGCACGATACGGTTACGCAGCGCCTGCGCCGAGCTGATCGACGCCGTGGCGATCCGGTTGGTCGACGTCGTCGCACCGTACAGGCGCAATTCGGTCATGTTGCCGAACCAGGCGCCGGCGTTGGTCATGCGAACATAGCGGTATGGCGTCGTGTCGGTGATCTTCAGCGTCTGCCAATCCATCGTGTTCGCCGCGGCAGTCGAGATCGTCGTCCACGTCGTATTGTCGTTGGAACCTTGTACCAGGGTGCCGGCGATGCGGCCCGAGTACCGGTCCTGCAGGCCGATGACATCGACCCGCGACAGTGCCACGGTGCCACCGCCCCGGAAATCGAACTCGACCCAGCCATTGTTGCCGCTGCCGTTGAGGCGGTAGTCGGTACCCGTCGTCAGGTTGTTATCGAACAGCCGGTTGACGTTCGTGACCACATCGGTCGCGTTGCGGCCGTTGGAATCCGTCACGGTCGAGATGTCGAGCAGGTTGCCGATGTAATCCTTCTGATCGGCGATGAACAGGGTCGACGAATCGGTCGGGAACAGGACGGGTTCGGCGATGGTCCCGTCAGCGGTCTTGTAGTTGACGAGGAACTTCACCGGGCCGGGCGCCGTGGTGGGCTTGACGAGCAGCGTCGCCGTCCAGTTCAGGTTATCCGTGGTCGTGATGGTGGCCGGCTCGCCCTGGAGCGTCGCGCTCACGTTGTTGATCGGCTCGGTCGACTGGAACGACACCTTGATCGTGTTGCCGGGCACGACCCGGTTCCTCAGCGCCTGGTCGGAACCCAGCGACACACCGGTCAGCTTGTTGACAGTTTCATAGCGTGTGCCGAAGATCCGGAATTCGGTAATATCGAGGATGTTGTACGACCAGAGCAGATCGACCATGGAGATCTTGAAGAAGCGATAGCGCTGGTTGCGGAACTCGTCCGCCACGTTCAGCGTCTGCATCTCCTCGACCATCCGCGTCTTGTCCGGCGTGATCTGCGTCCAGTTCACGAGGTCGTTGGATGCGAAGGCGGTCACACCACCGATCCGTTCCGGGAAGCTGCCGGGCGGCTTGAACGAGAATGCGGTCGCCGCCACCTTGAAGCCGGGGCCGAAGTCCATCGTGTGCGTGCGATTGTTCTCGATGGCCGAGCCGAACCCGATGTTGGTGCCGTCGATGTCGTCGGTCCCGTTGGCGGGAGTGGGGCCGAGGTTCGTCACCATGTTCGTCTTGAAGAACAGATTGGGGTAGTCGATGCTGCCGTCCGGTAGCAGCGGGGTCAGTTCCTGCAGTCCCGAGACCGCGGTGCGCAACGTCGCCAGCTTCTGGAAGTAGTCGGCGTCGGTGCCCGACCCGATCGTGTTCTGCAGGTCCGCGTACGCGGCCTGGTAGTTGTTCTTCGTCGACGTGACGTACAGCGTGTCCGGCTTGACCGTCGCCGTGACCGCGGTCACCACCGCCTGCCGGTCGGCACCCACGACGACGATCACCCGCTTGGTGGTGACGGTGGTGCCGTCCGAGGCCTCGACGAGGAGCGTGTACGTGCCGGCCTGCGTCGGCGTCCACGAGAATGCGCCGGTGCTGGTGTCGAACGACGCGCCCTGCGGCAGGTTGTCGATGTTGTAGGTCGCGACGTCGCCCGCGGCCGGGTCCGTGGCGGACAGGTCGAGCGTCACCGGGACGGTGGCGCCGGCATAGGAGTACGCGGTCGTGTCGCCGTTGCCGGACTTGAAGGCCGGCGGGCTCAGCAGGGTGCTGGACTGGATATTGATATGGTCGACGTCGACCGTGGTGCCGTTGCCGGTGACGGTGAACGTCAGGAAGTCGGGCATGTTGAACGGCACCACGACGTAGCGCCACTGGCCCCGCGTGTTCGGCAACGTGATCGACGTGCCGTTGAGGTCCAGCGTCGCCTGGCCGTTGGTCCGGATGCGCAATCCGATCGAGGTGGTGGGCCATCCGTACGTGTACACGGCGTACCGCGTCCCTTGCGGCGTGGCGGTGGTGCGCACGAAGCCGGTTGAGCCTTCGGTCTGCGCCACCGTATTGCTGTCGTACGCCGTGAACCGGTCTTCCACTTCACGGTACGGATCGACGATCGGAATGCCCAGGTATTTGCTGCCTTCCGCTTCGGCGGCCTTCGGGATCGCCAGCCAGAAATCGCCACCGCCGTCGGTGCCGTCCCAGTTGTAGGCCTTGCGCTTGGCGAAGATCGTCGTGTAGTTCGGAAGGAGGTGTTCCACGTCGAGGCCGCGCACGTACTTGTAGTAGTAGAAGGCTTCCCACGTGTTCTGCGAGAGCCGGCCGCGATACGCCCACGACACGCCGTTGTACATCGCGCGGATGCTGCCGTCCGGATTGACGCTCATGGCGACGGGCACCCATGGGATGTCGTAGCCGACCATGAATGTGCTCCACAACTCATGGACAGCCAGCAGGCGGTCATCCATGAACTCGTACGGGCCCACGGCGTTGGATGCCGTCGACGGCGTGCCCGCCACCGGATCGACCTTGGTACCCTGCGCCAGCATCAGGCGCGCGAGGATTTCCGAGTTGGTGAGGTCGCCGGCGCCGTGCGCCTGGTCGCGGCCCATCTCGACGTGCTGGATCTGCGGCGGAATCTCTTCGCCGGTGGCGTCGTTTTTCGTCACCGTCCGGAACAATTGCTTGATCGAGCCAGTCCAGGCGGGGTCGGGCGCATCCTTGTTGACCATGAACCACTCGACGGCCTGGTTGTATCCGTCGCGGTCGCCCATGAAGATCGAACCGGACATCTTGGCGATGGTCGTGTACAGGTGCTGGTTCATGAACCGGCAGTTGCAGTTGTCGAAGGTCTGGATCACGGGCGTGACCAGGTTCCTCGAGAAGTTGACTGTATCGTCGTCCGTCCATGCGAGCGCCGGCGTCTGCGTGCTGGTGGCGCGCAGGATTTCGGCGGCAGTCGTCATCCGCTGCAGCGGAATGCCGGTATGAATGTGCGAATCCGTGTAGTACGCGTATTGTGCGGGATCCATCTGCGAATACAGACGGATGATGTGCATGGCGTTGCTGCGATAGGTGTCGTCGCCGGTCACGAGATACAGGACGGCCTGGGTATACACGGTACCCGCATCTGCGATGAAGTTGCCTTCCAGCCCTTGCGACGTCAGGCCGTAAAACGCCGGCTTGGTGGGATCGTTGCCGTTCATGTTCCTGATCCGCGGCGTACGCGAGGCGGAGGCGGAACCGAGCATCATGTTGAAATGCGTGTACCACGGTTCCTTCTTCGCCAGGATCTGGGCCCGTGCGTTCTCCAGCATTTCCTTGGTCAATCCGACCCCGGGGTGCTTGAAGCCGTTCGCGTCGATCGTTTCCGTGATCACCGGCTGGTAACTGGTCACTAACGTATCGATCGGATCCGCCATCGCGACCTGGCCCGGCAAAGGTACGAGCGTCGTCGCGATGCCGACTGAAAATGCCATGGCGACGATGCGCCTCAGCGCATTGTCGAATTTATTCGTTCTCATGTCTGTCCCCCCATTTTTAACCTCTTCGTATTTAGGTTACCGATAACATTTTTTGACCGGAGACGGACCGGAAAGCAGGGCGCGGCAGTGCCGACTGCATACCCGAACCGGGCTCCAGGGGTTTTTAATATATGAAGTGCGTCTTGGTTACAGCTGTATCGACGGATTCGCCGTTCCTGCCTCGTGCTGGATGGCGGTCGCGCTGCCACTTGCACTGGATGGGATTGTACGTTATCGATACCATACAATTGTAGACCTAATTTCAACAGGTGCGTACATATTTTTCGCCACGCTGGACAATGAAAAAAACCCAAAAGCCGGACGGCGGCTTCTGGGGTTCGGTGAAGACGTCGGGACGTCCGGACGGATCAGAGCCGGCGTACGCCTCGCCGGTGCCACGCCACCATCGCCAGCATGGCAACCAGCATCAGCGCCGCCGTCGACGGTTCCGGAATCTTCGTCAAGCTGCTGACGCGGGTCGAGGGCGCCGCCA
>NZ_JASNRB020000064.1:0-5144 GCF_030411975.2 Massilia orientalis | reverse complement strand
GACGTCTTCATGTAGAGCTTTCTGTCTTAAGTAGAAAATTCTACTTCTAAACGCGCTCTTTTTGTGGGGGGATTACCATTTCGTGTAGCCAGCCGCAGAATTCGTTGTGACGGATGAGGTGCCTACACCTGATTGGTCGCATCAATGGGCGGAATTGACACGCGGCGACGGGACTAGCCTCGCATGCCGTGGTGCCCGAGCTGGCCAGGATCATCGACCGGGCGCCGTCGCACGAAGTGTCGACCAGCCCGGGCAGCGGATGTCGACGGCGGCGGACGTCGGCGGCGGGCCGGCGCGCAGTAGCTGGACGAGCCGCGCATGTTGTGGTGTCCGGAACTGGCTAGGATCGTGGGCTGAACCGCATTGGAAAATTTCATTTTTTCTGGCACAAACGCTGGATTTTTTCACTTTCTCCGTCAATCCGGTTTATTTCAGTGCCGCAAATAATGAAAAAAGCCTTTTGAATCAATGGGGCTCTTTTCATCAATTGTGTCATCCAACAACGTGACAGGATCTGACGAACAGGCCCAGGCAATCAACGATTTTCTTATGTGATCTGCAAGGGCCGAATCATCTGGACGTTCTACGGGACGCCATTGCTCCAGTCTAGGACCGGGGCATCGGCGTCCCGTAGTTTTTCAGTCGAATGGGGTCGTCAGTTCCTTGTCATTCGTGTCCACCACGAACACCGCAAGAAGCTTGGCCGGCTTGGTCTTGCTGGCATTGGCGCTGACGCCGTGACGGTCCCCGGGCAGCTCGGAGAAGTTCTGTCCGGCCTTGTACGTGGTCACCGGTCCGTCGTTGACCTGGCTGCGGACTGCCCCTTCCAGCACGGTCGCGTAGATGAAGGCGGACCTGGCATGCGTGTGACCAGGCGAGTAGCCGCCCGGGCCGTATTCGACAAGCACGCCCTTCATGCTCTTGCCGGGAGCGTTCGGCAGTTCGTGCTGGTAGACGAGGGTGACCTTGGCGTTTTTCGCCTTCGGCGCTTCGGCGAGGGCGCTGCCGAGCGGCAAAATGGCGACAAGCAGCGAACAAAGAATGCGTTTCATGGAGATCTCCTTCAGTGAGCGGATGCGGAATCAGGCCTCTGCCTTCGAGCGGCGGAGCCATTCGTCGAGACCGATACGGCCGAGGCGCGCCTCGCCCAATGGCACGAGCGAATGTTCGTCGACGCGGCCGCCGAAGTATCGGGCGTCGGGATCGCTCACCACCTCACGCGGGTCGCCGATCGCCTTCAGGTAGCGGGCGACAAATTCGTTGAACGGCGCGCGTTCCGGACCGGCGATATCGACAATACCGTTGCGCGGCGCTGCGAGCGCCACATCGGCAACGATGGCAGCGACGTCGTCCGACGCGATGGGCTGGAACAGGCCGGGCGAAAGCCGGACGATATTCCCATCCGTACTTGAAGTGGCGATGCCGCCGAGGAATTCCATGAACTGGGTCGAGCGGATGATGGTGTAAGGGCTGCCGGCGGCCTGGATCAGTTTCTCTTGCGCAACCTTAGCCCGGAAATAGCCATTGTCGGGCATCCGGTCGGTCCCAACGATAGATAACGCGACATGGTGCCGGACGCCGGTCGCGGCTTCTGCCGCAAGAATGTTGTGGCTGGACGTTTGAAAAAATTCCAGCACCGCCTGGTCTTCCCATGACGGCGCATTGGCAAGGTCAATCACGACATGCGCGCCGGCCATGGCCTCCTTGAGCCCGTCGCCGGTAATGCTGTTGATACCATTTTTGGGGGAGCCTGCGATGACCTCGTGGCCGCCCTGCCGGAGTATGGCGACGGTCTTCGAGCCGATCAGCCCGGTGCCGCCGATGACGACGATCTTCATGATGTGCCTTTCGCTAAGATAAGGAACAGACTCCAAAAGTCTGCCCCTGACTCTTAGACGGTAGGCGGGGTCGATCTGTGACAGGCAATCGTTCTTCTTGCGAAGCCGATCGATTTCAGCCAGCCATCAATTCAACATCCGGCTATGCTTCGGCAACTGTGCCGCAAGATACTCATGTTGGTCAGCGAGGATATTCCGGCCGCTCAGTAGATAATGCTCCGCGCGACACGGCACATACGGCACGTAGATCAGCGGCCGGAACTGCTCCACCAGCAGATTGCCCTTCTCCTGGTTGCAGCGCTTGCAGGCGGTCACGCAATTCATCCACGTGTCCTGGCCGCCGCGCGACCTCGGCAGGATATGGTCGCGCGACAGTTCCTTGTGCGCGAAGCGGTTGCCGCAATAGGCGCAGGTGTAGCGGTCGCGCTTGAAAAGTAGATCGTTCTGGTGCGTCAGCGGCAGGCCGGTCCTGAACATGCGGGTCATGATTTCGCTGCCGGCGATGGCAATGATCGGCTTGACCGCGATTTTCGACTGCACGCCCGAACGGGAATAGCCGCCGCGGAAAACGAATTCGCGGCCGCCCAATTCCCAGGCCACTTTGCCGAGTGCGTAATACAGGATGGCGTCCTCTGGCGCAATCCAGTCGAACGGGTTGCCTGCAATATCGAGTGCCAGGATTTGCGTGTTCATCATGTCACCTTCATTCCGTAGTGACAGCGTAGCTTGAACACAAATAAAAGTCAGCAATCGTGTGCTGACTTCGACGTCATCCCCGCAATCTCGCTGGCTTGGTGCCGAATGTCGGCACCGCCACCGGCTTCGCCAGCCCGGCCAGGAAGCGGCCCAGCGGCGCTTCGACCCAATGATAAAACACCGCCCCGGACGCCACGCTGGCTGCCCACGCCCACACGACGCCTGCACCTTGCAAATAAGCATCATTCGGCACGAAGCGCGTGAACGCCGCATTCACGACCAGGCACACCGGAAAGTGGACGAGAAAAATCGAGTAGGAGATCTTGCCCAAGTAATTGATGAGCGACCATCCCGAGCTCGCATACGTGCTCAGCCGCGTGCGGCCGTACAGGCACAGGATGCAGGCCACGACGGACGCCACCGCGATACGGATCCGGAAATCCAGTTCCAGCGCCAGCACGGCCGGCACCACCATCATCAACAGCAGGGAGAACGTCGCGATGAACGGGCGGCGCGGGTCGCTCGCCCACCACGCGAGGATGCCCAGGCCGTAGCTGCCGAAAAAGTAAGGCGCCCACACGTCGAAATCGGCGTCGCGGTTGAAGTACAGCAGCGAGATGCTCACGCCCAGCGTGACCAGCAGGGGCATCAGCCAGGGCATGAAGCGGTTGCCGGCGATGCGTCCGCCCAACCACAGCAGGCAAGTAATCAGCGCATACAGCTGGAAATCAATGGCGACATACCAAGCGCCGGCGGACAACGATTCATAGCCCAGCACGCTGTGCAGCAGCAGGACGTGCGCGGCCAACTGGGACATGTTCGGCGGGGCCGAGATCGAATCGTGGACCATCCACGTGCGCGCGAGCGCGGACGCGCCGATCGCCAGGAACATGGCCACCATGAACGGCGGCGCCAGCTTGATGTAGCGGCGCCAGATCGTGCCCAGCGGATTGCCGATGCCCGGCATGGCGGACGGCGACAGCGATTTCGCGACGAGGAAGCCGCTGATGACGAGGAAAGCCTGGACGGCGATGCGGCCGTACTGGTCGAGCCAGTCGATAATCGGCGGCATCAGCGGCCGCGCGGCGTCGGCCATCGGGCCGTAGAACGCCAGGTGGTGCAGGACGATCAATTGCGCCGCACCGGCTTTCAAAAGGTTGATCAAACCAAACTGTTTTTGGACCGTCGCGTTCGGTCCAGACACTCCCGTATCTTTCATGTGTGAGCCCAGCCATTTCAGTGTTGCCCAGCATTAATTAAGCAACAATGTTGCGGAAACAGCTGAGCGGGCGGCCATCATAGCCGAGCTGAATCGTGCGGGACCACGCTTTACACCTCGTAAAGCTTGTTACATAAAGATGCAAATTAATCGTAAAAATAATGGCTGAATGGGCGTTTTTCTCGTGCTTTCAGCCATGCAAAGCAACTAAACTGTCCAAGAAGCAGCAGATATAACTTTCACGTTGGACGTCGTAACCGTCAGCAAATACCTCCGGCGATGCTCTTGCCAGTCTTTAAGTCAAATCCGAAATAACAGGTATATCCATCTGCCGGGTCGAACGTGCACCAGACATTCTCTTTGCTCCGGCTTCGCGCGCCCTTCTTCCCGCTACAGGTTTGCTTGTCATCTGGAGGCATCGCATTGAAGATCTCCTTCGCCGGCTGGCCTTCGATGATGAATGACAGCTTGCGGTCCTCTTTGGTTGGTGCCTGCTGATCATCCAGGTCGCCTGAATAAATGGTGTACTCCCCCTTGAACGGCCGATACGGCGCCGGCCGGTGGACTTGTTCCGCAGCATATGCCAAGGAAACCAATGCCGTTGCTCCTAAAATTGCCACGGTGTTCTTCATGTTGTACCCACACGTAGTGCGACATGGAAGTGATTGTCGTGATCCTTCAACGGTTGTACGCCAGGGATACTCAAGTCATTGAAGTACACCTTCATCACGGCCGGGTGAGCTTGAAAAAGACCGATGAGCCGTTCCGTAGCGCCCCTGTCATACCCCGCTTGAAAGTATTTTACGGGCACATGGGCACCGTCTTTTCGCAAAGGCCGGACGTCCACTTGAAGGCCATCCTTGTGCGAGTCGTGAGGTTTGAATTTCCCACCGCCTGGCAGGCTGATGTTCCCGACACCGAACTTCCGGCGATCGATCGCCTGCCACTCGCGCTCGATGAAGAAAAGGAGAGTCATCATTACAGGATGAGCATACTGCCCGCCTCCCTGATCCGGCGTCCCATACACATAGTAGCCGGCATCTTCGGGAGTTTGTGGGAGCATGAAGTAGCCGCGCGAATCCTTCGGTTGGACTTCGAGCATGGTGAGCCCTCCGCTCACATGATGCGGTTGGCTGCCAGGTCCCAGCCTCCGGCAGTATTTCCGCCGACACCCCCGCTGATCTTCTGCTGGGTGTACTTCCATTTGACCTTCGAAAACTTGAGGGACACGGAATCCTGGAGAATGCCGCCTTCATGAGCGGCCTGGTTCACGCTGCCAATCAATACATTTTCCAGTTCGACCTCGTAGTACTTTATAGTGGACCCCGAATTTGAGACGGTGGTTTAAGCTGTCGTCCGCGAAAGGATGACAGCGAATGAGTGAAGGTAAA
>NZ_JASNRB020000063.1:0-5249 GCF_030411975.2 Massilia orientalis | reverse complement strand
CAGTGTGAAAGTAGGTTATCGTCAGGCTAGTTATTAGAAAAGCCCGCTCAGTATGCACTGAGCGGGCTTTTTGCTTTCTACTTCACCTTCTTCAGATACGCCCGCAAGCCATGGGTCAGCACCAGTGGAAAGACGCTGGCATGATCCTCGTCCGCAAATACTTCGAGACGGCTTTTCAGGTTCGGATACCGGTGCGTTTTCAATGCCGCGTCGAAGTCGCATAGATCCGCGACCATGTCCGCATTCTCTTCCGTTCGCGACCGCTTCCGGTTCGCCGGCAATGTCTCCCGGCCGCCGATACCGAAGAACACCGACGCCGGCATATCCTTGTGTCCCTTTGCATAAGCCCGTTCCCGATCGAACATCACGCCCTGGTCGAACCACAGCGATGGACTGCCGAGGATGTAATGGTCGAACGTGGCCGGCTCGCTCAACAGCACTTGCAAGCCGAGCAGGCTGCCATACGAATGGCCGACAAAGATCTTGCGGCTCATGTCGGCCCGGTAGTTCGTGGCGATCACTGGGAAGACATCCGCTGCGATAAAGTGTCCGTAGGCTTGCGCCTCGCCGAACGCGGCGCTGCGTCCCGGCATATCGGAGACGTATTGGCCCCGGGGCATCGACGGCGTGTAATCGCGGCGCCGGCTGTACACGGGACTGTCGCCCTTCGCATACGACAGCCCGACGACGATCGCCTCTTCCAGACCCGCATGTTTGGCCAGCCGCTGGGCGATACCGCGCGCAACGGGGAAGGCGTAGTTCGCGTCGACGACGAACACCACGGGATAACGCCGGTTCGACGACCGATACGAATCCGGCAGCGCGACGAATACCTGGTAGTTGCGGTTCAGCGCTCCCGCGTGCACGTCGCGCACTTCCGTGTCGTCGAGCACATAAGGTGGCGCGGCCGAGGCCAGGCTGCACGCGAAGCAGCACGCCAACAGCAGCTTGCGGACGACCGTCATGGTTGCCCCTCGGCCGCCAGCGTCTTCGCCAGCCATTCCCGCGCGACCGCCGCGTACTTGCGGCAGGCGTCGCGATCGACGAGAGCCTTGTTCTCCTTCCGCTCCCAAAGATCACCGAAATCCGGATGCGCGCTCACGAGGACGTCGCATTCCAGTCCTTCGATCGTGGTGATCGAACGCTCGACGTCCGCGCGTGCGGTCGGATAGAGCGGATTCCTGCTGAAACTACGGCCGTCTGCGGCCAGGGCGGTGAGGCTGTCCGCGTACACCACGCGCATCGTCTTGCCGCCTTCGCTCGATTGCCACGTCCAGCTGGTGGCACCCGGTGTGTGCCCCGGCGTGAAGTGCGCCGTGACGGCGAGCGGCCCGAGTGTCACGACTTCGCCGTCGCGTACCGCGCGCGTGTTGGCCACGGGTGTCATCGGGATCAGGCTGGGATATTGCGGATCCCGCTTGTCCGGCTGCCCCGACTTCAGTACGGCGATGGACGCCGGACTGCCTAGCACCGAGGCGCCACTCATCTTCTGCAGTGCCGCGATGCCGCCGGCGTGGTCGAAGTGATCGTGGCCATTCAGGATGTAGCGGATGTCTTCGACCTTGAAGCCGAGCGCGCGGACATGCGCCGCGACCTGGTCGGCCGCGGCGGGCGGGCCGCCGTCGATGAGGATGTGGCCCGCCGGCGACGTGATCAGCACGGCGGCGATGCCATGCGTGCCGACGTAGTACGTGTTGCCGTAGATGGGGAACGGATCCTGCGGCGCGAGCCACTCCGTCATGCCGGCGACGGTGGAAGCGGAGACGCCGCCGAGCAGGAGCGCGGCGGCCAGGCGTATCGTGTTTTTCATGGGTAGCTGGAGAGTTGATAAAGAGGATGCGTCACCGATTCTGCGGCCATGCCGGTACGACGGTAACGCCGCCGTGACGAAACACCGCTTCCACGTGACGAAGCCGCCGGCCGCGGTCCACCGGCACGCTATACTTCCCCGATGACGCAGCACGCCATTTCCCCGCCATCGACACCGCCCGCGGTAAGGACCATCGCCATCGTCGTGCTCTCGTGGACGGCGATCAGCACCCTGGGCGCCCTGCAGACCTACAGCGACAACCTGCGCCTTGGCGTGGACAGCCACTATCCGTCGCTGCTGGTGACGTGGTTCGTGGAGTACGCCGTGCCGCTGATCGTCCTGAGCGCAGGCCTGATCCTCGCACTGGCGCGCTGGCCCGGATTGATCGCCCGTCCGCGCAACGTGTTCCTGCTGTTCGTGGGCCTCGTGCTCGTGTTCCAGCCCGCGCAGTGGACGTACATGGCGTGGCTGCGCGGCTATCTGCACATCGCGAGCGTCGACGATGCGCGTCGCCTGCTGATGAAGATGCTGCTGGTCGGCTGGTTCTCGACGACGGGCACGTTCGCCGCCATCCTTGCGGTCCACTACTGGCGGCAGGCGCGCGAGCGCGAACTGGCGTGGCAGCGCAGCCAGACCGACATGCTGAATCTGCGCCTCGCGCTTGAAGAGCAGCGCATGCTGGCCCTGCGCGCGCAGTTCGAACCGCACTTCCTGTTCAATGCGCTGAACGCGATCAGCGCGCTCGTGCGCGAAGGCGACCGCACCCTGGCCCTCGGCGGCATCGGCCGCCTGAGCGACTTGCTGCGCTATGCGCTGTCGGCCAGCGTGCGCAATACGGCGACCGTGGCGGACGAGCTGCAGTTCGTCCGCGACTACCTCGACCTGCAACGCCTGCGCTACGGCGACCGGCTGCAGGTCCGCATCGAAGGCGACGACGCGCTGCTGCACGACGTCGATTGTCCGCCGCTGCTGCTGCAACCGCTGATCGAGAACGCGCTCCGCCACGATCTCGATTGTCACGACGGACCGAGCGATATTCGCCTGTCCTTCGTGTCCGGCGGCGCGGCGCTCACGATCCGGGTGACGAATCCCGCGCTCGCGCAGGCGTCGCCTAATCCCGGCGCGGGTCTCGGGCTCGCGAATACGCGCGAGCGGCTGCGCCTCATGCATCCCACCGCGACGCTGCGCACGACCCTGCAGGACGGCCGCTTCGTGGCCGAAGTCCGGTTGCCTTTGGCGCGGGAGTGAGCATGCCGGTGCGCTACCTGATCGTCGACGACGAACTGCCCAGCCGTTCGAATCTGCGCCTGGCCCTGGCCGCGCATCCGGACTGGCGGCTCGTGGCCGAATGCGACGGCACCGCGGCCGCGCGCGCGGTGCTGGCGGCGCAGGAGGTCGACGTCATCTTCCTCGACATCCAGATGCCGGCCGAATCGGGCCTCGTGCTCGCGCGCGAGATCAGCCGCGCATGCGCGCCGCCGCTCATCGTGTTCGTGACGGCCTACAGCGAACACGCGATCGACGCGTTCGACGTGCACGCGCTCGACTACCTGCTCAAGCCCCTGAACGATGCACGCCTTGCCCAGACGGTCGAGCGGATCGGCGCCATGCTGGGACAGCGTCAGCGCGAGGCCTATGGCGCGGCGTTGCGCGATTACGTCGATGCCAGCCAGACCGCCGCGCGGCCGGAGCGGATCAACGTGCGCTCCGTCGGCCGCATCGAACAGATCCGGGTGGCCGACATCCTGTGGATCGAATCGGCCGGGAATTACGTCGAGCTGCACCTGGCCGGGCGCACGGTCCTGCACCGCATCACGCTCAACCGCCTCGAAACGCTGCTCGCGCCCGAGGATTTCCTGCGCGTGCACCGCGGCGCGATCGTCAGGCGCGGCGAGATCGCGCGGCTGGATTCCGCCGGCGACGGCAGCTACCGGCTCAGGCTGCGTTGCGGCGCCACGGTCGCCGTCAGCGAGCGTTACCTGGGCGCGCTGAAGTCGGCGATGTGACGAACGCCCGGTTTGCCGGGACGGCTACGCTGTCGGCGCGCATGGGGCCCTGCCTATACTGGTGCCCGTCACGAACGAACCCGGAGAATGCCTTGTCTACAAAATCCATCGCCCTCGCATGCCTGTCGTTGTTGCCGCTGACGGCAGGCGCCGTCGATGCCGCCGCCGTGCGTGTTGCCGTCGACCGCGCGATCCAGCCTTTGATGGCGCAGCACGACGTACCCGGCATCGCAGTCGCCGTCACGGTGGATGGCCAGGCGCTGTTCTTCAATTATGGCGAGGCGTCGAAACAGGAGCACAAGCCCGTTACCGAAAACACGTTGTTCGAGCTGGGCTCCGTCAGCAAGACCGTCACGGCGACGTTGGCGTGTTACGCGCAGGGGCTCGGCAAGCTGTCGCTCGCGGATCACCCCGGCCAATACGTCCCGCAGTTGAAGGGCAGCGCGATCGACCGTGCGAGCGTGCTCGAACTGGGCACCTACACGCCGGGAGGCCTGCCGCAGCAATTCCCGGACGATGTCGAGACCGAGGCGCAGACGATCGCTTACTTCCGCACGTGGCGCCCGGACGCCGCACCCGGCACGCTCCGCCGGTATTCGAATCCCAGTCTCGGGCTGTTCGGCCATGTGACGGCGCGGGCGCTGGGCGTCGGGTTTGCCGATGCCGTCGAAGGCTGGCTGTTCCCCGCGCTGGGCCTGAAGCACAGTCATATCCGCGTACCTGCCGGCGCAATGGGCGACTACGCCTGGGGTTACGACAAGGCCAACCGGCCGGTGCGCGTCGGCCCCGGACCGTTCGACGCGGAGACGTATGGCGTAAAAGCCAGCGCGGCCGACATGATCCGCTTCGTCCAGCTGAACATCGACGCCAGCAGCCTGTCGGAACCGATGCGGCGCGCCATCGATTGCACGCACACCGGTTATTTCCGCATCGGCGATACCGTGCAAGGGCTCGGATGGGAGCAGTACCGCGCGCCCGTGAGCCTGGCTGCGCTGCAGGCAGGGAATTCCACGAAGATGAGCGCCGAGCCGAATCCGGCCGTCCGGCTTGAGCCGGCCCAGGTCCCGCCGCCGGGGACGCTTTTCAACAAGACGGGCGCGACGCGCGGATTTGGCGCCTATGTCCTGTTCGTACCGCAACGGCGCGTCGGGATTGTCATGCTCGCCAATAAGAATTACCCGAATTCGGCCAGGGTGGAGGTTGCGCATTCGATTCTCGAGCATTTGGTGCCGTGATCCTCTTGCGCACTGGGGCCAGCCTTTGCTATAGTTCGCCTCCTGTTTTGCAGCGCAAGGAAATGAGTCGGTAACGACGGCGCAACAAAACAGACGAGGGGTTGACGAGTTAAGCGAACTACTGCATAATCTCACTTCTCTGCTGCTGACGAACAAAACGATTCGCAAATGCAGCAAGGCAGTACCGAATACAGTTCT
>NZ_JASNRB020000062.1:0-5507 GCF_030411975.2 Massilia orientalis | reverse complement strand
CGCGCCATCGCGGCCGATCGCGACAGGATGCGAGAGGTCATGTCGTTCCACGACCAGATGCGGACCGTCTTCTAACTGGTACCTGCGTCAATGCAGGCAGCAGCGGCAGCATTCCGCGACTTAGTCGAGCTTGCCCATTATTAAGCGCGATATGGGCTGTTGCCGCTGCTTAAATCGAATGGTTGAACCCTTCGATTTCATTGGCACGTTTGCGCGAGCAGCGTGCTGCAGGCTGAAGTACTGGCGCCATTCGATGCCGGCCGGCTAGCGACGTTAATAACGTCATCGTCATCGCGGGTTGTTGCGATCCGTGTAGCAAATTCAGCGGCAACGCATACCATTTGCGAAGCAACAGAACGCCGGACGAGGCACGAACCGACCTAAAACAATCGCCACGCAGGACTGAGGGTGAGGAAAAATCACGCTATCGGACAAGCCCGATAGGCGATCACTGGGAGTATAGATGAACGGACAATATGAACAACGCGAAGCCATGGACTACGATGTCGTTGTCGTCGGCGGTGGTCCGGCTGGGCTTTCGGCCGCTATCCGCCTAAAGCAGCTGGCTGCCGTACAGGACAAGGAAATCTCGGTTTGTGTGCTGGAAAAAGGTGGCGAGCTCGGCGCGCATACCTTGTCCGGCGCTGTCATGGATCCGCGGGCGCTCGATGAACTGTTCCCGACCTGGAGGGAGCTGGGCGCACCACTGAACACCCCGGTCACCGAAGACCGCGTACTGTTCCTAACCAAAACCAAATCCTACGCCACTCCGTCGTTTATGGTTCCGAAAGCGCTAACCAACCACGGCAATTACGTGATTTCGCTCGGCAATGTGGTACGGTGGCTAGGCCTGCAGGCTGAAGCGCTCGGGGTAGAAATCTTCCCAGGCTTCGCAGCGGCGGAGCTCCTGTACAACGACGATGGCTCGGTCAAGGGTGTCGCCACCGGCAATATGGGCGTGAACCGCCACGGCGAGCCGACCGAGAATTTTCAGCTCGGCATAGAGTTGCATGCAAAATATACGCTGTTCGCCGAGGGCTGCCGTGGTCACTTGGGCAAGCAGCTGATCGCGAGATACCAACTGGACAAGGGTAAGGATCCCCAGACCTACGGCATCGGTATCAAAGAGCTCTGGGAAATCGACCCGGCCAAGCACCAGCCAGGGCTGGTGATCCACACGGCCGGCTGGCCGCTGGACTCCAGCACGTACGGCGGCTCATTCCTGTATCACCTTGAGAACAACCAGGTGGCGGTCGGCTTTGTAGTCGGCCTGGCCTACCAGAATCCCTACCTGTCGCCGTATGAGGAATTCCAGCGCTATAAAACTCATCCGGCAATCTGCGGCTTTTTCGAAGGCGGCAAGCGCATTTCCTACGGCGCGCGTGCGATCACAGCCGGCGGGTTGCAGTCGCTGCCGAAAACCGTGTTCCCGGGCGGCGCCTTGATCGGCGATGATGCAGGCTTCCTCAACGTCAGCCGCATCAAGGGGAGTCACGCCGCGATGAAGACCGGCATGCTCGCGGCCGACGCCGCTTTCGCTGCCGTGACGGCCGGCCGCCAGCACGATGAGCTGGCGAGCTATCCGACCGCTTTCGAGCAGTCTTGGCTGTACAAGGAGCTGCACGTGGCGCGCAACTTCAAGCCCTGGATGAGCAAGGGCCTGTACCTGGGCACGATCATGACTGGCATTGACCAGATACTTTTCAAGGGCAGGGCGCCTTGGACTCTGCGCCATAAGCACGCTGACCACGCGTGCCTGCGCCCGGCCGCCGACTTCCGCCCGATCGCTTACCCAAAGCCGGACGGCAAGCTTACCTTCGACCGTATGTCATCGGTGTTTCTCTCGAACACGAATCACGCCGAAGACCAGCCGGTGCACTTGACGTTGAAGAACCCGGCCGTGCCAGTCGTCGTAAACCTGGCAAGGTTCGCGGGGCCAGAACAGCGCTACTGCCCGGCCGGCGTGTACGAGTTCGTCAAAACCGACGAGGGCCATGATCGCTTGCAGATCAATGCGCAGAACTGCGTGCATTGCAAAACCTGCGACATTAAGGATCCAACGCAGAACATCGTGTGGGTGACCCCGGAGGGCGGTGGCGGACCCAATTATCCGAATATGTAAGCGCGGATCTCGGCCGGCCATCCAGTCCCGGTATCGCCGGGATTGCGTCCAACGTGCTTCGAAGGCCATCGAGTCGTGCCAGTTCGCGCCCGTGACCGTAAGGGCCAACGGAATGCCTTGTGCATCTACGACGATATGCCGTTTGGTGTCGAGTTTTCCGCGGTCAGTCGGGCTGGGGCCGGTTTCCTGGCCCCCGGGGGGCTGGCCACACTGGCCCCATCAATACTGGCACGGCTCCAATCAATTTGGCCGTGCTCGCGCAGCCTTTGCAGCAGGGCCAGGTGCAGCTTCGCCCAGACTCCGTCGGCCTGCCAGTCGCGCAGTCGACGCCAGCACGTCATCCCGCTGCCAAAGCCCAGTTCTTGCGGCAACTCCTCCCAAGGAATGTCCGTCTGCAGGACATACAAGATGCCGTTCAACACTGCTCGGTCATCAATCGAACGGTGTCGGCCACCTTTTCGGGAAGGGACAAATTTCGGTATCAGGGGCTCCAGCGCTTTCCACTACTTTTTGCTAACTCTTCGTTTTGCCATGCACCCGACGATACCCCCAGGCATTGCCGCCCGTCCAGTTGCGTTAGCGACTCTAAAGATCCAACGCAGAACATCCTGTGGGTGACGCCGGAGGGCGGTGGCGGACCCAATTATCCAAATATGTAAGCGCGGATGTAGAGATACCGGACCACATCAACAGCAAACGTACAACAACAACCGTTGTACCGTTCTGTATTGCATTTATGCTGGACCTGCACATTTCTCGGTGGCTTATGCCGAGCAGACGACTCCCGGTCCGTTGATACTGCGAGCGAAGGTGGCCTGATTGCTCATCGCAGGACCCAGAAGGCGAGGCCTCGGCTTTGACAATGACGAGTTGATCAGATCCACAGAACTTGCTTTGAGCAGGGCAGATATATTCACCAAACAGTTCAAGTGACAACGCATCTCCTGCGGTTTCACTTGCGCCACCGGACAGCAGTTGGCGCAATAGAAAAGGGTGTTTCCACTGTTGCAGAGCTGGACAATGCTCAGCAAGACTATGTTTGCTCGTCAATGGTTTGGCATTAAATACTAATGAAGGCTGCCACCACGTTGCGGAGTCGACCCGCCTGCTCATGCATCGATTCCGACGCAGCAGCAAGTTCTTCGACAAGCGCAGCATTCTGCTCCGTTGATCTGTCAACGGCCAAGATGGACTGGGATACCTGTTTGATCTCATCGAACTGACGCTGTCCACTCTCAGAGATAGTTCCGATTAGTTCAGTAATCCGCTGTACAGCGTTCATGAGTGCGTGAACCGTCTCGTCCGTGTGAGTCATAAGCTGGTTAGCAGAGTTAATCTGTTCAACTGAGCGCTCGACTAGCGTTTTGATGCCTCGTGCTGCGTCTGCACTTCGACCAGCTAGAGTCCGTACCTCGGTGGCGACAACAGCAAAGCCTCGTCCCGCATTCCCAGCGCGCGCCGCTTCAATGGAAGCATTGATCGCGAGTACATTTGTTTGGAAAGCGATTCCCTCTATCGTCGATGTGATCTCCGCGATGCTCGCGCTCGCGAGCTGCAGCTCCCGCATACTCGCTAGCGTATCGAACATAACCTTATCGCTTGTTTGCGAGTACTCGATAGCTTTACTGCACAAGGACGTCGCGGAATCGGTGGCCCGAGTGTTTGCTTCAACCAGCTTACTTAATCCAGACATTGACATTGTAACCTCTTCCAATCGAGCGGCTTGGGCTTCAGACCTGGCCGAAAGATCGGAGTTCCCGTGAGCAATTTGCTCAGAAGCTACGACCACCTCACTTGAGGCTTCTTTGGCTTCCATAAAGGCTTCGCCTAACTTATTGATAAAGCGATTGAACGCCTCGGCAATTCGACCTAGCTCATCTCGGCTGTTTACGGCAAGGCGAGCGTCCAAGGTGCTTTTGCCGTTCGCCAAAGACTCGACCGAGCTGGAGAGTTCGCTTAGAGGTCGCATGAGTCGACCGACGACGACCGTGATGAGCAGTACCGTCAAGCAAACACAAGTGAGGGCAACGGCCATGTTGAACCATATAAGTTTTTTCACGGGTGCCAAGGCCACCGACTCGGGGTAGCTAACTTTGACGCTCCAAGGGCTAACGCCTTCATTCGGTGTTACAGGGACTACTCGATAAATCCATCCACCTGCAGACCAAGAGGCGGTTCGGCCATGGCGTATCGACAAACGTACCTCTTCGGGAAGATCATCTGCCACCTTTCCCAGCAGCGCCGGGTCGCCTCCACCTACATATACTCCTGAATTCGAAATCAATGCGAGCTTAAAAACTTGGCCTCTTGCTAACCGATCGAGCGTTGCATCTATGCCTTGCAATGTCAGGTCAACACCCACGAGACCGAGGAAACTATCGCCGTCAAGAATCGGAACACTCGCTGACATGATCTTAAGCTGTCGACCATCAGAATTATATTCAAAAGGCTCGATAAGTTGCCCCTTGCGTTTACGTTTTACCGACTCATACCAGTCGTTCGCAGGCGGAGTGGAATAATTATCAAGTGCGCTCGCAACCAGCTTGTGCTCAACCCAATGCCACCACTTCACATAACGTCCGGTCTTATCATGGCCCGGTTTATCCACGTATTGTGCATCTAGACCGTCAAGCGCATTAGGCTCCCAAACCGACGAGAACCCTGTCCAGTCCGGGTGGCTCTCAAGACCGCTGCGAATAAGAACGTCAACTTGTTCACGGGGTATCGGCTGACCAAGCCTTTTCGCGCTCACCAGCGCGTCGGCTACTGCTTGGGATAGGAGAAATGGTTCCCGCAGTTGGGCATTTACCTCTAAAGCCGTCCTTGACGCTTGCGCGTCAATCAGATGCGCCGCAGATTCGTAAGCCTGTGATTGCGCTTGCAAGCCCATAGCTAAAGACGTGATTAACAGGCTGGCAACTGCACAAAGCGTGGCAACGGTTACAACTTTCGCTCTCAACGATAAATTCATTCGAAACTTCGTGTTGTGTGACTTGTGTCCAGGGACGCTCGGGCGGTGCTCGTCCGTATCGTCATCCCGTGCAGGGGGGGCGGAACCGCTTCGACGCGAACTCCGTTTAGCTAATTGGGTCTTCTCGGCTACTTGCCAGTTCGGCAAACGCATTTCAGATGGCTTCATTCGGATCTCGATCGTGCCAGGGTTCGGCACAGGTTGGCGGCGGACATGTTCCGACGTTAGGGCAACAAATCTCTTTGCAGGAGGTTCTTCGAGGCCATATCAAGGTCCGTTAAGGAGCGAACGAGTCATTGCTCCGCTGATGCGGGTCGAAAAATGCAAGCAAAGCGGCATATAGTGGACCCCGAATTTGAGACGGTGGTTTAAGCTGTCGTCCGCGAAAGGATGACAGCGAATGAGTGAAGGTAA
>NZ_JASNRB020000061.1:0-6890 GCF_030411975.2 Massilia orientalis | reverse complement strand
GTCGGCAGCGCCGTGATCTCGGCGCGTACGGCCGGCAATCATGGCATCAGCGACAGGGTCGAGTCTGGCCACAGTGCACCTGTCGACCCAATCCACAGGCCGGGCAAGAATGTCAATGACGTGCGAACGCGCTACACCGAGGACAACGCAGACAGGCTTTACTGCCCGTCCTTGTCGAATAAGGGTGAGTGCGCAGTCCACTTTTTTCGCGGGCCAGGTCGACCGCGTCGCGCAGGATCTCCGCTTGTATTGTCTTTTTGCCCAGCATGCGCTGCAATTGCGCGATCTGGGCGCGTGCCGCTGCCAGCTCACTCGCCGGCACGACCGATTCTTCGAATGCACGGCCACCAAGGCGCCTTCGCGCTCGAGCTTGCGCCAGTTGAACAGTTGGCTGGCACTGATGCTGTGCTTGCGGCCCACCTGCGATACGTTCATGCCCGGCTCGTACGTTTCCTTGACCAGCGCAGCCTTTTCTTGCACTGATTAGCGCCGGCGTCGCTCTTCGGACAATGTCACAACTTCGATGGCGTGGTTGTTCCTAGTCATACTCACAGTCTTATTCCTATCCGTAACGATACGGCATCGACGGTGTCTGACAGATCAAGAGGCTATCTCATGGACCATCAACGCTACACTCGACTATCAATGGTGCTGCCGGCGTTCGCTTCGAGCCATTCCATTGGATCGCGCATATCGACCCATCCACAGAATGGGCTGCACATCTGGTAACCCATCAGTTCGCGAACACGCATGGGAAGTTTGCGTGCACGTGCAGGGGAGACTGCAAGATATTGATTCTCTTCCTGCCGCATGTACCCGAGCGTATACGAGATAGCAATAGCGATGCGACGCTCATCTTCAGTAATGTTTGCTCCCCCAGCGTGATACATTCCGCCAACATAAATGAGTGCAGAGCCGCGTGGCATCTCTACTGCAATGGTTTCCTCTAGTCGTGGAATCCGCTCGTCATCCCAACGATGGCTTCCCGGGATCACTAGCGTCCCGCCGTTCTCGGCCGTATAGCGCGTTCCAGCGAAAAGTGCCTGCACCAACAATGGCGGACCCGGGTGGCGCGCGTAATACATGCTGTCGTCACGGTGGATTTCTTGCGCTTTTTGACCAGGCCAAAGTTCGATCGCTTGGGTCACCGAGAGCTGGATCGTTGGCCGCATACGCAGCTTTTCAGTAGTTGTGCCATCGGGATTCGCACCGGACCAGACACCGTCATGCACTAGAATACGTTCGGCAGCACCGATGAATGCCGGAGCGAGCATAAGGTCAGCGGTCCGATCGGAATGTTCCAATAATGCGTTGCAACGGCGCGTTCGAGTACCGCTGAAGCCAGAGCCGAACGTTTGACGATCAAAGTGCGGTTGAAGGTCAGCAATGAACTCGTCCATCACGGCGTCATCGATAAGATTGGCGACGATTACGCCACCATCACGGTCGAGGCATTCGGCAACATCATCGGCTGAGGCGTTCCGTGGGAGAGTACGTAGGGATGAGGGCATGTTCAATTCGACTCCATAAGTAGAGTCCATAGCTTGCCGCGGTTCACCGAGCGGCAAGAGGTTCAAGTAGGTCAAATTGCGCATCGGATTGATGTAGTATGAATGCTACCGTTGCGGTAACGCTACCTTTCCAAGCCTTTCTACGTCGTTACAGACTGAGCCCACCTGTATCTTGCCGGTTGTCCTAGGTCGCCAAGACGGCTCGGCGAACGCATGCGGATGTCATCGTCGGTTTCGGTGTGCCGTAATCGGAGTGGTGAAAGACTACGTACTACCGGTTGATCATGTAATGCATGCCTCAGCCCTGTCGGACTGGGTCGACAGAGGCTACCGGTTGCGCAACCATTGTTCGGTTTTTTGAGCAATGCCAGTTCAACCGAAGCGAGCTTCATGCCGCCTAGGGCCAAACACAGACGGTACGCCCGACAAGCATATTCGGATCGCTCGGAAGACACACATGCTATCCCTCCTTATCTCCGACATTAAGCACTACTCTGTGGTCTTCGGACGTCAATAAGCGAGAGCAGTGCCGGCTACAGTAGGCACGTCTCGCAGCCAATATGTTGCAGCGGTAGTTACTGGGACACCGATGTGTATGCGCGGTGGCAACGATCAGGCGATCGACTTTGCCTATATCGGCGGTGACCAACGGCACGCTATTCTGAGCCAGCGATGCTAATCGGCAACAGATACCGCCGATATCGCGTTGAGCAACTTAGTTACGCGCGCAGCAACGTCTGCCAGCCGCTACCCAAGTGGAATCCTTATTGGCCGGTTGAAACCTCTCTAAAGTTCTGCTTGACGCATACATTGACTACTTGACCCTACGCTTGCGATTCAGCTGAATAACGGCAAGGACAACCTGCATTTAATCATCGATTTACCCTAGAGGAGCTCAATGTATGTCGAAGCAACTATTGGACAACCTCAGCGCCGCCTGGAACCGACAGGACGTCGAGGCAGTGCTCGAGTACTTTTCAGTTGACGGTACTTATCACGATGTGATGGGCGAAGACCCACTGGGAAAGACTTACTTTGGCCATGCGGCGATCCGAGAAGCCCTGGTTAACACCTTTGCGGCCTTCCCTGGAGCTCGTCTGTTGCCGATGGGAGAACCTATCGTCGGCGACGATGGCAGGGCTGCTTCGGAGTGGATCTTCGAGTACCAGGACGCCGCCGGCCAGGCAGCGCAAATGCACGGGTGCGACTTTTTCGTTATCAGCGATGGCAAGGTGAAAGTGAAAAATGCTTATATGAAGGCATACGTGCAGTCTGACGCCGCTGTTTGATATTCGCTTCGTAAGCGCAGCAATAGCAATAACTGGACTGAGCAGGTCTAGGTAATGTTGTAGCGATAACATCTGTAGTTGCTAAAACAACCTGTGTTGTCGCAAACTCCATCTGCATGTTGGCCATGCCGATCAAAATGTTGAGTACCAAGTAACATGTATTCGCGCCGTCATTGCCGGGTATACTGCGCTATCCGACTGCGATCCGGTGCTCAACGGGCGAGTCGTCGCTTGCGCCTACAAGGCGCAGCTAGGTTGGATACCAAATACTCGCACTGTAACCCCTACCTGCAATCACCATGCATCAGAACCAATCCGCGCCTTTGAACATGTTGGCAATGGCCGCCACTACATGGATTTATGCCCTGTCAGTGGTGTTAATCAGTGTTTCGCCAATCATGGCCGGGCTATACGTTGACCATCTCAATCTCAGCGTTAGCGAAGTTGGTTGGATCTTGGCTATCGAGCAGGGCGGCTGCGTGCTCGGTGCGCTGTTCGCTTTTTGGGCCACTTCCCGTGTGCAGTGGAAGTCGCTCATCATTTTGGCCAGCCTCGTTGCAATCCTTTCCAACGCGCTCACGGGCTCGATGACGGGATTCACGACACTCGCAGTAACGCGCTTTGTGGCTGGAACTGCCGCTAATACCATCACACTCGTGGCCTCCTGTCTGCTGGCGCGCACTAACCAACCTGACCGTGCCTTTGGGGCAGGCTTGCTCCTCTCATGTTTTATCAACGGTGTCTGGGTATGGCTGTTGAATGTTTCTCGACATACCTTGGGTTACGAAGCCACGATTGGATCCGGAGCGCTACTGTTTGCGGTGTCGATCGCGCTGGGATTTTTCCTTCCGCGCCACATCGGTGGGAGGCTGGATACATGGCGTCTTGATGCCCAGATCGCCCGAGAGCCGACAGCAAGTATTTGGCCCGCGCGCGCTGGAATAGCTGGCCTCGTATTGTTCGGCATAAGTCTGAGTATTGTTTGGGGTTTCCTCGAACGGCTTGGCTCCGAGAACGGCCTCTCTGCAAATGATGTTGACTGGGCTTTGGGCATTGGATTACTTGGCAGCGGACTGGGCGCTCTCTTGCCTGCGTTTCTTGGTGATGCTGGGAGCAGAGTTCGCATGCTCGTGATCACAACCCTAATCCTTTTCGCTTCTCTAGGACTCACGTGGTGTTCGCACGGGGTAGTAATGTTTACGGTTTCTGTATCGCTGCTGGCCGGTGCTTGGAATATGGGACTAGCGTATTACATGGCCCAAACATCGAGTAACGACGCCAGCGGTCGATATACCCGGGCTATTTACATTGCCATTGCGGCGTCGCAGTCAATCGGCCCAGGTCTCTCAGCAATCCTGCTCGGTCACTTTAGCTTGATGAGCGTATTGATCGTGTCCCCCCTACCGGCTTTCATTGCTCTTCTATTAGTTGCTTTGGTTGAGCGCCGAGTCGCGCGTTCGGCTCTGTTGCGAGAAGCAGCCAGGGCTCAACACAGTGTTTGGTAAAGCGAGCAACTGGACTGATCACCCGATGTTTTCATTCACAGTGTGGGTCTGGTGGAAGGGTTATTCGTGACACGGGGAGATATTTTGAAAAGCCGAAGCCATCGAGGAATTGCTGCGTCGTTTGAAAATTTTTGCGATCTCACGCTGTGTTAGTTGATGGATCGGTACGCGGCTGGAAGAATTTCTTTGCATTCGCGATATTAGAATGTTCAACTAATTAATGATTATTTTCGAATGACGTAAATTCATCGACTCTGTACGCCTTTGCACCTCGGGGGGCGACGTAATGAGATGCGCCGATCACCTGTTGAATTGTGCCGAAGTCATCTATTTGCCGAATCCGGCAACATTAGTTCGACGAGTCTCTACTTCCGGTTGGTAATTCTTCGCGGCTGATGTGCTTCTGACGCTTTCTCATGTCAGGTTGATCCAGCCGGGGACCTACTATTTGCATCAAAGTCTCACTTTATTTTAAATCGCCGTATTTTTTTTTCGAAAGAACCTAATGAAGATACTCGTCCCTGTAAAGCGCGTGGTCGACTATAACGTCAAGGTCCGCGTCAAGTCCGACGGCAGTGGAGTCGATATTGCCAACGTCAAAATGTCGACGAACCCGTTCGACGAGATCGCCGTGGAAGAGGCGACTCGCTTGAAAGAAGCCGGCAAGGCCACTGAGATCGTGACGGTGACCTGCGGCGTGCCCCAAGCCCAGGAAACCCTGCGCGCTGCGATGGCGATTGGCGCTGACCGCGGGATCCTTGTCGAGACAGGTTCTGAGATCGAGCCCCTGGGCGTGGCTAAGGTCCTGAAGGCGCTGGTCGACAAAGAGCAGCCACAGCTGATCATTTTGGGCAAACAGGCGATCGACGACGATTCCAACCAGACCGGGCAGATGCTGGCTGCTTTGCTTGGCTGGCCGCAGGCTACCTTTGCCTCGAAAGTCGTGCTCGGAGACGACAAAGTGACGGTAACGCGCGAAGTGGACGGCGGGCTGGAAACAGTTGCGCTCTCCCTACCAGCTATCGTCACTACCGATCTGCGCTTGAATGAGCCACGCTACGTCACGCTGCCAAACATCATGAAGGCCAAGAAAAAGCCGATGGAGCAGATCAGGCCGGAAGACCTTGGAGTTGACGTGACTCCGCGCCTGAAGACCCTCAAGGTATCCGAGCCGGCCAAGCGTTCGGCCGGCGTTATCGTCCCGGACGTGGCAACGCTGTTGGATAAGCTGCGCACCGAAGCCAAGATCATCTAAAAATTCAAAGGAACATCATGGTTGCACTTGTCATTGCAGAGCACGACAACGCCTCGCTTAAGGGCGTCACCCTCAACACTGTGTCGGCGGCCGCTCAATGCGGCGGTGAAGTCCACATCTTGGTCGCTGGCAGCGGTTGCGCCGCCGTTGCAGAAGCAGCCTCCAAGGTCGCGGGCGTTTCAAAAGTGCTGGTCGCCGACGCGGCGCACTTGGCCGACGGCTTGGCGGAGAACGTAGCCGAGCAAATCCTTTCGGTGTGCAGCCCGTACTCGCACATCTTGGCCCCGGCTTCGGCCTTCGGCAAGAATGTTCTACCACGCGTAGCAGCTAGGCTGGACGTCGCGCAAATTTCGGAAATCATCAAGGTCAATGCCGCAGACACCTTCGAGCGCCCGATCTACGCCGGCAACGCGATCGCCACCGTGCAGTCGGCCGACAAGGTAAAGGTCATCACCGTGCGCGGCACCGGCTTCGATGCCGCCGCGAGCGAAGGCGGTGCGGCGACTGTCGAAACGGTGAGCGCCGTCGCCGATTCGGGGAAGTCCTTGTTCGTAAGCCGCGAACTGGCCAAGTCGGACCGTCCAGAACTAACGGGTGCCAAGATCGTTGTCTCGGGCGGCCGCGGCATGGGGTCGGGCGAAAACTTCAAGATCCTTGAGCCGCTTGCCGACAAGCTGGGCGCCGCCATGGGTGCTTCGCGCGCCGCCGTTGACGCCGGGTACGTGCCAAACGACTGGCAGGTTGGCCAGACCGGCAAGATCGTGGCGCCGCAGTTGTACATCGCCGTGGGCATCTCTGGCGCAATCCAGCACCTTGCCGGCATGAAGGATTCGAAGACCATCGTTGCTATTAACAAAGATCCGGAAGCGCCAATTTTCTCCGTGGCCGACTATGGTTTGGTCGGCGACCTGTTCGAACTTGTCCCTCAGCTTACTCAGCAGTTATCGTAAGGATGGAAAATTGTGGTCTTGAGCTGCATACAAGCTGAGCATGCGTTACGCGTTTCGGGATGCATTGGTTTAGCTATCGGTCAGCTAAGACGCTTCTACGAGGACACTTTGCGCCACGGATACACTTGAACATGCGGTTCTAGAGTGTCATGTGCTAGCGAGAAGCGTCGTTCGCACAGCTACGATCAGTTACTTCGCGCCCGGTAGTACCGGGCGTTGTACTTTGCCGTAACCGCTTCGTGGCTGTGCTGACGCCTTACCACGGCGGGTTGTCGTAGAATCAGGCCACAGTTTACCATGGCGCTCGCCTCATCATTAGCGGCAGAACTCACATCGATGGTCTGCCGCTTCTAAACAAGATTCAGCCGTGTGATGCAATG
>NZ_JASNRB020000060.1:0-7307 GCF_030411975.2 Massilia orientalis | reverse complement strand
GCTGCAGAAGCGGAAACGGAAACGGACACAGCTTAAACTAGCCGGCTGAGTGTCTTGACTGATGGGTCCACTTTAGAGCGCAACCGAGGCGCAGTTGCCTGTATAAGGCGCAAGCCGGCACGGGTAGCCGCGGTCCATGAGCAGCAGGTCGCCGGAACCGAGACAGTCAACGTGCTGGAAGAGCATCTGGTGCTCGTTCACGTGGACGCTGTGCAGCGAGGCGGCCAGCATCATTTCGGCGCCGGGCAGAACAGGCCGAAGGCGATTTGATTGGCGCTGGCCGGGTTGGCCACAGTGCTGGCGCGCAGTCCGAAGCGTAAATTCGGGGCGTCGGCCGCGACCAGGCGCAGGCCATGCCAGCGCGGCACAAGGACATGGTGGCCAATGCGGTCAAAAAAGACCCTATTCTGAAGGGTTTTCGTTGAATGCCCGGCGCGGCAATATCTAAATCGATAATTGTATGAACATTTTTTACGCACCTGCCACCCACTCTTTTGCCGAGAGGTCCGCGAGGTCGATACATGATGTCTAACGCAGTAGACGTAGCCCGTACAATCGGCCCGCCATCGCTCCCGGCTTGGCGACGAATTTCACCGTCAGCGACTCGTTGACCAATTCAGAGGGAATCGCCACATCCTTCGCGTAGAACCCCTGCGTATTCTTCTCCAGCGTGACCGTGGCGATCTGCCTGCCATTGACCAGGACATCGAAAGTAGCGCCGGCGTCGCCGCCGTCGAAGGTCAGCCTCAGGATCTTCGCTTCCAGCTTGCGGTCGTTCAGCACATAGCTGAACCATCCGCTTGCACGGCGCCAGTGCTTGCCTCGGGCGACGCCAGCGTCGGCGCCCTCGCCCGCAAACGCGTGATCGGACTCCGGCTGCTGCTCGCCCGGCGCCACCTGATCGATGGTCTGCGCGCCTTCGGCGATGCGCTCGGCTTCGGCCTTGGCCGTCGCTTCGCGAGTGGCCTGCGCGTTGGCCGGGGTCGAATACGGCCAGTAGATCATATAGCGCGAATCGTGCAGCCGGAAAAACGGAATGAGTTTCAAGACCGCCGCGCCGCCGCCCTGGATCAGCCCCGGCGCGGTGAATGTCATCGGCTCGCCCTTGACAGGCTTGAACTTTTTCACAAAGTCGCGCGTGTCGCTAACGAACATCGGCGCTGCCTCCAGCGGACACACAGGCCCGCTGGGGACTTGGCTCCCCGAATCGCCCGCGAACACGTTGAGCTTCTCGTTGGCGAACGGCTGCGTCTTGGCCGCCAACACGATCGGCCCGCGCAGCACCGCATAATAGTTCGACTGGTCCGGCATGCGCTCCAGGGTCGTCCGCATCGGCAAGGTCACGTCGACGCGGTCGCCCTTGCGCCAGTGACGCGTGACGTTCACATAGCTGCCCGGCTTGCCATCGACCTTGACCGGCTTGCCATTGACCTTCACCTGCATGGCTACGCGCGCAACCCAGCCAGGATAGCGCAGCTTGACGGTGAATACGCCATCGCCATCGATCGTCAAGCGGCTGGTGTCGGCATCCGGAAAGCGCGTCGTCTGGGTAATGCGCACGCCCTTCTCATGCCACTCCAAGGTTGAGGACGCGTACAGGTTGACGAACAGCGCATCTTTGTCATGGGCGTAGATGAATTCGCCATACTTGGACTGGCTCTCGATGCCCGAGCCGACGCAGCACCACATGGAGTTGTCGACCTCCGAATACACGCGGTAGTGGTTGGGGCGCATCGGCGTGAAATAGACGAGGCCGCCGGTGTCCGGGTTCTGCGACGACAGGATGTGATTGAACAGCGCACGCTCCATGTAATCGGCGTAGCGCACGTTCGGATCGCGCAAGAACAGCATCTCCGACAGGCGCAGCATGTTGTAGGTGTTGCAGGTCTCGGGACCTTCGACCGCGTTGATCATCGACGAGAAGTCTTTGTCGTCGTTGAAGTGCTCCCGGACGCTGTTGCCGCCGATGGCCACGGTGCGGCGATCGTGTACCGTGCGCCAAAAAAATTCCGCGGCCTTGTGTAGCTGCTGGTCTCCGCCCAGCGCGGCGATGCGCTCGAAGCCGATCGCTTTCGGGATCTGCGTGTTGGCGTGCATGCCGGTCAGCTCGTCCTTGCCCTGTTCCAGCGGCCGCAGCAAAGCCTGATGCGAGAAGCGCTGCGCCAGCGCCATGTATTTTTTGTCGCCGGTCAGTTCGTACACATCGGCCAGCACTTCGTTCATGCCGCCATGTTCGCTGCGCAGCATGTCCTGCATCTGCTCGTCGCTCAGCGCGGCCGTCAGCTTGAGCGCCCAGTCGGCCATCCCGACCAGCATGGCGCGCGCGTCCTGGTTGCCGCCGTAGTGATAGGCGTCGCGCAGGCCGGCGTAGGTCTTGTGCAGGTTGTACCAGGGGACCCACTTGCCGTTGACCGTGAAGTTGTCGGCCTTGATCGCGCCTTTGGCGATGTCCTGCCACGCCTTGGCGCCTTCCGGGATGCCGCCGATGTAGCCGTTGCCGTTGGCCTGCTGGCACTTCTTGAGTTCATTGACGAAGTAGTCGAGGCGCTCCTTGACCATGGCGTCGCCGGTCGACGCATACAGCAGCGCCAGCGCCGACAAATAGTGGCCGCCGATGTGACCGTCCAGACCGTGCGATTCCCAGTTGCCGTAGCTTGGCGCTTTGAGCGGCAAACCGGCTTCGCGCTGGAAGGGCGCGAGCAATTTGTCCGGATCGAGCGACATCAGGTATTGCCGATTGCGGTTTTGGGCATCGAGGAAGGGACCGGCACCGAGACGAACGTCGGCCAGCGGAAAGCGCTCTGCGGCCGACGCCGTCAATGCTGTTGCGGCCAGCAGCAGGCTGGCGAGGAGTTTGCTCATGGTAGTTCTTTACCCTTACTTTGATATTGGTTCAGGTCCTAGGGATCGACCAGCGGCCCCCTAGAACCGGCTAGCGCAGCTCGAAGCGAAGCGCCGTCTCATTCAGCTTACCGGACGTCGCAGAGAGCGTCGCCGCGCCGGGCTGACCGGTCGATTGCACGATCACCTGGGCCCAGCCGTTAAAGACGCTGCGCTGCCCGGCGCTGTCGCTTGCGCGCTCCCCTGGCCGGAGCTTTCGGCCGCTGCGGCGGCGGGCACGCAGGCGGCGCTTGCCAGCGCGAGCGCCAGCAGAATACGGTTAAATGGATTGCTCACGAATTGTCTTCTTCGATTTTTTTTGTTCAAGGTGTACTTATAGAGGACAGTCGCCGTAGCTTGCCGCCTCGACGGACAGTACCAACACGCCTTCCTTCGACAGCAGACCGGCGGCCGATTGCTCGCCCGGTGTTTCAGTCGACTTGATCGTCAGGCCAAGGAATGTGCGCGGCTTCTCTGGTACGCCTGCCGCCGGCTGCGGATCCGGTTCGGGAAACGCGGGCTGTTTCGCCTGCGCCCTGAGCCGGCGCCGGGGAAGCGCCCGCGGCGAAACTGCACCGGCCGGCGGCGCCCTGGTTATTTGACGTAGGTGCCGAGCTTCACTTTCAGCACCTGCGCCCGATCGGTGAAATTCAATCCATCACTGGTCTGGTCGCCATTCCACACCCGCAGCATGATCCACTTGCCGTTCTCGAAACGTCCTTCTTCGACGCGGTCCACAATCATGACGCGGCCTTTCAGGTCCTTGCTGGCGCCGAAGTTGACGCGCGCATTCAGGCCGGTGACCAGGTATTCGTCATCGGCCAGCTTGGCCATCGCCACGCCGCCGCTAGGCGTCTCTGAATTGTCCGGAAAATCGCCCTTGGCATTCCATTTGGCGTCGCCAAATTGCCATTCGCGGTAAGTCACCCTGGCCGTCCACTTCGGACCGAGATCGATTTGCTGCGCGCTGTGATCATCCGGCTCGGAGACGCCGTGCACTTCGCTTTCGAAACTCAACTTCGCCCATTCGCGCGCCATTGGCGCAAACAGGCCATACACGCGGGCGAAGGGCTTGACGCCTTCAGGTCCCCAATTTTTCGCGCCCAGCGGGTAATTCGAATATCCGGTGTAATCGAAACCGAAGGGATCGAAGCCGATCGCCTGCTGGCCCAGCGCAGTGAAAATATAGCGCGCATAGATATTCGTGTTCCCGGTCTCCGCAATCAACAGCGCGTTGTCGGGACGGCGGTAGTGCTTGAGCGTCGCCTCATACGAGACCGATTCGGGCGTGTACAGATCGGGTGCGAGCACATCGATATGCGGCGCGGCGGCCTTGTAAATGTCGATCACGTTCCAGGTCGCGCCGCCGCTGGGGTAGCTGCCCGGCGACTGTGGCTTGATCGGCTCCTTGAGGGCGACATTGACGTAGGTCGGCAGCGGGTAGACAGCCTTGCCGGCTGCGGCAACCTGGTCGACGTAGGAAGCGATCGACCAGGCGTAGAAGAACTCATCAGCATCGCCCCCGAACACCTGCGACCACGTGCCAGGCTGTTTGTTCAGGCGGGACAGCAGGGCTGGCGGGACCTGCTGTGCGAACAGCGCATTGGCTTTCGGCGAATAATCGCGCACGGCGCCATACACGCCCATTTCATTTTGCGGCTGGATGATGATGACGGTGTGCTGTTCGCCGTCGATCGCTTTCAAATGGCGCAGCAACGCCACGTAGGCTTTCTTGTCCGCTTCCAGGGTCGACGCATGGTGCGGCGACAAGGAATAGGAAGTCGTGCCGTCCTTGTTCGTCAGGCGGGGGAAGCGCTGGTTGTCGAGTTTCACCCATGCGGGCGTGTATCCCGGGCCGGTGTTCTTCCACGTTCCGAACCAGAGCAGGCCGAGCCGGACTTTGTTCTGGCGCGCCTGTTTGACCAGGATGTCGACAAAGCTGAAATCGAATTTGTCTTCGACAGGTTCGATCTGCTCCCACGAGATCGGCATCACCAGCGTATTGGCCTTCATGTCCTTGATTGCCGGCCAGACTTGCGGCAGCATGGCGGGGTAGTTACTGGAATTGTTGGCCTGGCCGCCCAACAAAAGATAAGGCGCGCCATCGACCATGAGCGCGAACTTGCCGTTTTTCTGCACCAGCTGCGGCATCGGCGCTGCGGCAGCATGGAAGGCGATCAGGCATGAAAGCGCGACGGCGGCGCGTAATGGGAAAACAGAAGGCATGAGAGGTATCCTATTCAGTAATTATGGTGTCCGATGATGGCGGTGGGTGACCCGGGAGGTTTGTTCCCGTTTGGCGGTTACTCCTCCAAAGCGACCACCATCACCGCCTTGGCAGGCATCTTGATCGACAGCTTGCCACCTGCGGCACGCGCGCTGAACGGCACCGGCTTGATGGCCTGCGGATTCTGGAACGTGTTGTGCGCATCCATCGCGGCCGAGGTCAGCACCTTGCCGGCCGCGCCTTTGACCTTCGTGCCGGCGACGTCGACGGCGACATCGACCGCCTGGTGCGGATCGGTGTTGACCAGCGCCAGGTACAGCTTGCCGTCCTTGGCGCGCGCCGCCGTAGCGCTCACGCCCGGAATGGTGGTGGCGCCCAGGGTGTAGCTGGTGTTGTCCTTGATTGCCAGCGGCACCGTCCGGGCATCCTGGAACGGCACATACATCTGGAACGCGTAGTAGGTCGGGGTCAGGACCATCTTCTCCTTGTCGGTCAGGATCATCGCCTGCAGCACGTTGACCATCTGGGCGATGGTGGTCATGGGGATCCGCTTTGCGTGCGCATGGAAGATGTGGAAGCTGAGCGCCGCCACGAGCGCGTCGCGCAGGGAGTTTTGCTGGTACAGGGCGCTATTACTGGCGTCCGCATCGGCATACCAGGTGCCCCACTCGTCGATCATCAGCCCGATCTTCTTCTCGGGATCGTTCTTGTCCAGCACGGCCAGATGATCTTTGATAATCTGATCCATTTTCAAGGTATTGGCGAGGGTCGAGATCCACTCGTTTTCCTTGAAGCCGAGGGCCGCGCCCTTGGTCTCCCAAGTGGCGCCCGCAATGGTGTACTGATGGATGCTGATGCCGCTCGTACGGCCCTTCAATTCGCGGCTCAGGACCTCGGTCCAGGTGATGTCGCCGCCGCTGGCGATTATTTTCGGCTTGTTGTCCTTGGGCGCCCTCAGGAAGGTCTCGTAATTGCTGTACAGGTTCGCGTAGTAGTCAGGCCTGATGTTGCCGCCGCAGCCCCACATCTCATTGCCGATACCGAAGTAGGCGACTTTGAACGGCTTTGCGTGCCCGTTCCGGGCGCGCAGCCTGGCCAGGGGCGAGCCGCCGTCCGCCGTCATGTACTCGACCCAATCGGACATCTCCTGCACGGTGCCGGTACCGACGTTGCCGTTGACGTAGGCGTCGGCGCCCAGCATGTCGATCAGGTCGAAGAATTCGTGGGTGCCGACGGCGTTGATCGCGTCCACCTTGCCCCCGTTGACGTTGCTCGGGCGTTTGTCCTGCGGACCGACGCCATCGCGCCAATGGTAGGTGTCGGCGAAGCAGCCGCCCGGCCAGCGCACCAGCGGCACATGCAACTGCTTGAGCGCGCCGACCACGTCATTGCGCCAGCCCCCGGTGTTGGGGATGCTCGACTTCGGGCCGACCCACATGCCGCCGTAGATGCCGGTTCCGAGGTTTTCGGCGAACTGGCCGTACACGTTCTTGTTGATGACCGGGCCGGGTTTGCCGGCGTCGATGCTGATGCTGACCGGGCTGGCGGCAAAAGCCGGCGCCGCGATCATGCCGAGAACGGCGAAGCTGTGTTTGATGATGTTCATGCAGACGTATCCAGACAGTAATTATTTAGAGAATGCTGAAAGCCGCCATGGCCGGAACGAATCCCGGCGGGATGATGCGCCGGGTCAACGACTGTTTGCGCTGATTGGATTTTCTCTGTCCGCAGTGATAGCGCCCACGCGGTACGCAATTTTGATGTAATCGTCCTCACAAGCTGCCGAGTCATTCCCCTGGAAGAGGTATTCGAGCGGCCGACAAGGATCGATAGTCATCGTTTGATCGGTATTCGTCCGCACCAGTTCACCGCGGGAAATCCCTTCCGACCAAATCTGTTCAACATTATCGCGAGCCGCGAAAGCGTTTATTGGCGTGGAAGAGAAGGGGGAAGCAGGGAATTGGCGGGGCATGCCCCGCCCCTGCGCAACGCGGCCGCTTTCGCGACAGCGAAAAAAGTCTTTACCTTCCAGGGCTCCCGCGCTTGGCAAGGCCATCGTCAGGCAAGGACTCCTTGCGCGCCGCGCGGCCGGGCGCGCGCTATGGTTTCGCAGGGCCGGTCAGGAGCAGCATCAGCACGCTGTGCGGCGCCAGCCGCGCTTCCAGTTTGGCGCTGGTGTCGCCCGTCTTCTTGCTCCACA
>NZ_JASNRB020000059.1:0-7335 GCF_030411975.2 Massilia orientalis | reverse complement strand
CGCGCCATCGCGGCCGATCGCGACAGGATGCGAGAGGTCATGTCGTTCCACGACCAGATGCGGACCGTCTTCTAACTACGTAACTCGTCGTATCGGCCAGCGTCCGCCAACGCTCTGATTGCAAAGATAGCGTTGGTAGACGCTTTAGTGCGACTATCAAAACCATCTACTCGCCTTTGCAGCAACAAGCGCTGTACACAGAGCTTGGCGAAATTCCGAGTTCGGCCAAGAGCAGATCTACAGTTAGAACGGAGACTAGATGAGACTACTTTTGCTTCTCTGCATGATGTTTTGCATGCCTGCATTTGCGCAGGACGGAATTGTTGTTCATTTTATCGTCAGCAAATTTTCTACGGAAAAATCGAGTACCTACGCGAATGGCGTCCTCATGCGGCAAACCGATGAGGCGACTCTGACTTTTCCAACGCAATATGAAGTGCGGATCGAGTCTCGTGAGCTTGAAAAAGGGACGGTAAATCTAATGCTCACGCTCAAGGACCTGTCTACCGGCAAACCGATTTACGCTGGAAGTCGCGCGACCAAACTAAAAATTGGAGAGTCACGATTAATCTCGCTGGATGCTACCGAGAGCCAAGTTACCCGTTATAAGGTATTTGTCGATACGGCGTACGGCAAGCTTCCCTCTCCACTATGATGACTACCTTGTCGCCTTGACGAAATCTCAGTTCACTAGGTCGACGGCGTCCGCTCTGGGTTGAAAGCGGTCTCAGCCGAGGGACCGGAACCGGTAGATTGCTGCCGTACGTAGCCGCGGCCTAGGGATTAACATGGACGGCATGTTCTTAGCCGGACTGATGCTTTGGCCAAAGCACCGTTCTGGACGAACTCTGGTCCCATATTACTGCACATCTCCCGGTGCACCCACGTGTACGCTTGCGCAACCACGGCAGCAGCGGAATCCCGGTCCTGCAAACTTGCGGTCGTCACTGTCAGCGCGATGAGCAGTCCGTCGTATCAACGACGAGGTTGCGCTTGGCCACTGACCATTCTCCCGGCATCGAAACCGCTCTCTCCGCCCTGCGGCGAAGTGCCATTGGACTGGGCATCGATAATCGCCTCTGTCGGCGCGTTCGCGCGTCCCATGCGGGAACGCCACTGCTTGCGTAACCGGCCCTGCATTTTCTCGAATACACCAGCACCCACCTAACGTGAAAACGCCTAGTAGACCGCTTGCCAGGGGGGTATGTCGTTGGTAGAAGTCGCCAAGAGCACCCCCGTGCAGCACGTAGGAGCATGCATTGACTAGTTCACGCCGCCTACACCGCGCGGGCGTGCCGCGCTGGTCCGGCACGCGCTCAAACAGGTCGGCCGTTAGGCACCTGTATTTCATTTTACGAGAAGCCTAGACTCGATTCTGTCACCTAACTTCGCCAGGAAATGTAGAAACCATGCAAACGCTAGACATACGACGGGCAGCCACGCGAGGAATCATGCAACTCGACTGGCTTGATGCTCGATTCAGCTTCTCCTTCGGCTCGTACAGGGATCCTGAGCGTGACTCTTTTGGTGTTCTGCTTGCGCTTAACGAAGACAAGGTGAAGCCGAACGGCGGATTCCTTCCGCATCCGCACAGGGATCTCGAGATATTCATCATGCCGCTCTCAGGCATGGTCGAGCATCGCGACAATCTCGGTAATCAGTGCATCGTTACAGTAGGCGATGTGCAGAAGATGAGCGCCGGAACGGGAATCGTCCACAGCCAGATGAACCGATCGAGTCAAGTGACGGACCACCACATTCAGATCTGGCTTCAGCCACGTCGAACGGGCACCCCGCCCTCAGTGGAACAGCGCCATTTCGAGCGCGCAGATCGTGCCGGGCGATGGCAACTGCTCGTGTCGCCAGATGGGCGCGGTAACAGTCTTCCGGTGGATCAAGACTCCATGATCTGTGTAACGACTCTCAAGCGCGGCCATAGTGTGTCCATCAATGCACAAGCGAACCGGAGTGCATATGTCCACGTCATTCGAGGCGCACTATCGATCGTCGTTGCCGGCGTAGCACCCGAGCAGCTTGCGGGGGGCGATGCATGTGCATTGCCAGTTGTTCCCAACGTGGAACTGCAGGGCATGTCCGATGACGCTGAAGTTCTTTGGTTTGATCTGCCCCTAGTCACAGGATCGAGCGGCGGAAGCAGCGCGTCGTGAGTGGATGTATCGAGCAACCACTTGAAGGATGGAAGTCTGCAGCAGCGTACATTACGGGGCGCGAACGCTGCAAGCGTTTGGACACACGGTGAAGCTGATGGCGCCTCAATTCGTCAAGCCCTACGTAAAAACGAACAAGCACGACGCTGCGGATGCGGAAGTGATTTGCAAGGCCGTGCGGCCGCCTAACATGCGTTTGTGCCGGTCATGAATGTTGAGCAGCAGGCGGTGCTAGCGCTGCATCGGGTACAGCAGGGATGGATCAAAGCGAGGACAGCGCAAGTCAATCAGATCCGGAGTCTATTGAGTGAGTTTGGCTTAATTGTGCCTCAAGGGATTGGGCACATCACCGGGTGCGTACCCGCGCTGCTCGACGAAGCAAAGGACGAGCTGCCGAGGCCGTTCCAGGAGCTTATTTGTTAGACACTCGTGGTCACAGGAATTCGAAAGAAACTAGGCACACCGAGCCGACGATTCCGAGCGGTTTGTCGCGGAGCTTGGACGGCTTCATCTACGCGCTCGGCCACGTCGTGCATGTCGATGGAACGCTCGCAGCAGATCCGCCCAGGGTTGGTTAAGCTCATGGTACGCGTCAAGCGCCGCAAGAGATACGTTCTGAGGTACTGCTTAAGGCGTGAGATTCACAGGCTTACGTGTTTCCTACGCAAATGTCGACGAGGGTGGCGGTGCGCTTGGAGCTCCTTGCCTCGACAACCCGTCGGTAAGTATGCAAGTTGAACTCGTCGTCCATGTGTTCCGCCCCTTTTTCTGCGATTGCGCTTGCGACGCGCGTTTATACTCATGTTAGCTACATCCGCACAATGTCTTGCGCACGCAGTACAGGTCGAATGGTCCAGGCACAGACGCGCGCACCAGAGCGATGATCAAACTCGTCTGCAATTTCCTGCAGGCTCGCTTGTGCACGCTCTGTCACGATATCGCGCAACACTGCGATATGCTGGGGCTGCAAGGCTGGCGGCCTGCCGCCAGCGTATGACAGCGGCTCCGAACCGTCGAGTGAATATTTCACTGCCATCACATGCTTCCTTCACACCGCGACGGCATGCCACGACTATGTCATTGATTTCGTCTAGGCGCCTGCTAGCATGTCAAATCATGAAGTGCTCGAGGTATCACAGCCTATCCGATGAGGGTACGCACCTCGTCAACGCGACAGAAGCAGCATTCCTTGGAGCCGACTTATATTGTCCTGTCAAATGTTTGGCGTGACAGTCTATGTGAACCGGAACCTTCCTCGTCAATGTGGCAAAACGGGAACTTTACCAATCATCATAACAGACCCGAATTTATTTCACGGGAACGTGACTCTCACCTATGATTGGTGTTACATACGCTGCGAACCTCGACACGCTTTTTTATGAGTTCATTATTGTGCATTGCGTCTACGCTACTTCGAACATGAGGTCATCAATGCTGATATTTCGCCGAGGCCGAGTGCCACAAATTTACTTTTGCGTTATAGCAAACTGTTTCGTGCTGCCGAGAATAGCGTTAGCGCAATCCGTTTCTCATTTTGCAGTTTCCGGTGCCGAAACTTCAAGCAACGCGGATGGCAGTATTCCGGAATCGCGGGGAATGACCGATTCTCCTCTGCCCGGGTGGACGCCAGGTGAAAGCCGGGTTCGGTTTTCCCCTTACGGAAAGGAAATTCCGCTGCGAATTATTGACCAGAACAACGTTAACCAATTTGAAACGATGTTGCCTCCGGGCGCTGTTGCTTTATTAAAAAGCAAGCCCGGGTACACAATGCCTATCTATCCGACCCATCGGAGTTGCGGTCTTCCACCTTTCGTGGCTCAAAATACAATTCGTTTTCAGGGCAGGGCACATATCTCGCGCAATGGCTGGTCTATCGAAGACGCGGTGCTCCCAAGTGTTCCCTTTCGCACCCACGCACTGGAAGCGAAGCGCTTTGGAATTTTCTTGTGCAATACCAGGGATTGGGTGTGGAATGGACCAATGGAAAGTCATATCTATCACCAAGGGCACCAGATGCCGAGCCCATTCTCTATTCATGGGAGGTGCGTATTTATAACCCATGGGGTGCGGCGCCAGGCAGACCATTACGAGAAGGCGATCTGAAGGTCGCGGAAATTCTCTCGTACAAGAGTCCCGCCGCAATGTCGGGACAAGCAGTGTTGCAGCGGTTTTATTTTGACAAACCGGTTGAGTCTTATTATTACTTCCCTGGTCAACGACGTGTGCGGCGTATGTCAAATTATGCCTATGATGCACCGTTGATTGGCTTCGAAAAAACGTATCCGAGCGACGCGAACTACATATTTAATGGTAATCCGGACAGGTTCGAATGGGTACTCAAAGGGAAGCGCGAGCTGTTCGTACCGTACAATGCGCTGAACATAACAGATAAAGATGCTCAGGGTAATAGCATATTCGGAAATAAATTCATCTCGGCGAACGTCAGGCGATATGAACTTCACCGAGTCTGGGTTATTGAAGGTAACCTGCGCCCAGGAATGCGTCACTCCACACCGCATAAAGTTATTTATTTAGATGAAGATAGTTGGTCGGCCGTTGCCGGCGAAGATTATGACGCTGACGGAGGCATTGTACGTTAACTGGTCGATCAGCTCGACCGGGAACGGATAAGAAGCTTCCTTTCTTGGGCTTTTTGGTGGTCATCACTTCGGTCGTGGAACAGTCCTTTCGGGTTTATTTCATGACCCCGTTCCACACAAAAAATCTGACAGGCTCAATTCGACAAATGTCAGTCGAGACGCCTACCAACTGAAGCAAGGTAATCTCGGAGTTCACTGAAATCGAGTGGCTTGGTAATGTGCTTGCTGAACCCAGCTTGTGTTGTTCGCAAGCGATCCTCATGATTTCCCCAACCAGTTACTGCCACGAGCTCGACATCTTTCAGAGATGAAGCGCGCATCGCCTCCGCCAGCTCGAAGCCATTCATTTTTGGCATTCCCAGATCCAGTAAAGCCACATCCGGTATCCATTCCTGTGCAATCATAAGCGCCTGCTGGCCATCGCTAGCTGTACGGACCTCATGCCCGTCCAATTTCAGCATTTGCGCTAGCATGTTGACGGCATCCGCATTGTCGTCGGCCAGTAATATACGACGTGGGCGCGTCCCTCCAGGTTGGTGCAATCCCAAGCTCCCTTCCACATTGCCGGGAGACGCTGTGCCGTTGATAACAGGAAGTTTTATGGTGAATGTGCTTCCGTTGTTCTGGCCAGCGCTCTCGGCCCATATTGTTCCTCCATGCATCTCGGTAAGCTGTTTGGCCAATGCCAAACCGATACCTAGGCCGCCTTGGGAATATTCCCCGTTGTGGACTACCTGACTGAACATGTCGAACACATGAGGCAGTTCATCAGACGCGATACCAATTCCGTTGTCTGTGACAGTGACGACCGCGTTGTCGTTCTCAACACGGCCCATCAGGACGATTTCGCCACGCGGCGTCGTGTATTTCACCGCGTTAGTCAGTACGTTTGCGATGACCTGGGCGATACGATTGGCATCGACATCCAGCCAGATGGGTTCCTTCGGCACGTGCACGATAAACTTATGTTCTTTGGCCTCAATCGCGGGTAGAGCAGTCTCGATGGCCTGTGACACGATGTCCTGAAGCGGAACGTGACTCAATTTCGGCACGATCTTTCCGCTCGTTATACGAGCCAGGTCGAGCAGGTCATCAACAAGGTGGACCAAGTGATCTACTTGTCGACTCATCACTTTCCTGATGCGAGCGACCGTGGCCGGGTTGTCTCCTGTGGAAGCGATCAGCTCCAGTCCGGTGCGTATTGGGGCCAAAGGATTGCGCAATTCATGGGCGAGAACGGCAAGGAATTCCTGTTGCCGTCGATTGGATTCTGCCAATCCCTCAGCCAAGCGCCGAAGGTCGGTCTCGATTTGCTTGCGTTGAGTAATGTCCACCGCGACCCCAGCAAAGCGACGTTTGCCAGTATCGAGGTCCGCAAACATACGGCCCTTGGCCGAAACCCAGATAAGTGCCTCATCGACTGGACTTAGACGGTATTCTTCTTCGTAAGGGCTACCACTTTCCATCGCATGAGCAATAGATTGCAACACGCGTTGCCTGTCATCAGGATGGATATTGTCCGTAAATGCTGATAACGACAGAATCCCTCGTTCCGCATCAACAGCATCGGAACGAAACAGGTGGGCGAACCGAGCATCGACGGTCGTTGCGAAGGTTTCCGCATCTACCGTCCAGGTACCAATGTTGCCGGATGCTTCCAAGGACAGCTGAAACCGGGCTTCGCTCTCTTTCAAACGAGCCAGGGTCGTCACTTTGGATGTCGTTTCGAAGACGGTGCACAGGACGCCCGCTACCTGCCCATCTTCGCCACGTACTGGACTATATGAAAAGGAAAAATAGGTCTGTTCAGGATATCCGTATCGATCAACGACAATCGGAAGATCTTCGAAGTACGTACTCTCTCCAGCATAAGCTTTCTCGGCAATTGGTCCGACAACATCCCATGCCTCTGCCCATACATCTGCGAAACGACGGCCTAGCGCATCTAGTTTCTTACTGCCGAGGAGAGGAAGATAGGCATCGTTATAGAATGCATAGAACTGACCAGTCCACACAAGGAACATTGGAAAATCGCTGTCTAAGATCATACCCAATGCGGTACGCAGCGCTGCTGGCCACTCGTCTATTCGACCGAGCGGATGCCTCGACCAATCATAGGCTGCGATTTCTTGCGCCATCATTCGTTTGCCAAGAAAAGCCGTCTTCACGAAATTCCTGCGTCCATAAGAGTGCAACCAAGCATTGTACCGTGACCTACTTTCCAACTCGTCCTGCACACTAGCAATCAGTGTTTCTGTTGTTAATTTAGTTGCACATTTTCGCGGGCACGAATAATTTGGTTGTTGGGCAGCGCTCAGAATATTGACGGTGAGCGCAATGTCGTACGCCTTAATCCGGTGTAGAGCTAGATGTGTTGGATATCCCAAGCGCGCCACGTTGTCACGGCCGTTGCGGAACGCCAGCAGGACCATGTACAGCTTGAGTGCGTGTAAGAATGAGACATGTTTAACTTGTCGGTTGTCTTTCTTGAACATGCGCGGCGATTTGTACCCAAGCGCCGAATGCGAATGCACCTCGTTGAAGTGTGTGAAGGCGTCGGGCAGTCG
>NZ_JASNRB020000058.1:0-8278 GCF_030411975.2 Massilia orientalis | reverse complement strand
GGCCTGCAGGGCGTCCTGCGCCTGGGCCGCATGAAGGACGAGGGCACGGCCGCGGTCGAGATCACGTCGATCATGAAACGCAATTCCTGCGGCAAGGCACTGGACATCGCTCGCATGGCGCGCGACATGATGGGCGGTAACGGCATCAGCGACGAGTTCGGCGTGGCGCGTCACCTCGTCAACCTGGAAGTCGTCAACACGTACGAAGGTACGCACGACATCCACGCGCTGATCCTGGGACGTGCGCAGACCGGTATCGCGGCGTTCTGATCGCCCCGGTGCACGAAAAAAAACCCGCCGAACACGGCGGGTTTTTTATTGCGCGAAACGCGATCAGAACTTGTAGCCAAGGGTCAGCACAGTCGACTTCGGGTCCAGCTTCATGTGCTGGTTCTGCCCCGTCGAGAAGTGCACGTCGGTCCGCAGGCGGGTCTTCACGAGGGCGGCGTTGAGGAACCATTTCTCGTTGAAGTTCCAGACGGCACCGATCTGGCCCGAATAGGTCAATTTGTTGTCGATGCTAAACGTCGTCGGCGGACCGCCCGGGTCCGTCAGCGCGGTCATGCGGAACGAGCCGGTTTCCTTG
Organism: Massilia orientalis; assembly: GCF_030411975.2. NCBI lineage: Bacteria > Pseudomonadati > Pseudomonadota > Betaproteobacteria > Burkholderiales > Oxalobacteraceae > Massilia > Massilia orientalis. Next base: position 7,692 of record NZ_JASNRB020000058.1, on the reverse strand, counting down.
TAAAAGTAGGCATAGGTCACGCCCAGGCCGACGTACGGACGGAACGCCGCGTTCGGCGAGAAGAAACGGTATTGCGCGAACAACGTCGGCGGCAAGGCATGTGCCGTGCCCAGCTCGCCCGTACCGGCGATGGAACCCGCGCCGTAGATGCTGTGCTTGTATGGCTTCGCGATGGTGAATTCGGCGGTGATGTTGTCGGTGATCCCGTAGTTGATGATCGCCACCGGTTCCGTGTCCTTGCCGACGTCGCCCAGCGAATTCGGCAGGGCCGGAGCGGAAATCGCGCCGCTTTCCACCTTCGGTTCGATCTCGATGGCGCCCAGCGACACGGCCCACTTCCCCTTGGCCTGTGCCGCGGCGCTGCCCGCCACGGCCAGCGCGCCAGCAGCGACCAGCAGCTTCACGACATTGGAACTTACTTTCATGTTATCTCCTGATTCTTATTGATGGCCCGTCCGCGGGGACGAGCCTGTCGTGATGATTACAGCCAGCCTTTGACTTCCATCTTCTCGAGAACATAGCGCGCGAGCAGCCAGTTCACGAACGGCGTCGGATGGACTTCGTCGGCGAACATGTAGTGGCTGACGTCGCCTGCGATCACGTTCTTCGCGTTGCAGACGAGTGACGTGGTACCCAGCGCGTTCGGGCCGCAGGCCGGGGTCGACGTATTGGTGAGGCCATACGGTGCCGGATTGATCACTTCGTCGTGGCTGACGCTCCACACGTCGACGTACAGGACTTTCGGCTCGTCCGCGACACCGGCTTGCAATTGCGCATTGAAGGCGTCGACGGCTTTCACGATCAGGGCCTGGACGGCCGCGGACTGCGACTTGCCCGACGGCGTCGATGCCACATCCGGCAGGTTGTTCACGACCACATAGTTCGCGCCCTTGGCGACGATCTGCGTCTTGACCAGCGCGGCCAGCTCGGCGCCGGCCGTCGCCATGGCGGTGACGACACCCGCGGCATTCGCGGTCAGGTAGTCGGCGCCTGCTTTCTGGCCGGCGGCGGTGGCGTCCGCCTGGGCCTTGGCGACCATCGGGCCGTACACGGTCGCCTGCGCGGCCGCAGTGTTCCCGGCCATGACGGCGGCGGTGACGGCGGCTTGCACGATCGAGGCGTCGGTGTGGCCGGCGCGCGCCGCTTCGGTCTGGATCGCGAGGCCGATGGCCTGGGCCGCGGTGGCCGGGTTCGTCGCACCGGCGGCCAGTTGCGTCGTCAGCGACACGGCGAAGGCCTGGGAACCAGCGGCAGTGCCGGCGGCGGTGGCGCTCGACGACAGCTGGCCCAGCAGGAACAGGATGTCGTTACCGCCGGCCATCACGGTCACGAGTTCGGTACCGCTGAATTTGCCCCCGGTCTTGGCCAGGTGGTTCGCGATCTGCGTCACCACGGGCACGGTGGTCAGGCCCAGCGTCGGGTTCACGACCTTGTTGTTCGGGCCGATCGGATTCGTCACGCGCGAGCCGCCTTGCGCGTAATTGAGGCAGTTGGTGTTGAAGGAGACAGGGACGGCGAAGCCCTTGGTCGCGTCGCCCTGCAGGCCGGTCTGGGCCGGGCACGGTGCTGGCAGGCTCATTTGGGCCGCGACGAGTTCGGTCCAGTTCTTGCCGGTCAGTTCCTTGTTGATCGACGTGTTGTCGCCGTTGATCGTGAACTTGCCGCCGCCCAGCGCCTTGACGGTACCGACGGCATACGAGCCGACGTCGGACAGGCTGTCGCCGAACGATACCTGTGCGCTGAACTTGGTAACCGGGGTCTGGTCGCCGCCGCGAGGGCTGGTGCTGCTGCCGCCGCAAGCCGACAGGACGGCAGCGGTCAACAGCGCGAGCGCGAATGAGGTCTTACGCATTGTGTCTCCTAAAGAAATTTTTCTCTTATGCAACGAACGGCCGTGCTATTCGTGTGCCAACTAATATGCCAGTGTTCGGCATCGTTGTATAGCGAAAAGCTTTGTCGTGCACCGGCAACAACACCCTGTTGCGACGGCTGGGAGACGAGGCCGGCAGCGCGGCCGATTATAGCAACGCCGCCGGCGAATTCATGTCTTAATGTGACAATGTTGTTTGAAAATAATCGCGTGTCGCCGCCATGCAGAACGGCGCCACGAGACCGGCGTGATAGGCCGACGCGACGGCGCCATTGCCCGACGACGCGCGCAGGATCGTCCTGGCCGCCACGAAGCCTGCCTTGGCCGAGCGGTACGGGTCGTTCAGGCTCGGCGTGTCATCGATGTCGAGCAGCGTGATCCTGCTGCCGCGCGCGCTGAAATAGCTCGCGGCCGATGTCGCGTTGAAGAACGGGACGACAGGGTCGTCATGGCCACCGCACAGCATCGTGGGTGCGTTCGGCATATAGCTGCGCAGGTCATTGCGCACGAGCCATTTGCGCAGGTTGTGGGCCGGAGAACAGGCCAGCGGCGACGTCGCGCTCTGGTCGCACGGGTGCGCGGCGAGATCGGCCAGGTAGCCGCTGCGGTAGGTCGTGCGGATCAGGTTGTTGGCGCCGAAATACGCCGTGTAGCCTGGCGTCTGCGGCTGCGAATCCGCGGCGAACAGGGCTGTCGCCGGCAGCTTGCCCTGGTCGACGAGGTCACCGCTGCCGAGGCTGCCCGGCACCAGGTCGGCGATCAATGCGGCGTACTGCGTCTCGTAGACATCCGATGGGGTCGCATACAGCGCGGCACTCGCATGCTGGCCCGCGTTGATAATCATCGGCACGATCACGGTGGCACCACTACGCGGTGCGCCGCCGAACAGGTCATCGCCGAAGCGGGCGATGGCATACGGGCCCGACATGCCGGACGCCGCCGTCAGCGTGAACTCGTTCGTGCCCATGTCTTGCATGGCGCGCTGCGTGGCCAGCGCGACATAGCCGCCTTGGGAATAGCCGGTGACCATCAGCTTGCCGGAATCCTTGGCGCCGATGGCCCCGAACGACGTGCGTGCGGCGCGCAGCGCGTCGATCATGTCGGCGGCCTGCGCGACGCGGTCCAGGTACGGGTGGTAGCCCAGCGACGAGCCGCTGTAGCCCGTGTAGTTCGGCGCGACGACGATGAAGCCCTGGGCCGCGAACACGGCCGCCGCGAGGCGCGCTTCCGTGTTGTTGGCGATGTCGGCCATGTCGTAGGATTTCTGCAACGAGGTGCCGTGCGCATACAGCACGACGGGCCGCGAGTTGCTGCACGACGCGCCGCCGCCGGTGGGTACGAAGACGGCGGCGCTGCCGTCCGTCGCTTCGCCGGCGCCGCCGATGGTGTTGTAGTGGACCTTGTACACGGAGACCGAGCACTGCGGCTGTCCCGCAACGGCCAAGGTGCCCTGCTGGGCCGATTCGAGGAAGCCGGCCAGCACGGTCGGAGTCAATGTGGTGAGACTTGCACCGCCGACGCTGACGGCCACGGAGGCGGCCTGCCCCACGAGGCTGCCGCGCGTCGCGACGGGCAGCGGTTCAGGATTCGCGACGCCGGTCGGCGTGCCGCCGGCGGTGGTGCCGCCGCTGCAAGCGGCAAGCAGATAGCCCAGCCCGAGGCTGCAGGCCAGGGTTAAGAGGGAACGCATGGGTGTCCTTCGACTCACTGATCAAGACAAAAGGCCCGCGCAGAAAGGCGGGCCGGGATTGCCGAGTAGCATGCACCGGACAAGCGTTTTTGGGAAGATTCCCGACTGATTACAGCGCGGTAGTGTTGTTTATCAACCCGTGCACGATGCCGGTCGAACCATGCGCGGCGCGGCGCAGGCGGTCGTTGACGCCCAGCCAGGGCCCATCCTGCGGCGGCGCCTCGACGAGGATGACGTCGGCACCCGCGCCATCCATCGCGCGCAGCGCCGCGTACAACGCGTGCGCAAAGCCCTCCGGCGAGGCCGGCAGGCGGACGGCCGCGTGCGTGGCGGGCAAATCCGAATAATGGATCAGCGCAACCTTGCGTCCCGCCCCTTGCAACCTGGACAAGGTGTCGGCCAAGGTCGCCGTGTCCTGCATCGCGACCGGCGTGTGCGGCGCGTAATGCGATTCCAGCGTGCCCGAGGCGCGGGGTGCCGCGGCATCCGGACGGGCCGGCACCTGGTCGATCACGGCCGCGATGGCATCCGCCGAGATATGGCCCGGACGCAGCAGCACGGGGCCGTGCGTCGCCAGGCGCGACAGGTCGACGATCGTCGATTCGATGCCGACCTCGCTCTGGCCGCCATCCAGCACGAAGGCGATGCGGCCGTGTTCTCCGATGTCGTCGCCGAACTCGTCGCGCACATGCTGCGCGGTCGTCGGGCTGACGGCGCCGAATTTATTCGCGGATGGCGCCGCGATGCCGCCCTTCCCGCCCTTGAATGCCTGCAGCAGTTCGATCGCCACCGGATGCGACGGGCAGCGGATGCCGACCGTGTCCTGCCCGCCCGAGACGGCGTCCGGAATGTGCGGCGCGCGTTTCAGGATCATCGTCAGCGGACCGGGCCAGAAGGCGTCGGCCAGCTGGCGTGCTTCCGACGGGATGTCGGCCGCCCAGTAGTCGAGATCGGCGCCAGGAGCCACGTGCACGATCACGGGGTGATCCTGCGGGCGGCCCTTGGCGGCATAGATCGCGGCAACCGCGGCCGGGTTCTCCGCGTCGGCGCCGAGGCCGTACACGGTCTCGGTCGGCAGCGCGACGAGGCGGCCGCCCTCGAGCGCGCACGCGGCGGCTTTGATCACATCGGTCACAGCGCGATCCCGAGGATGGTGCAGGCCTGCGCAAAGTTTGCTTGCGCCTCTTGCAGCGTCGGCGCGACGAACGTCACGTGTCCCATCTTGCGGCCGCGGCGCGGGTCGGTCTTGCCGTACAGGTGCAGGTTCGCGCCGGGCAGCGCCAGCACCTGGTCCCACGCCGGGTCACGGACGGTCTCGCCCTCGAACCACACGTCGCCGAGGATGTTCAGCATCACGGCCGGCGAATGCTGGCGCACGTCGCCCAGCGGCAGTTTCGCCATCGCACGGACCTGCTGCGCGAACTGGCTCGTGATGCACGCGTCGATCGTGTAGTGGCCGCTGTTGTGCGGCCGCGGCGCCATCTCGTTGACGACCAGCGAACCGTCCGCCAGCACGAAGAATTCGATGCACAGCACGCCGACATAACCGAGCTCGGCCACGATGGCACGGGCCGCATCCTGCGCCTTGCGCGCGCATTCGGCGGACACGTTCGGGCCCGGCACGGTCGTCGTGAACAGGATGCCGTCGCGGTGCACGTTTTCCGCGATCGGGTAGACGACCGACTGGCCATCCGCCCCACGCGCCGTCAGCACGGACACCTCGTACGCGAGCGGCAGCATCTTTTCCAGCAGACAGGTCACGCGGTCCATGGATTCGAACGCGGCGCGGACGTCCTCGCGCGTGCGCACGCGCACCTGGCCCTTGCCGTCGTAGCCCATGCGCACCGTTTTCAGGATGCCGGGCAGCAGGTCGTCGGCGATGGCGTCGATGTCGGCATCGCTCGCGATCACCTTGTGCGGCGCCGGCATCACGCCGGATTTATTGGCGCAGGCGACGAAGAAGGATTTTTCCGCGATGCGGTCCTGGGCGACGGACACGCCGTGCGCGTTCGGCGCCACGAACACCTGCTGCGCGAGGCGCGACAGGCTGGCGGCCGGGACGTTTTCGAATTCGGTCGTGACGGCCACGCATTGCGCGGCCAGCGCATCCAGGCCGGCCGCATCTTCGTAGCCGGCCTCGACGAGGCGCTCGGCGACCTGGCCGGCCGGGCAGTCATCCGACGGCTCCAGCACGGCCACGCGGTAGCCCATCGCCTGTGCGGCATGGGCAAACATGCGGCCCAGCTGGCCGCCGCCCATCACGCCGAGCCACGCAGGTTCCGCGGCTTCCGGCAAATAGGCTTGGGACTTCGTATCACTCATCAGTCGTTCACAGGCAGGGTCATGGCCTTGGCGGCGGCGGTCTGTTGCTGGCGGAATTGTTCAAGCTGGCCCGCCAGGGCGTCGTCGGTGGTGGCGATGATGGCGATCGCGGTCAGCGCGGCATTCGCGGCGCCGGCTTCGCCGATGGCGAACGTCGACACGGGCACGCCCTTCGGCATCTGCACGATCGACAGCAGCGAGTCTTCGCCGCGCAGGTATTTCGACGGGACGGGCACGCCCAGCACGGGCACGACCGTCTTCGCGGCGACCATGCCCGGCAGGTGCGCGGCACCGCCGGCACCGGCGATGATGGCACGCAGGCCGCGGCGACGGGCGGATTCCGCGTACGCGAACATCTCGTCCGGCATGCGGTGCGCCGAGATCACCTGCGCCTCGAACGGCACGCCGAACTGCTTCAGCATGGCGCAGGCGTGCTGCATCACGTCCCAGTCGGAGCTGGAGCCCATGATCACGCCGACCAGCGGCTTATTCTGCTGATCCGCCATCTCAGACCTTCAGCTTCTCGCCGGTCAGGCGTTCGATGGCTTCGAAGTACTTGGCCTGGGTCTTGTCGATGACGTCCTGCGGCAACGCCGGTGCCGGCGGGGCCTTGTTCCAGTCCTTCAGCGTTTCCAGGTAGTCGCGCACGAACTGCTTGTCGAACGACGGCGGCGACATGTCCGGGGCGTACGAGTCCGCCGGCCAGAAACGCGAGGAATCGGCGGTCAGGACTTCGTCCATCAGGTGCAGCACGCCGTTCTCGTCCAGGCCGAATTCGAACTTGGTGTCGGCGATGATGATGCCGCGCGTGGCGGCGTAGTCGGCGGCGGTCTTGTACAGCTGGATACTGATGTCGCGGATTTTATTTGCCAGTTCCGAACCGATGCGCTGTTCCATGTCGGCGAAGCTGATGTTCTCGTCGTGCTCGCCCAGGTCGGCTTTCGCGGCCGGGGTGAACAGCGGCTCGGGCAGCTTGTCGGCCTGGCGCAGGCCGGCCGGCAGCTGGATGCCGCAGACGGATCCGGTCGCCTGGTAATCCTTCCAGCCCGAACCGATGATGTAGCCGCGCACGACGGCTTCCACGAGGATCGGCTTCAGGCGCTTGGCGACGACGGCGCGGCCTTTTACCTGCTCCACTTCCTCGGGTGCGACCACGGATTCCGGCGCCACGCCGGTCAGGTGGTTCGGCACGATGTGGCCGAGTTTCTCGAACCAGAAATCGCTCATCTGGTTCAGCACCATACCCTTGCCGGGGATCGGTTCGTTCATGACGACGTCGAAGGCCGACAGGCGGTCGGTCGTGACGATCAGGATCTTGTCGTCGCCGACGGCGTAGTTGTCACGGACCTTGCCATGGCCCAGCAATGGCAGGGAGGAAATAGTGGATTGGTAGAGGCTTTTCATAGAGGGGATATCTTGATAAAGCGAAACCGGCGAAGAGGCCGGTCGGATGGGCGAAGGCTAGTGAGAGCCGGTGCCAAAGCGATATTTTACGTGATTCTTACGTCATCGTCGTCAAAAGCAAACGATGAGCCGGCAGAAACGACCGTATTAAACGACGTCGCCCCTGCGAAGGCGCGAAAGTGCCCGCCGGGCACTTTCCCCCCAAGTTCGTGGCTCAGCCGATGAAATTGGGTCCCCGCCTGCGCGGGGACGACGTGCTCACGGTGCGGAATTACTATTACTGAACGATCTGCGCCAGCTCACCCGCCTTGTAGCGCTCCGCCATTTTTTCCAGCGGAATCGGCTTGATCTTGGCCGCCATGCCTTCGCAGCCGAAGGAGATATAGCGTGCCTTGCAGATCTGCGT
>NZ_JASNRB020000057.1:0-8408 GCF_030411975.2 Massilia orientalis | reverse complement strand
GACGCGGACCTGGAACAAGAAAAAATCGGCAATACGGGGCAGCGCCGGGCAGCTGCAGAAGCGGAAACGGAAACGGAAACGGAAACGGAAACGGACACAGCTTAAACTAGCCGGCTGAGTGTCTTGACTGATGGGTCCACTTTAGCAGTTCGGCGGCACAGATGGCATGACATTCGAGGGCGCACGCGTATAGGCGTCTCCTCCGCAATGTGAACCATCCGGCTTTCGTGGTGGCCGGTTTATCTAAGTCAGGCCGGGATAGCCTGACTGCTCAGTTGCGTATAACTGTTTGCCTCTGCTTCGGCTTGCGGTATACAGCTTAAACGGCTCGACAGGCGATGATGATTACATCAGGACACCCATTCCAGCTTAGCCAGTTCGGCGGCCTCACGTGTCTTCCGGGCGAGCCCGGCGATAGATCAACACAGCCTTGTATAGCCCATTGATGGTCTCGGCCAGTGTATTGTCATCGCCGTTGCCCTTGCTTCCCACAGACGGTTCGATGCCCGCTTCTGCAAAGCGTTCGCTGTACTTCATCGACACTTATTCGGGACCGTGGTCGATATGATGGACCGGCTTGTTCCGTTCCGGCGGACGCGCGCGCAGCGTCTATTTCGGCGCGTTGAGCACGAAATCGGTCCGCATCGGGCTGCTGTCCCGCCAGCTGACGTTGCGTCGGGCGAAGACGTCGCTGATAAAGAGGACATACAACCAAGCGTTGCCACGTCGAGACGTGCGTAAAATCGCTGATCCACAGGTAGTTCGGCCGCCGCGCCCTAGACTGGTGATTGACCCGGTCGAGCGGGCCTGGAGCCTCTGCATCCGGAGCTGTCGCCTTCACGCACCTTGCCCGCGTGACGCCTCGCAGGCCAACCTTGCGCACCAAGGGTCCCACTGTGCAGCGGACTACGCCGGTTCCCACACGCCGGAGTTGGCACCACATTTTGTCGGCCTCGTAGACCTGCAGCTTCGCCAGCCAGACGCGTTCGATCTCCGTGCTCAACACCTCAGCGCATTGGATCGGTGCACAACGCAACTCCGGGTTTCGCTGCTGTGCGGCGTAAAGCCAGTAGCCCGACGGCGCGACCTGTATCGGTCGGCAGATGGACTCGACACCGGAGGCATGGCGCTGCTGATCGATAGACGTCCTCACGGCTTGAAGCGGTGCTCGAGCTCTGCCTGAACGAAAAACTCACTTGCCGTGCCGTGCCGGGGTGCAGGAGCTTGTTTGCCTTCCGCAGCTCCCGCACATCTCGCTCCAACAAGCCTTGACGCGCTCCTCTTCGGCAGTGGTCCGGCCTGGACGCTGGCCATCATCAAGCTCTTGCTGATGTACCCAGCGGCAAAACGTGTCAGGTGTGCAGCCGATTTGGCTGCGGTGCATTCGATCGCTCTCCCGTGTTCTTGCATAGCTGCTTGCCTACGCCAGCATATGGCTTGCCCGCCCGCCGTATCTTGCAAAATAGAAACTTTTGACGCGCTGCGATAAGCCAATCGTATGACGATTATGTAAGTCGGTCGTCTGACTTGCGTTGGCAATACAACTGTATGGGGTTTTTGCTACAAAAGTTATGGTGGACACAAGATTTTCGCATTTCTCATAAAAAAAACGCTGGATTTTGCCCAGTAAACGTCTTAATGTTGCGTAACGATGACATGCATAAGGGCTCTTGCTAGTCATCCAGTAAAAAAGTAAGTCATATGACTGACTTGAGACGTGCCAGTTACAGGAGACAACCGTGCACACATATCCACACACCAGTGTCGTCACTGCTAGATGGAAAACCCAGACCGGAACTGCGGATCAACGCTTGCTGGCCTCTGTCCGAAAGCTGCTTGAAGAACGTGCAAATCAGCAGGCAACATTGGCGGAGATCGCTGATGAGCTCTTGCTCTCCCCGAGAACACTCCGGCGTCGCCTACTTGAGCTGAACACGCGCTTCAGTACACTCGTGGCCGAAGTACGTGGAGATCAAGTTCGTCGCTATCTCACAGAGACGTCCTGGTCTTTGGATCGCATTGCCGAAGAGGTGGGATACAGCGATGCCGCCAACCTGCGTCAGGCAGTCAAGCGTTGGACTGGTGAATCTCCTCAGGGTTTTCGTCTGCGCATGCGCTCACAGCAAAATGCCCAGCTCTGCGAAAGAAATTTCGAGCATCAGGCGGCTCATGGCAGCCGTTGAGCCGTGGAAAGCCTGACCTGAGCCTAAACGCATGCTGCTCGCGATTTTTCAGGTCAGGACAACGCGCGCTTGGTGTCCGACGGGCGATGCCGCATGGCGGTAACTGGGGTAAAGCGGCGGGTTGCATGTTGGCGGAGTACACACCACGAAGATCAAGGTGGCACAACGAAATGCGTGACCGTGTTCCGGGCAGCGGTCTTGCTTTCACAGTTCGGCGCGTGCAACACGGGCGCCGCCTTTAAACTGCATACATGATCGCTGAAAAGAACATGGAATCATGGACCGTTCGGGTCGCTGAGGGGAACCTCCAAGGGCACACATTTGCCCGGCAGGGTAAAGACGATTGTTATCTATCGGCAAATACCAAGTTGGTAGCTATCGACAAGGCAGTGAGGCTTTCAAGAGAAGGGCTGGCCAAAAGGTTCTGCAATGCGGTGATACCAACGATGCGACAACGCCACGGTGAAAATGTGAAATTGACGGTAACGCACTGCGTGGACTCAACAGAGCGGCCGGTGGACGACAAACTTGTAGTTGCAAGAATTGAAACAAGAAATTTTGACCCGAAGGCACGTCCAGCGGGTGTATAAGAAATGTCGGATAGCCAAAATAGCGTGGTACTGCAGAGCAGTTCGCGAAGGAGGCGCGGCAATGGAAGCAAAAAGCTTTGTAGCTAATCGACATCGCTTATATGGCCGGGCCGTCGAATTGCGTGTACGACCCTTCGCTCCGGAAGCTGTGCCACCGCCGACACGAGCTAGCGCTACGTACTGATCGCATCTGACGATCAAATTCCCAAAAAACGATCTGATCTGCTGCTCGACACCTGCTTACGAAACGATTTGTCGCGGGGTAACACCCGTAAAGGCGCCCGAACTATTCAATGGACTTTAAGCGGCGCCTGGCTGTGGTGGCTTGCATGCCGAACGTTTTAATGTCCAAACTGGCGTTGGAGCACGATCTCAGTGCGAACATGTTGTTCAAGTGGCGTGGTCAGCATCGCGCCGGGCTGCTTGGTGCTGATGCCGGGATGGCGTTCCTGCCGGTCGCGGTGGAAACAGAGCCAGATGGGGAGTCTGCGCGGGTGATCAGTGGCGCACCAGCGAGATCCTGATTGGCGGTGCAGTGGTGCGTGCGCTGGCGCTCCTCCTCTGCTTTCGTCCACACCGCGGCGTAGACCGCTACTGGGAAGGGCGCAAGCAGTGGGGCGAACTGATCCATCTTTCGCGCGACCTTGCGCGCCAGTGCCTGACCTTGATCGAACTGGGCCGGCAGTATGCTTGCGATGTAGACGACGCTCGGGCGCACATGGTCCGGCGCGCCATCGGCATCACCTTCGCCTATGCGCTCGGGCACCAGTTGCGCGGCAGCAATGCCGGTCCCAACGTTCGGCCCTAGATTGGCACAGCGGAATGGAAGCGCGTGCGCTCGATGTCGAACCTGCCGCATGGCCTCATGCTGCATATGGGCGTCGACCTTGCGCGATACCTCCACGAAGACCGCATTGATACCTGCCTAGAGGCGGCGCTCGAGCGCACGATCTCGGCCATGCTCGGCGCCAACACCGCTGCGAGCGCATTAGGAATACGCCTATTCCTCTTTCTTACACGCTACTGCTCCACCGCTCGGCTTACCTTTACTGCTTCCTGCTGCCGTTCGGCTTGGTCGATACGATCGGCTATATGACGCCGTTCTTAACGGCAATTGTGGCCTACACGTTCTTTGGTCTCGATGCGCTGGGGGACGGGATCGAAGAACCGTGCGGGACGGCCGCCAACGACCTACCGCTCGATGCACTGAGCCGCACAATCGAAATTGACCTGCGCGAGATACTTGGCGATGACGGCACTCCACCGCTGCTGCAGCCCATCCACTAATGGCTGACTTAGCTGCGACGACAAACACTCGATTTGACCGCAGGTTCCGTGAGGTCTGGTACAAAACGCTATGCCAACGTTTCGTAAATTGTGGTGTGCCACCGTCTTCGTTTAGTGAGGCCGAACCAGTTCTGCCTTCAGCTAGCGTGGACGAAATATTTCGAACAGCTGCCTCGATTCGATCACAAAATAGTCGGCTTGGCCACCACCACGCAAGATCGGCTGGGCTGCGGCAGTATCGTAGTTGCCCTCCTTAAGCAACTCGGTCGCAATATGGACACCAATTACTTCGCCAAGGACGAGCCAGGTCGATACGGACGTGCCACACCTGTCTTGTAGCTGAAGCAGCTGCGTAAGTTTGCATTCGAAGGACACGGGGCTTTCCGCCACGCGAGGCGTCGTGATCAGCCGCGAAGGCGCTGCGTTGAGTCCGGCCAGTTCGAACTCGTCTACCTCCGGCCCAACAGCTGCGCACGTAGCGTTCATTGCTTCAGCTAATGGTTTGGTCGCAAGGTTCCACACGAATTCTCCGGTCTCCTGCACATTATGCAGCGTATCTTTCGCACCGATGCTCGAAAATCCGACGATTGGCGGCAAATAATTAAATGCGTTGAAGAAACTGTACGGCGCTAGATTCCGAACGCCATTTTTGCTGATGGAGGAGATCCAACCGATGGGGCGAGGCCCGACGATTGCATTGAAAGGATTGTGTGGCAGTCCATGCCCATTGCATGGCTCATAAAAGTAGCTCGACATTGCACGACTCGAAACAGTTTTGAAGCTGACATCATATCAGCGACACGCGCCGTGGCCGGGCAGGGCTGATGACATTTCGCCCACGCCCGCGACAATTGCGGGAATCGAAAGATGTCTACGGAACATCGTGAAAGCATCGTCGCGACTGCATTCGATCGACAGCACGAGATGATTACCCATACTTCACGAACGTCCCCACGACGATCATCGCCAGCAAACAGTTACGTGCAGTAAGGCGAGTACAGCATCGCGACCAGATACCGGGCGCAGAGCAGCCGACATTTTCCATAACTAGCTGGGACACCACTTACTCGCAAGCTCCCTTTGCCGGCGCCCTGAGAATCATCGCGACGGTCCTGTTCCGTAGCGTCGCCCGTCCGTCATATCCGGACTCTTACATTTTGCACGTCCTTACACGAACGGGCTGTCCTTACACATGACGACGGCCCTCGTGGTTTCGGCACCGCTGCAATGCCGCTCTGGTGGACGTTAGTAGAAAGCATCTCTGTTACAGGCGACACCAAACTGGTGGCGACGCATCTTCGGCTATCAGGTCAGCGGCCCTGAAGTGCGCCGATTCTTAAATGAGAGCAAGGACCACGACCTTGGACGATATAATCACTCGGTTAAAAATAAGTGTTCAATTTTGGCATGATACTGACTCAAATTTGTTCTCGTGTACACAAGCATAGTACAATCCCTTAACGCAATACATTCTTGACCCATTTGAAAGGACCAGAACATGGCGGTTACCGATTTGTCGAAACTCAACCTGAGCGAACTCAAAGGCCTGCAGCACGACATCGAACAGGAAATCAAGAACCGTGAACAGGAAGAGGTGAGAAAGGCGCGGGAGAAAATTCTTTCAATAGCACAAAGTGTTGGCCTTCCGGTCGAGCAATTAATCGCCAACGTTAGGACGAAGCCGAAGGCTGCCAAAGCCTCGACTGTGCGAGCACAATACCGCAACCCTGCTGACAATGAACAAACCTGGACGGGCCGCGGACGTAAGCCCCGGTGGGTAATTGAGGCAGTTGAGCAAGGTAAATCACTCGACGAATTCCGCATCTAGTAGACAGAACCCAGGGTGTGCTTATTTGCTCACCCATTTTCTCGATGCTCTGCTGCAGTCCTTGTTGCGATTTTTCATCGAAGGCCGTAGAGCTGACGAGCGCAGCCTCCATGATCGTTCCCTCCCGCATAACCAAACCCTTGCTCCCGAGTGACACTTAATTTCATCGAATTTGTGTCTCTGTCATAGACCTCAGATTAAGCCTGGACAATAACTGCGTCGAGTCGCTTTTTCACCTAACGCGGCTGGCTTGCTCCCGATTCCAAAGACACCATGTTAAGTTGAAATGGAGTCAGCGGGAATCGATGGCAGCAAGAAGGCATCCAGCCGAGATTTCGAGCTCGAGGCCATAAAGCTGGCTGAGAACCGCGGTGTTTCGGTAAGCCAGGCCGCGCAGGATCGGGATGTGCATGAGAATGTCCTCCGCAAGCGGGTACGCGAGCATCGCGAGCAACCCGAGAAAGCATTCCCTGGCAACGGCAAGATAACAGCGCAGGATGCGGAGATTACACGGCTGCGCAAAGAGGTGGCCAAGCTCAAGATGGAGCGGGATTTCTTGAAAAACCGCTCCACACGCGCAGAGACCGTGGCCGTCAGCTTCTTGAAGGCGTAGATACCGTCGAGAAACCTGGCCCAAGGGAAGTTGCGGACTCATCTGTGGCGGCGCTCTTTCAGGCGACCCCGTTTAGGAAATTGATCAAATCCGAGTCCCCGTCCTGCGTTTTCTTCAGGAGGGATCATGTCAAAAGCCCGTGCGGCAGCAAAGCTGGCAGGGTTACCGATCATTCATCCATTCGCAGCCGGCATCGATATCGGTTCGCGGTTTCATGTCGTAGTCGTGAGCCCGGATCTTTGTGACGAGCCGGTTCAGACATTCCAGGCTTTACCAGTGATCTCGAGCGAATGGCCGGTTGGCTCATCTCGACGGGTATCCGAACAGTGGTAATGGAATCGACCGCCGTCTATTGGGTTGCAGCGTATAAGGTACTCGAGTCCAGGGACTGGACGTCATCCTTGCGAACGCGCGAGAGGTCCGTGCGGTGCCGGGCTGGAAGAGTGACGTCAACGATGCACAATGGCTCCAGCGTTTGCATGCCTGCGGACTACTGAGAGCCAGCTTCCGTCCTGGGCGAGATCGCTGAACTCAGGACATATTTGCGTGCCGCGAACGCCACACGGATTAGGCCGCTGCCCAGATCCAACATACGCACAAGGCGCTGACGTACATGAATATCCAATTGCACCATGTGATTTCTGACATCACGGGGGCACCGGATGAAGATTGTTCGAGCCATCGTGGCAGGCGTGCGAGATCCGGACAAGCTTGCAGCAATGCGCGACGTCCGCTGCAAGGAGAATGTCGAGACGATCCGAAATTTCCTTGTCGGCAACTATGAACCTGAGCATCTGTTTGCATTGTAGCAGGCCCTCGGGCTCTACGGTTTTTATCAGCAACGTGTCGATGAATGCGATGCCGACATTGAACGTGCGGTAGCCGGACTTAACGTTGGTAAAGAGATACCCGTGGCACCGTTGCCGAAAGCCAGACACCGCAGCAAGCAGCCGAGTGATCCAAACTTCGGCGTCCGCTCCGCAATGTACCAGTTGACTGGAAGAGATCTGACCCAAATCCACGGAATTGGTCCCATCTTGGCGCTGCGGCTTATTGGCGAGCGTGGCACGGACATGATGCACGTTGCTGCGGTGCCGGAACTTTATTCGCGTCGAATCGCCGGATGGTCCATGCACGACAGTATGACTTCACAGCTTGTCGTCGACGCATTGATGATGGGTGTCTGGCGCCGGGGCAAGCCAACCGCGAGCGAACCCGCCGAAACCTTCCGCTGCAAAATAGTCTTCGCCAATGACGATTGTTCGCGACTCATCCAAGCGTTTGTTCTGTTGCACGCCGCCCGGCGGCCCCTCACCAACAAGTTGCGCGAGCGTCGATAAAGAAGTTCTTCGCGGTTATCTTCCACGTAGGTTTCTCATATGGAACTCTTGTTCCTCTGAGCCAGCGTTTGCGACTTCGCTTCTATCAAACCAGATAGCCCCGTGCCGGTCACACGGCAAACACGTATCGCACAACTTCACCAATCAGTCAAATGACTTGGTTTATGCCGCGCATCTGTATCGTTTTTTAACCACACAACATTACATACGCGGAACACGTAAGAAAAAACGCAAAAACCACTGGCGCTTTCGAAAATTTCGTCTTACTGTTGCACAACGATGACATAAAGATAGCGAAATCCTGATCCAATGACCAGAAAGATCAGTCATATGACCGACTTAGGCCTTACGCTACACAGGAGATAACCACGATGACAACTTGCCATGCAGGTTTCCTTGGAGCACGACCGGAGACCCAGTCTGGAACTACGGATGACCGCCTTTTGGCACCTATCCGAAGCCTCTTTCAAGAGCACGCAAACGACCACGTAATATAGTGGACCCCGAATTTGAGACGGTGGTTTAAGCTGTCGTCCGCGAAAGGATGACAGCGAATGAGTGAAGGTA
>NZ_JASNRB020000056.1:0-8959 GCF_030411975.2 Massilia orientalis | reverse complement strand
CTCGACGAGGTGGATCGCGAGCTTGAACGACGGGGACATCGCTTCGCCCGCTACGCCGACGACTGCAACGTATATGTATGCAGCCGGAAAGCTGGTGAGCGGGTGATGGCTCTGCTTCGACGCCGCTATGACAAACTGTGCTTGAAGATCAATGAATCGAAGAGCGCAGTGGCAAGTGTGTTTGGCCGCAAATTTCTGGGCTTTGAGCTGTATAAGACCGGAAAGGATGAGGTTAAACGCGCTGTGTCCCGGAAGGCGCTGGAGACATTCAAGCAGAAGATCAGGCAGCTTACCCGCCGATCTGGCGGACGCAGCATCGAGCAGGTGATTGAAGGTCTGCGCCCCTATGTATTGGGCTGGAAAGGCTACTTTGGACTGGCGCAAACATCGAAAGTCTGGCGCACGCTGGACAAGTGGATGCGCCACCGGATGCGAACTATCCAGCTCAAGCACTGGAAGCGCGGCACCACGATCTATCGAGAATTGCTGGCCTTGGGCGCTCCGGTTGTTGTAGCCCATCGAATCGCGGCGAATAGCCGCAGATGGCAACGCAACAGCCGCTACCTGCTCAACAGCATATTTACTATTGCCTACTTTGACCGCCTTGGCATGCCTCGGCTCTCATAACCTCAACTTCTCGAACCGCCCGGTGCGGACCCGCATGCCGGGTGGTGTGGGAGGGGACCGGCCAGACTAGCTGGCCGCCCCTATCCCGATTGGCAACGATACAATTTTTGTAATCCCTGTCCGACATTCTGGAGGGAAGCGTACCGATTACGCCATCTCCGCCGGGTCCGCATAATCTTGGTAGAACATTTACCAAAAGATTTGTTATGACCTCCACTTTTGCCGTCGACAGCCCAACACGCGCAACAGGCCGGGACACCCGCCCGGTCCAGGTATCGTCCGCCAGGGACTTGTATTTCGCGCTGATGGACAACCCGGCCGCGGCCCTCGAGGCGTCCGGCGCGTTCCTGGCGGCGCAAATCGAGGTGGCGCGCGCCGAACCGTGCGAGCTGCCGGACGCCGTGTGGCAGCTGCAGGGCTGGATACAGGGCCGCGCCGAATCGGTCGGCATCGCCTACCGCGAATACCTGGCCGCGCGCAAGAACGGCGCGCCGCGCCGCTACTTCACGAACAAGTCGCATGCGCTGTACTTCCTGAAGGGCGTCGCGCCCACGAAGCTCGTCGACGGCGCCTGGCTGTACGGCACACTGTCGCGCTGGGAGAATCCGGAATTCCACCCGCTGATCAAGACCTATCTCGAAGAGCTGGGCGACGGCGTCCCGGACAAGAACCACGTCACGCTGTACCGCCGCCTGCTCGCAGCGCACGGTTGCGAACACTGGGAGACGCTGCCGGAGGACCATTTCGTGCAGGGCGCCATCCAGCTCGCGCTCGCCTACAACGCCGACGCCTTCCTGCCGGAAGTGGTGGGGTACAACCTCGGCTACGAACAACTGCCGCTGCATTTGCTGATCACGTCGTACGAGTTGAACGAACTCGGGATCGACCCGTATTACTTCACCCTGCATGTCACGGTCGACAACGCCGGCAGCGGCCACGCGCACAAGGCCGTGCAGGCGCTGCGCCACCTGATGGCGCAGTCCGGCGACCCGGCCGCGTTCTTCCAGCGCGTGCTGGACGGCTACCGGCTGAACGACCTGGGCGCGTGCACGACGTCCGTCATCGGCGCCTTCGACCTGGAAGCGGAACTGGTCGAGATCTTCAGCGCCAAGGCCGCCATCGGCAAGAACATGCATTCGGATTACTGCCGCGTGGCGGGCCGCTCCGTCAACGACTGGCTCGCCGATCCGCGGCAGATCCCCGAGTTCCTGACGAAGCTGGAGGAGTCGGGCTGGATCCAGCGCGGCGAGGACGTGGAGCAGAGCCGCTTCTGGCGCCTGATCCAGGGCGAGCGCGCGGAGATGTTCGGTGTCTTCTCGAGCTATGAGCAGCAGGTGCTGCGCGACTGGATCACGACGCCGCGCGACGCCATCGCCGCCGCGCGCACGACCCGCGTGCTGAGCCACCGCGCGCGCCAGCGCACGCTCGACAGCCTTACGCAGCATGCGCAGCGCAGCGGTTATCCGGAGCGGGGCCTGATCCGTCGCCGCCCCGCGGGCACTGGCGGCGACTCCGAACTGCACCAGCTGGAACAGCGCGTGGCGGCGGCCGCCGGCAAGCCGGAGGCGATGGCGATGCTGGCGCAGCTGATGTCGCCGTCCGTGCACCACACGGCGATCGGCCTGATGGCCACGCGGATGTATTCGCAGCTGCTCGACGCTTGAGAGTGAACGCAGCGGCGCGCGCACGCGCACGCGCGCCGCGACGACCGACAAACAAGGGACTCCCGTGCACATACTCGAACAACGCTTCCTGCGTGGACCGAACATCCACGCCGCCACCCCCTGCCTGCTGTCCGTGCTCAACCTGGACGATCTGTATGGCGTCTCGACCCGCGACCTCCCGCAATTCAACGAGGCGCTGCTGGCGCTGCTGCCGTCGCTCGCGGACTACCTGGTGCCGACGGGCCAGCCGGGCGGCTTCGCCCAGCGCCTGCGCGAAGGGACGTATCTCGCGCGCGTGATCGAGCATGTGACGCTGGGCCTGCAATGTCTCGCGGGCGCGCCGGTAGCGTTCGGCCGGACGCGTCCCGTGACGGGCAAGCCGGGCCAGTACCGCATCGTCTGCGCCTACCAGCTGGAAAAGATCGCGCAGCCCGCGTTCGCGCTGGCGGTGGACATCGTCGACGCGCTCGCGCACTGCCGCGCGTTCGACCTGGCGCCGCGCCTGGAGGAGCTGCGCGAGATCGCCGAGCGCTACGCGATCGGCACGAGCACCGCCGCCGTGCTGGCCGCCGCGCAGGAGCGGGGCATCCCCGTTACGCGCATCACGGAGGATGCGAACCTGTTCCAGCTGGGCTGGGGCATGAAGCAGAAGCGCATCCAGGCGACCATCACGGGCGACACGGGCACCATCGCCGTGCGCATCGCCAGCGACAAGCAGCTCACCAAGCAGCTGTTGCACGAGGCGGGCGTGCCGGTGCCGCAGGGCGAGACCGTGACGACGATCGAAGACGCCTTACGCGTTGCTCGCAAGCTGGATGCGCCGGTGACGGTGAAACCGTTGGACGCGAACCAGGGCAAAGGTGTGACGGTCGCGTGCCGCACGGATGAAGAAATCGAGCAGGCCTACGCGTACGCGCGCAAGTTCGGCCGCCACATCATCGTCGAACGCTTCATCGAAGGCGCGGATTACCGCGTGCTCGTCGCGGGCGGCAAGGTCGCGGCGGCGTCGCTGCGGCGGCCTGCGCACGTCGTGGGCGACGGCACGCACACGGTGCGCGAACTCGTCGACCTCGAGAACCGCAATCCCGCCCGCGGCGCGGGCCACACGAACATCCTCACGCAGATCGCGCTGGACGCCCATGCGGAAGACCTGCTGCGGCGCCAGGACCTCGTCCCGGACGCCGTGCCCGCGGCCGGCATGACGGTGTATCTGCGCGGGAACGCGAACCTGTCCACGGGCGGCACCGCCGAAGACGTGACGGACCTGCTGCCGGAATCCACGCGCCGCCTGTGCGTGCGCGCGGCCGCGAAGATCGGCCTGGACGTGGCCGGTATCGACATCGTCTGCCGCGACATCACCCAGCCGCTGGCGGACCAGGGCGGCGCCGTCATCGAAGTCAACGCGGCGCCAGGCATCCGCATGCACCAGCATCCCGGCAGCGGCACGCCGCGCGACGCGGGCGACGCCATCGTGCAGGGGCTGATGGGCGAGTTGGACGGGCGCATCCCGATCATCGCGTGCACGGGCACGAACGGCAAGACGACGACCACCTTGCTGATGGCGCACACGGTGCGCCTCGCCGGCAAGGTCACGGGCGTGACGACGACGCACGGCGTCTACATCGCCGGCAAGGAAGTCACGAAGGGCGATTGCACGGGCTACTGGTCGGCGCGCACGGTGCTCGCGTCGCCGGACGTGGAGTTCGCGGTGCTGGAGACGGCGCGCGGCGGCATCCTGAAACGCGGCCTCGCCTTCGACCGCTGCGACATCGGCATGGTGCTGAACGTATCGCCGGACCACCTGGGCCTGGACGGCGTCGACACGATCGAAGACCTCGCGCAGGTGAAGGCCGTGGTGCCGCTGGCGGCCAGCCGCGCCGTCGTGCTGAACGCCGAGGACCCGTTGTGCGTGGCGATGGCGCGTCGCGTGCATCCGGACGTGGAGATCGTGTACTTTGCCATGGAGGCGGACAACCCCGTGCTGCTGCGCCACCTGGAGGAGGGCGGCCGCGCCGTCTACTTCCAGGACAATTCGATCGTCGTCGCGGATGCGACTTACCACCAGGAGCTGCTGCGCGTGGAAGCGATGCCGATCGCGCTGGGCGGCCGCGCGCGCTACAACATCGCCAACGGGCTCGCGGCGGCGGCGGGCCTGATGGCGGCGGGTTTCAGCAACCTGCAGATCGCGACGGGCCTCTCGACGTTCGTCAGCGACGGCAAGACCAACCCGCTGCGCACGAACGTGTTCGACGTGCGCGGCGTGACGGTGATCGTCGACTACGCGCACAATCCGGCCGCGTACGCCGCGCTGGCGGAGATGGCGCGCTCGCTGCTGCCCGGCCAGCTGGTGGGTGTCGTGACGGCGCCGGGCGACCGCCGCGACGCCGACCTGCTGGAAGTGGGCCGCGTGTGCGCCGGCCGTTTCGACGAACTGGTCGTCTACGAATCGTCGAGCCGCGGCCGCGCATACGGCGGCGCCGTCGACCTGATCCTGCAGGGCGCGGAGGAGGTCGTCGGCAAGACGGATACCCTGCACCGCGAACTGGACGTGGGCGAGGCGATCCGCCTGGGCCTGTCGCTGTGCCGCCGCGGGGACGTCCTCGTGTTCGCGTGCGGGTCGTCGCTGGACGTGTTCGTCGAGGCGATCCGGCAGACGGACCCGGAAAGCGCGGCCAGGATCGCGGCGCAGGTGGGATAAGCCTTCAGCCGTGCGCCTGCGCGGCCGGTGCCGCTGCCGCCAGCGCGCGGTGCAGCGCGGTCATGTCGATCGGCTTCACGAAGTAATGGTCGAATCCCGCCGCCTTGGCGAGCACCCGGTCGTGCGCCTGTCCATACCCCGTCAGCGCGATGTACGCCGCATGGCCGGTCTCCGGCAGCCCGTGCAGGCGCCGCGACAGTTCGTAGCCGTCCATGTCGGGCAGGCCGATGTCGAGGATCAGGGCATCCGGATGCGACGTCCGGGCCGCGTCGAGCGCGCCGTGCGCGTCGTGGCGGATCGTGACCGTGTGGCCTTCGCTTTGCAGGAGCGCCGCCAGCGACGTCGCCGCGTCCGCATTGTCGTCGGCGATCAGGATATGCAGCGGATGGGATTCCCGCGCGATCGCGCGGGAGCCGTCGCGCGCGGCGTGCCTGCGGTCGAGCAGCGGAAGCGACAGGGTAAATGTGCTGCCCTTGCCGGGGCCGCCGCTGCGGGCCGTCACGTTGCCGCCATGCTGGGTGGCGATGCTGCGGACCAGCGCCAGGCCGAGCCCGAGGCCGCCCTGGGACCGGTCCGGTGTCTGCTCGGCCTGGGAGAACAGGTCGAATACATGGGGCAGGAAGTGCGCATCCATGCCGACGCCGTCGTCGGTCACGTGAATATGGACGCTGGATGTCACGACTTCGAGCTCGAGCCGGATGCGTCCGCCCATCGGCGTGTATTTCGCCGCATTGTTCAACAGGTTCGCGAGCACCTGCACGAGGCGCGTGCGGTCGCCAAGGACGAGCACGTGCTCCGGCACGAGGCGCACCGACAGCCGGTGGCGCCGGGCATCGATCAGGGGCCGGGATTGTTCGATCGCGGCGTCGATGGCGTCGCGGATATCGAGTTCCGCCCGGTCGATGGACACCAGGCCCCGCGTCACGCGGGACACATCGAGCAGGTCGTCGACGAGCTCCGTCATGTGCCTGACCTGGCGCGTGATGATTCCGCTGTATTTCCTGACGGTGTCCGCGTCGGTCCCTGCCTTGCCGAGCAGCTGCGCGGCGGTGCCGATCGGCGCCAGCGGGTTGCGCAGTTCGTGCGCGACCAGCGCGAGGAATTCGTCCTTGCGCCGGTTGGCCTGTTCCAGCGCGATTTCCGCCTCGCGCTGCAGCGTGATGTCGGTATTCGTGCCGAACCAGCGCACAATCCTGCCGTTCCGGTCGCGGATCGGCACCGCCCGCGAGAGGAACCAGCGATATTCGCCGTCCGCGCCGCGCAGCGGGAACAGGTCCTCCCACGCGACCTGCTGCCGGACGATCTGCTGGTAGTACTTCGCCTTGACCGCGTCCGCGAAGTCGGGATGGTGGACTTTTTCCCATCCCCACCCCTGCATGTCCGCGAGCGTCGTGCCGGTGTATTCGAACCAGCGGTTGTTGAACCAGAAGATCGCGCCGTCGCTGTGCGCCATCCACGCCAGTTGCGGGATGTTTTCCGCCAGCGTGCGGAACTGGTTTTCGCTTTCCCTGAGTGCCGACTGGGCTTTTTTCGCCTCGCTGATGTCGAGCACGACCCCCAGCATCCGGGCCGGCTTGCCGTCGCGGTCGACTTCGATCCTGCCGCGCGCCTGGAGATGGCGGATGCCGCCGTCCGGGTAGCGCAGGCGGTACTGGTACTCGAAAGGCTTGCCGGTGGCGAGCGATTCGGCGGTGCAGGCGTCGACGGCCGGGCGGTCGTCCGGATCGATCATGGCGAGATACACGGCTGACGGCCCGCCGTCGGCATCCGCGTCGGAGACCCGGAACATGCGCGCGAAGTTGCGGTCCGCATGCACCCGGTCGGCCTGGATGTCCCAGGTCCACGTGCCGACTTCCGCTGCGGCGAGCGTGCCTTCCAGGCGCGCCTGGGCATCCTGCAGCGCCGCCTGCAGGGCCTTCTGGTCGTCGATGTCGGTGCAGGTGCCCATCCACCGTTCCATGTCGCCGGCCTCGTTCCGGATCGGCAGCGCGCGCGCCAGCATCCAGTGGTAGTCGCCCGAGCAGTGGCGCAGGCGGTATTCGATTTCGTAGGGCTCGCCCGTGCGCAGGCTGTGTTTCCAGGCCCGCTCCGTGCGCGGCAGGTCGTCCGGATGGAGGATGGCCCCCCAGTTGTCGCCGATGGCGGCGCTTGCCGGCACGCCGGCGAAGTCGTAATGGCGCCGGTTGTAGTAATCGTGATAGCCGTTCGGCAGCGCCGACCACACCATCTGCGGGATGGCGTCGGCAATCTGGCGGAACCTGGCTTCGCCTGCCTCCGCCGCCTGCTGTTTCAAGACCTGTTCCGTGACGTCTTCCACGCAGTGGACGATGTAGACGACGTCGCCCGCGGCATCCAGTACCGGGGCGTTGACGGGCTTCCAGTAGCGCACCTCGAATCCGCTCGCGGCCGGTCCGCGCTTCGGGATATCGTATTTCTGGATCGGCATGGCGTCGGTTTCCCGGGTCCGCAGCACGCGGTCGAGCGAGGCGCGCAGGTTCGCGGCGCCGGTCGCGGTGGCATCCTCCGGGTTGTCCGGAAAAACGTCGAACACGTTGCGCCCCAGGATCTGCTCGCGCGTGGTCATCGTCGCGGACAGGCGCGCCTCGTTGGCGGCGACCATGGTGAAATCGGGCGTCAGGACGAGCAACGGAATGGGTGTCGCGTCGAACAACAGCCGGAAATCGGGTGCAAGACCAGCGGGCAGCGGTGTAGCCATGTCGCAACTCCTTCGGGTACGGCCATACTAAGCCGAAGTCCGGAATGGTGTCGCGCTGAAAGACATCCGTGTCACATTAATGCGCCTGCCGTGCGATCTCGAGGAAATTGCCCACTTTGGTCGACGAATTCCCTTCGAGCGACGCCAGCGCCAGCTTCGAACGGACTTTCGCATCCGCGATATCCACGTACGTCACCCCTTCGGCGTGGAACTGGCTGACGGACGCGGGCACGATCGACACGCCGAATTCCGCGGCGACGAGGCTGACGACGGTCGACAGCTGCGGCGCCTGCTGGCCCGGCATCGGTTCGAACCCCGCGTGGCGGCAGGCCGAGACGATCTCGTCGTGGAGCATCGGGCTGGCCGCGCGGGGAATCAGCACGAACGGTTCCTGCGCCAGCGCGGACAGGGGGATCCGGGTGCGCCGCGCGAGCGGGTGCGTGACCGGCAGCACGGCCTTCATCGACTCGCTCGCGATGTCCTGCAGGACGACGCCGGCGAACGAGTGCACGCCTGGGCGCAGGAAGGCCAGGTCGATCCGGCCTTCCTCGAGTTGCGCCAGCAGGTGCGCCGTCGTGCCTTCGGTGAGCGTCAGGCCGACACCGGGATAGGCATTGCGGAATTCACGCACCAGCGCGCGCACGATCGGGTGGAACGCGGCGGACGCCGTGAAGCCGAGGTGCAAATGGCCCGTCTCGCCGCGTCCGGCCCGCTGCGCGTTCAGGGTCGCGTGCTCCACGTCGCCCAGCAGGCGCTTGGCGTCGACGAGCAGCGCCTTGCCGGCGTCGGTCGGCACCACGCCATGGCCGGTGCGGTGGAACAGCTTCACGTCCAGCTCCCGTTCCAGCGCGTGGATCTGCTGGCTCAGCGGCGGCTGGCCGATGCCGAGCCGTTCCGCCGCGCGGGTGATATTGCCTTCCTCGGCGACGGCGACAAAGTAGCGTAAATGTCTGAGTTCCATGCGGTATCTGTGAAAAGTATGGATCCTAGATTATCCATATATTGGACAGCATAGTGAGATTTCGCGATAATACAGGTATCCCACGGACAAGTTTTTTTGCGGCGAGAGCCGCATGGACGCGTTCCGGCGGGCCCATAAATCAACTTGGAAGAGTGCTGGAATGTCAGAAGCGATAAAAAAAGTGCAGGAGCGAAGGCAGCCGATCCGTAACGTGAACATTACGGACATCACGATGAACTACAAGCAGCCGCCGTCGGCCATCGTGTCGATCCTGCACCGTATCAGCGGCTTCG
>NZ_JASNRB020000055.1:0-10885 GCF_030411975.2 Massilia orientalis | reverse complement strand
GACTGTTTATTGTTAAAGAACTGTATTCGGTACTGCCTTGCTGCATTTGCGAATCGTTTTGTTCGTCAGCAGCAGAGGAGTGAGATTATGCCGTGCTTCGCTTAACTCGTCAACCCCTCGTCTGTTTTGTCGCGCCGTCGTTTCCGACTCAATTCATGCGCTGCAAAACAGGACGCGCACTATAACAACCCACGTGCCCTTACGCAAGTACCGTTGCACGAGCGCGACTTCAACGCCTCCACCATCTAATTGACGTTTAGGCAATAATCACGAATACTGAACTAGAAAATATATCAATCCGCCCGAAGGACACCGGTGACCCTCGACGCCAACCAGATCCTGGCTCTCGCGCCCGATCCCGCCTCGGCCAAGGCCGGCAGCCAGTTGGCGACGCCGCGAAACTGGTCGAATCTCGGCACGAGCGACAGCGCCCTGTGGGGCGAATGCCAGGGCAGCGGCAAGACACCGTATCGCACCCAGATCGACCTCGGCGGCCCCGCCTTCAAATGCACGTGCCCCAGCCGCAAATTCCCTTGCAAGCACGGCCTCGGCCTGTACCTGCTGCGCACCTCCGAACCGTCCCTGTTCGGCCAGGCGGAGGCACCGGCCTGGGTGAGCGACTGGCTGCAGGGCCGCCAGACGCGCCAGGAAAAGAAGGCGACCGTAAAAGATACCGGTCCGGAAGCCGCGGTCCAGGCTCGCAAGCGTGAAGAAAAGCGCGAAGACAAAGTCAGTGCCGGCCTGGCGGACCTGCAGACCTGGCTGCATGACCTGGCGCGCGAAGGTCTCGCGTCCGTGCGCTCGCGCGGCCAGGGCTTCTGGGATGCGATCGCCGCGCGCATGGCCGATGCCCAGGCCGCCCCGGTCGCACGCCGTCTGCGCCGCGCGGGCAGCATGCTGTACCAATCCGGCCTGCGCAATGCCGAGAGCCTCGTCGCGAACGAACTCGCATCGCTGTACCTGCTGGTCCAGGCATGGCAACGCATCGAGCAGTTGACGCCCGCGCTGCAGGCCGACGTGCGCGCCCTGCTCGGGTGGACGATGAGCCAGGACGACGTCCTGCGCCAGGGAACCGTCACGGACCGCTGGGGCGTGCTCGCCCAATGCACGTTCGACGACGAGCGCCTGCGCGTGCGCTCGACCTGGCTGCTGGGCGAAGCGACGGGACGCTGGGCCCTGCACCTCCAGTACGCGGTCGGCACACAGGGCTTCGAGCAGCAGCTCGCGCCGGGCACGTCGTTCGACGGTGATTTGTGCTTCTATCCGAGCGCATGGCCGCTGCGCGCGCAGATCCGGCGCCAGGACGACGTACAGCCCCTGTCCGGCATCGATAGCCCGTCCAGCCTCGACACCCTGCAGGACACGTACGCGGACGCCCTCGCCGCCCAGCCCTTCCTCGAGCGCCACCCGGTGCTGCTCGGCGGCCTCCTGCCGGACGGCGCGGACCATGGCATCGTCCGCGACGCGCTGGGCCGCCGCATTGCGCTGCATCCATCCTTCCGCCATCCGCTGCACCTGCTGGCTCTCTCCGGCGGCCATCCGCTCACGGTCTGCGGCGAATGGGATGGCCGCATGCTGCTGCCGCTCGCCGTCTGGCACGACGGACGGCTCTACAACATCGACAGCGACCTCCCATGAACGACGAGGCGCGCCAGCTGCGGCAGCTGTTAAAAATCGGGATGGCCCGCGCCGGCCGTCCGCCCGCCGGACTCCCCGCGCCGCTCGATGCGTTGCTGCCGCACGATGCCGCGGCGGCACCTGAAGGGGCGCTGTGGCTGTCGCTCGGCGCCCTCGACCTGTGGGAACGCAGCGGTTTCATCGCGCCCGACCAGCCCGCGCCCGCCTTTGTGCCCGCCTCGGCGCCCGACACGCTGCGTCCTTGCCCGCCCCGTGCGCAGGCCGTCCTGACCCTCCTGCTGCGCGACCTGCATCCGGCCGGCCTGGAAGCGGAGTGGCTCCGGCTGCTGCACCGGTACGGCGGCCATCTGCCCGCGCACATGCTGCCCAAGCTGCTCGATGCGGCCACGCGCCAGCCGGCGCTGCGTCCCGCGCTGCTGCCCGTGCTGGGCGAACGCGGACATTGGCTCGCGCGCGTGCAGGCGGAGTGGAACTGGGCCGCCGACATCGATGCGGAGGCCGCGCCGTGGGATACCGGCACGCCGGAACAACGCGTGGCCGCGCTGCGCGACTGGCGTGCGCGCGATCCGCAGGCAGCGCTCGCCGCACTCGCCGCGGCGTGGAGCAGCGAGCCCCCGGACCAGCGCGCGGCCCTGCTGGCCGCCCTGGCCGTCGGACTGGGGCCGGACGACGAAGCCTTCCTCGAAGCGGCGCTCGACGATCGTCGCAAGGAAGTGCGCATCGCGGCCCAGCGCCTGCTCGCGCGCCTGCCCGGATCGCGGCTGGCGCAGCGCATGGAGGGCCGGCTGCTGCCGCTGCTGCGGATCGAATCCGACCGCATCGAACTGACCCTGCCGGCAGCGCTGGACGCGGCCATGCGGCGCGACGGCATCGGCGCCGCGCCGCATCACGGCCTGGGCGAAAAAGCCGGGTGGGTCGTCGACATGCTGGCTGCCGCCGATCCGCACGTATGGACCCGCCAGTTCGACCGCACACCGCGCGCCTGCCTCGAACTCGCCGGGCACAGCGAATTCGCGGCCGTGTTCGTGCGCGGCTGGGCGCTGGCCGTCCAGCGCCAGGACGGCGCACGCGCATGGTTGCTCGACTTCCTCATCTGGTCGGCGGGCGCCCGCCCATCCCTGCGCGAGGCCGTGCCCGACAGCCTGTTCGACGTCGCCGCCGCCCACATCGCACAAGACGATGCACTGTTCGACGCCCTCGCCGGCAAGTGGATCGGCGACGGGTTCCCGATGCGGCTGCTGACGCGCCTCGCAGCCGGCGCGCCACACGCCTGGTCCGAGGACATGAGCCGGCGCGCACTGGAGCGGCTGCGCACATCGATGCTGCCGCTGCCCGACATGGGCCACCCGTGGCTCGTACGCCAGATGCTGTCCAGCCTCGCCCTCGCGCTCGACCCGGCGACCACCGTGGCGTCGGAAGCAGGCCTGCGCGCGGCCTGGCAGCCCGACGCCGAATGGGACAACGCCGTCAACGCATTCTTCGATCTCGCGCGCCTGCGCCACGAGATGACCCTTTCATTCCAGGAGCCCGCATGACCGCCACCTCTTCCGTCCTCCGCCAGCACGCCGAGCAGCAGTACGCCGACGAGCTGGAAGCGCTGATCGCCGTCGATACGCGCCAGCGCCCGCCCCGCTGGAAGATGTCGCCGTGGGCCGTCTCGACGTACCTGCTGGGCGGCGAGCTGGAAAACGGCGCGACGATCAGCGCCAAGTACATCGGCAATCCGCGCGTGATCGAGATCGCCGTTGCCACGCTCGCCACCGACCGCGCCCTGTTGCTGCTCGGCGTGCCGGGCACCGCGAAATCGTGGGTGTCCGAACATCTCGCGGCCGCGATCAGCGGCGACTCCACGCTCGTCGTGCACGGCACCGCCGGTACCAGCGAGGAAGCCGTGCGCTATGGTTGGAACTACGCGCAGCTGCTGGCCAAGGGCCCGTCGCAGGAAGCCATCGTCCCGAGCCCGGTGATGCGCGCCATGCGCACGGGACGCATCGCCCGCATCGAGGAACTCACGCGCATGCCGGGCGAGGTGCAGGACAGCCTGATCTCGATCCTGTCCGAGAAGGTCTTGCCGATCGCGGAACTGGACGACGAGGTGCTGGCCGAGAAAGGCTTCAACATCATCGCCACCGCGAACGACCGCGACCGCGGCGTCAACGAGCTGTCGAGCGCACTGAAACGCCGCTTCAACACCGTCGTGCTGCCGCCGCCGCGCACGGCCGACGAGGAAGTGCGCATCGTCGAGACGCGCGTGGCGAGCATCGGACGCGCATTGGAGCTGCCGGCCGAGACGCCGGCGCTGGAAGAGATCCGCCGCATCGTCACCGTGTTCCGCGAACTGCGCGAAGGCGTCACCAGCGACGGCAAGACGAAGCTGAAAGTCCCCAGCGCCAGCATGAGCACCGCCGAGGCCATCTCCGTCGTCACGCACGGCCTGTCGCTGGCGGCGCACTTCGGCGACGGCGTGCTGCGCGGCGCGGACCTTGCGGCCGGCATGGTCGGCGCGATCGTCAAGGATCCGCTGCAGGACCGCGTGGCGATGCTCGAATACCTGGAGACCGTCGTCAAGGAACGCGACGGCTGGAAGGATTTGTACCGCGCCTGCCGCGACGTGATGGCGTGAGCGCGCGATGAGCGTCCACCTGTTCGGCGTGCGCCACCACGGCCCAGGTTGCGCGCGCAGCCTGGCGGCGGCGCTGGCTGCGCTGGCGCCGGATTGCATCCTCGTCGAGGGTCCGCCGGAAGCGGATGCGCTGGCGCCCTTTGCCGGCCATGCGGAGCTGGTGCCGCCCGTGGCCCTGCTGCTGTACGCGCCGGCCGATCCGCAGCGCGCCGTGTTCTACCCGTTCGCCGAGTATTCGCCGGAATGGCAGGCGCTCCGCCATGCCGCGGAACATGGCGTGAATCTCCGCTTCTGCGACCTGCCGCAGGCGCACCGCTTCGCGTTGCGTGCCGCGGACGACAAGAAGGACGACGACATCCACGACGACCCGCTGCGCTGGCTCGCCCGCGCGGCCGGCTACGGCGACACGGAGACGTGGTGGGACCATCTCGTCGAACAGCGCGGCGACAGCCTGGACCTGTTCGCCGCCATCGCCGAGATGATGACGGCGCTGCGCAACGAAGCCGGCCCGCCGTCCGACGACGTCGAAATAAAACGCGAAGCGTGGATGCGCACGGCGATCCGCCAGGCCGTCAAGGAGGGCCGCGAACGCATCGCCGTCGTGTGCGGCGCGTGGCATGTCCCGGCCCTCGCGACACTGCCCAGCGCGAAGAGCGACGCCGATCTGTTGAAAGGCCTGGCGAAGGAAAAGATTGCGGCGACGTGGGTGCCGTGGACGCACGGCCGTCTTACATTCGCCAGCGGCTACGGCGCGGGCGTGACGGCGCCCGGCTGGTATCGCCACCTGTGGCGCCATCGCGAGCGCGCCGGCCTGCACTGGCTGACGGAGGTCGCCACGCTGCTGCGCAAGCACGACCTCGACGCGTCGTCCGCCCACGTGATCGAAGCCGCGCGCCTGGCCGACACGCTGGCCGCGCTGCGCGACCGCCCGCGCGCTGGCCTGGATGAATTGATGGAAGCCGTGCGCGCCGTGTTCTGCTACGACAGCGACGCGCCGCTGCGCCTGATCCGGCGCGAGCTGCTGGTCGACGAAGCGCTGGGCACCGTGCCGGACGATGTGCCGGCCGTGCCGCTCGCGCAGGACGTGGCCGCGCAACAGAAGCGCCTGCGCATGCCGGTGCGGGCCGACATGACGGAACTCGATCTCGACCTGCGCCAGCCCGCTCACCTGGAAAAGAGCGTGCTGCTGCATCGCCTTGCGCTGCTGGGCGTCCCGTGGGGGCGGCAGCAGAGCGTCCGCGGCCGGACGGGCACCTTCCACGAACAATGGCAGCTCGCGTGGGAGCCGGAATTCGCCGTCGACCTGATCGCCGCCAGCCGCTGGGGCGCCACGCTCGACAGCGCCGCGACGGCGCTCGCCGCCGACCGCGCGGCGCAGGCGCACACCCTGCCGGAACTCACGCGCCTGATGGAGACGATCCTGCTGGCCGACCTGCGCGCGGCCGTCGATCCGCTGATGGCGCGCATCCAGGAAGTGGGCACGTTGACGCCCGACCTCGGGCTGCTGCTGGCCGCGCTGCCGTCGCTCGTCAATGTGCTGCGCTACGGCAGCGCGCGCAACGTCGACACGCAGGCGCTGGGGAGCGTCGTCGACGGCCTCCTGGCGCGCGCGTGCATCGCGCTGCCGTACGGTCTGCGCGGCGTCGCGGACGATGCGGCCGCCGCGCTGCTGGGCCAGATCATCGCGGCCGACCAGGCCGTGCGCCTGCTGCAGGACGAGACGCACGCGGCGGCCTGGTTCGATGCGCTGGAGGCCGGCGCGACGAGCGATTTGTCGCATCCGCTGCTGGCGGGACGGTGCGGCCGCATCCTCACGGAGCAGGGACGCTGGGACAGCGGGCGCGCCGCGCGCCAGCTCGCGCTGCGCTGCTCGCCGACCGTGCCGCCGCTCGTCACCGCGCACTGGCTCGAAGGGTTTTTACAGGGCAGCGGCGCCCTGCTCGCGCACAGCGACCCGTTGTGGAACATCGTGAACGGCTGGCTGCTCGCGCAGCCGGACCACGTCTTCACGGAACTGCTGCCGCTGCTGCGCCGGACAGTGGCCACGTTCAGCGCGCCCGAGCGGCGCGAACTGGGCCAGCGCGCGGCGCAGGCCGGCGGCAAGCTCGCGCATGCGGCGCCGGCGACGGCCGTCGATCCGGTACGTGCGCGGCGCGTGCTGCCCATCCTGCACACACTGTTCGGGACCCAGTCACTCCAGGAGGCCATCGATGGCGAATGAACAGGAAGCGGCGCGCCGCTGGCGCCTCGTGCTGGGGCAGGACGCGGGCGAATCGCTCACCTTGGGCGGTGCCGATGCCGCGATCGATGCGGCGCTCGACGCGCTGTACGGCGCCGGTCCGGACACGCGCAGCGGCGGCCTCGGTGGATCGGCACCGCGCGTGGCGCGCTGGCTGGGCGACATCCGCCAGTACTTCCCGTCCAGCGTCGTGCAGGTGATGCAGAAGGATGCGTTCGACCGCCTCGGCCTGCAGCAGATGCTGTGCGAACCGGAGATGCTGGCGGCCGTCGAGCCGGACGTGCACCTCGTCGCGACGCTCCTCAGCCTGAACCGCGTCCTGCCGAACAAGACACGCGCGACGGCCCGCGCCGTCGTCGCGAAGGTCGTCGAGGAACTGGAAAAGAAGCTGTCCACGCCGATGCGCCAGGCGGTGTCCGGAAGCCTGAACCGGGCGGCGCGCAACCGGCGCCCGCGCCACCAGGACATCGACTGGCCGCGCACCATCCGCGCCAACCTGCGGCATTATCAACCGGACTACCAGACGATCATCCCGGAGACGCGCATCGGCTACGGCCGGCGCGGACGCTCGCTGCGCGACATCGTGCTGTGCGTCGACCAGAGCGGATCGATGGCGCCGTCCGTCGTGTACGCGAGCGTGTTCGCGGCGGTCCTTGCGAGCATCAAGGCGGTGACCACGTCGGTGGTCGTGTTCGACACGACCGTCGTCGACCTGACGCCGCTGCTGCACGACCCGGTCGAGGTCCTGTTCGGCACGCAGCTGGGCGGCGGCACGGACATCAACCGCGCGCTCGCGTATTGCCAGGGCCTCGTCACGCGGCCGCAGGACACGATCTTCGTCCTGATCAGCGACCTGTACGAGGGCGGCAACAATGCGGAAATGCTGCGGCGCGCGGCGAGCCTCGTCGGCAGCGGCGCGCAGGTGATATCCCTGCTCGCACTGGACGACAGCGGCGCCCCTTCGTACGACCGCAACAATGCGGCGCAGCTGGCCGCGATGGGCATCCCCTGCTTCGCCTGCACGCCCGACCTGTTCCCCGACCTGATGGCGGCGGCGATCCAGCGGCACAGCCTCGAACAGTGGGCGTCGCAGGCGGGTATCGTCCACGCGTAACCACGTGCTTCAATCGTGCGGGCGGTTGAACACAGCCGTGTTTGGCGCTACTGTCATCCCATGGACGATCAAGCTTCTCAACAAGAAAAGAACCACCGAGCCATGCGCGACATCATCGAAGAGGCGCGCTGCATTCTCCCCGGCTTGCAGGCGGTGTTTGGTTTCCAGACGATCGCCGTGTTCAACGAACGGTTCAATGACCTCGCGCTGTACGCACAGGCGTGCCACATGGTCGGCCTCGCCTTGATGGTGATCGCGATGGCTCTCCTGATGACGCCGGCCGTGTATTACCGCGCCCAGCACGGTTACGCGACGTCGCTCATGGTCAAGGTAGCGCGCAAAGCCATCCGGGGTGCGTTGATGCCACTGGCTCTTGGGCTGTCGCTCGACATGTTGACGGTCGTGTCGCTTGCAACCGACATGCTCTCGCTCAGTATCGCTGCCGCGGTTGCCTCACTCTGCCTCTTTGTGGGACTCTGGTACCTCATTCCGCGCCGTGACCCGATCCAGGTCGGCGAACCGCAGGCCTGACGCCGGCGTAGCCGCGGCCGTGTTGTGTGAGGCGGCGAACAGATGAGGGCGCTTGCACCCGGATAATGCTCCTGTGTTCACGGCATCGTGGACAAGAATTTTACGAACTGGGCGACACTGGCCTACCTTCAAGTTCCGATATCGGGGGGAGCACAGACGGTGGCGAGTGTTTGCCCAGCCGTTCACGCAGCGGCGACGCGACGATCGCGCGCCTGCTGTGACGGCTGGGAGCGGTGCAACCGAGAGCGTTTGCCGATGTCGAAGCTTGTAGCGTTTCGACTCCAGGGAGGCAAGCATGAGCCTGACATTGATCTCGGCCGACTTCACGCCCGGCGGCCCCATCCCCGCCATCCACACATGCGATGGCGCGAATACGTCGCCGGCGCTGTCGTGGTCCGGCGTCCCGCCCGACACCCGCAGCCTCGTCCTCATCATCGACGACCCGGACGCGCCCGATCCTGCGGCACCGAAAATGACCTGGGTGCACTCGGTCCTCTACAACCTGCCGCCGCAGGCGAACCACCTGCCCGCCGGGATACGCGAGGCGGAACTGCCGCGCGGCACGCAAGCCGGCCTCAACGATTTCAAGAACACGCGCTACGGCGGGCCGTGTCCGCCCATCGGACGGCACCGCTACGTGCATAAGCTGTATGCGCTCGACACCGTGCTGCCCGACCTGCGGCATCCGACCAAGCCCCAGCTGGAAAAGGCGATGCAGGGGCATGTGAAGGCGCAGACGGAACTGATCGGCACCTATCAGCGCGGTCACTGATCCGCGCGGATGAAATCGATGAAGGCGCGCAGTGGCGCGGGGACGAGCCTGCGCCCCGGATAGTAGAGATACGGGCCGGAAAAGGATGGCCACCACGGTTCCAGCACGGGCTCGAGCTCGCCACGGTCGATATGCGGGCGCAACCAGTCCTCGAACAGGTAGACGATGCCCGTGCCGGCGACGGCCACGTCGATTTTCAGGTCGAGTGCGCCGCCCACCTGGACGAGCAATTGCCCGGGCGGATCGATTGTGATCGTCTCGCCGTCGCGCTCGAATGTCCAGCGGATGATCGCGCCGCTGGCAAAGCGTGCGCGCATGCAGGCGTGGTCCAGCAAGTCGCGCGGATGCCGAGGGCGGCCGCGCCGGTCGAGATAGTCCGGCGCCGCGGCCGCGGCCATGCGCTGGACGCGCGGTCCGATGGGTACGGCGACCATGTCCTGCTCGAGCTTTTCCTCGTAGCGGATGCCCGCATCGCAGCCGGCCGCGAGCACGTCGACGAAGCTCTCGTCCGCGATCACTTCCAGGCGGATCTCGGGGTAGGCAGCGAGGAAGCGCGGCACGATGGACGGCAGCACGAGCCGCGCCGCGCTCATCGGCACATTGAGCTTGAGGGTGCCGGTGGGCGTATCACGAAAACCATTGACCACGTCGAGCGCACTCTCGACTTCGTTGAGCACGGGGTCCAGGCGCGCAAGCAGGCTGCGGCCCGCTTCCGTCGGCACGACGCTGCGCGTGGTGCGGTTGAGCAGGCGCACGCCGAGCTTCGCTTCAAGACGCCGCACCGCATCGCTGAGACCGGATGCGCTGCCGCTCGTGGCCCGTGCGGCATCGCGGAAGCCGCCGGCGCGGGCGACGGCGACGAAGGCGGACAAATCACCGAGATCGACTTTCATGTGTTTTCCATTGTCCGTTTTGACGTACAACCCATGCGGATTATGCCGGATTGTCCTGAGATCGTCGCGGGCTTATCGTGGATGCACTGTTCACTATCCATCAAGGAGAATCTCAATGTCCACCACGTATCAACTCGGCGACCGCACCGTCCGGCGCCTCGGCTATGGCGCCATGCAGCTGGCAGGGCCCGGCGTCTTCGGGCCGCCGCGGGATCGGGAGGCCGCGCTCGCCGTGCTGCGCGACGCGGTGACGCTCGGCGTCAACCACATCGATACATCGGATTTCTACGGCCCACACGTCACCAATCAATTGATCCGGGAAGCGCTGCATCCGTATCCGGACGACCTCGTCATCGTCACCAAGGTCAGCGCGCGACGCGACGCCCAGGGTGCATGGCTGCCGGCCACGTCACCGAAGGAACTGCGCGAGGCCGTGTACGACAACCTGCGCAATCTCGGCCTGGACGTGCTGGAGGTGGTCAATTTCCGCAGCATGTTGGATGTCCATGGTCCGGCGGAAGGATCGCTCGAAGAACAGGTGACGACGTTGGCGGAGCTGCGCGAGGAAGGTCTCATCAAGCACGTCGGCCTGAGCAACGTGACGATGAAGCAGGTCGAGGACGCGCGGCGCATCGTGCCGATCACGTGTGTGCAGAACATGTATAACCTCGTGCACCGCAATGACGACGCGCTGATCGATGCGCTGGCGCGCGACGGTATTCCGTACGTGCCGTTCTTCCCGCTCGGTGGCTTTTCGCCGCTGCAGTCGGATGCGTTGTCCGCAGTCGCAGCCGAACTCGGTGCGACGCCGATGCAGGTGGCAATCGCCTGGCTGTTGCAGCGGTCGCCGAACATCCTGCTGATTCCCGGGACGTCGTCGAGTGCCCACCTGCGCGAGAACCTGAAGGCGGCGGATCTCGTGTTGTCCTCGGATGTGCTGGCGAAGCTCGATCGGATCTAGAAAGCAAAAAGCTCGCTCAGAGCGAGGATTGGCAGTACCAATCCGAGCGAGCGGGCTTCGTTTTTCCAAAACAAAAAACCCCGTCGAGATCACTCGACGGGGTTTTCTTAATAA
>NZ_JASNRB020000054.1:0-11317 GCF_030411975.2 Massilia orientalis | reverse complement strand
GCAGCGACGTTATATGCAGCTTGAAGGATTATTGTCCCTGAGCGACAATCAACCCGCACGGCTCTCCGCCGTGATTAGCGGTTGAATGTCGGAGGAATTCGCAAGTCGTCTTGCGGCCATACCATGAGCGATACCATGGGAACGCACCACTTTACGAATCAAAAGGTTAGCTCTGCACCGCACTTTGCGCCGCATGAGTTCGTTAGAGCATGTCTCCGGAAAGCCAGTGAAAGACTTTTCATGCGACCGGCCGAGTCGCGTAGTAAAAGCCGATGAGCAGAAACATGGACAAGAGCAGATGCGATACCACTGCGGCCAACGCGTACCACTTGGTCGGCCGCACGCCACGGAAGCACCCGAGGCCGAGTACTACAAGCTGATAGCCCGCGGCAAGATAAAACGCGGCAGAAAAACTGCTGTCGGCAAGCGCAGCCAGAAAGCCCTGGAATGGAGTCAGATTCATCGATTGAACTCCATGAAGTTCCAGCGCACGAGATCGAACAGCTTCAGAAAATCCTTGCTACCGTTACCAGTCGAGTTGTTCACGTAATCCCAGCCTGCCTTACGGCTCTTCGTATAGACCCCTGTTTCCAGCGGCATGCCTGCGTACGCGGTCTGATCAGGGTCAGCGCTGTTCCGCCCCAGAAGCCGGTTGATCCACGTGATCGGACGATGGATGGTGGAGTCGGAATTTCCCTGGAAGATGTCGATGCGGCTCGATGCGACGGCGGCGACGACCTGGATGTGATGCGCCCGCCCGCCAGTCGCGGCGCCTTTGGCGTCGTGGGCAAGCGCAAGGATATCTCCCGGCAGCAGCGCCTCCGGACCCGCGACGGCCTCCGTGTTCACGCCCAGGCGCTGCATGTCGGGCGCTCCATACGTGCGCATGACCATATGGGCGAAGCCGTACGCATTCGCACCGTAGTGCGCATGTTGCTCCGCATTAAAGATTTCCATGTTGCGGTAGGTGCGCACGCCACTAGTCAGTTTCAGGGGCAGGCCTTGCGCACTTGCGTATTCGCACAACACCCTGAGTGCGAAGTCTTCGCAGGTGAACCGGCTTCTCTTGATCTGCCCGTCCTTGTTCCAGTATTGTTCGGCACGGAGCCGCTGTGCGATGGTGGGCACCTGCCGCTGGAAATCGGCGATCGCGGCCGGCGTCCATTGCTTCGTCGTCTTCCAGAAGACCCTCAGCTTGACATTGATGCCGTTCTGGTCGGCCTTTGGCGTCAGGGGGATCCTGGCGGCCGTGGCTGAGAGCACTTCCGGTTGGGTCATGCCGCCTCTCCTGCCCCAAGGGAAATCGTCAGGTTGCCGGTCCTCTCGCTTCCCATGATGTCAGTGCGGCCATCGCTTCCGGTGACGCCGGCGATGATGGCGCCCCGCTCGTCGGCAAGCTGATAGGAGACGCCATCAAGCTCTGCACCGTGCTCGTCGACGAACACGACATGCTGGTCGAAGGTACACAACGGCAAAGGACGCGGCAGGAAAATCTCCAGCAGATTGCCTTCGGCGTCCTGCTTGAACGCATCCGCGATATTACTGCCGGAGGCATTGCCGATACCGTCGACATCATTGAGCGTCGAGGCCAGCGCGCACCCGCCGCTGGTGCGCTGGCCATGCGTCACCCTCTGCTTGCCGTTGGTCAGCCTGGCGTTCGGATGGCCATCCGCGATCTTGCATCCCTTCTTGCAGTTCATCGCGGCGCCCTGGAATGCGTAGCCTTTGCCATGGCTCGTTTCGGTCGACGAGGCTTCGGCCACCACGCCGCCGCATGACGCCTTGTCGCCCAGCCTGACCCAGCCTATCGTTTTCATGCCGGTGACGCCTCAGCGAACGATGTGCTTGAACATGATCTCGATCCGGCCGGCCTTCTTGTCGCATTGTTTGGCGCGTGCGGCATCGTCGAGCATGGAGTCAAACGTGATCCATTGCGGCGCCAGCATCTCCTTGCGGGCGACCGTGAAGTTGGCCTCGCCATCGTGGAATGCCAGGATTGGCGGTGTCGCTTTGCCGTCGGCGCCTTGCGGATTGTAGACTTCGAGTTCGACCTTGCCTCCGTCATCGTCATAGCCCGCGACCGCCTTGCCAGCCAGCGTGTACGTGCAGCCCGGTCCCTGCTGGCGGTACGTATAGTCGAATGACGGGATGCCGCGGGTATCGGCCTTCAGGTTGGCAATGCGCAGATCGTGACTCACGCCGCCCAGTTTCTCAGCGAAATGCAGGTCGGCGGCAGTGGACATGTGCGCTCCGCAGGCAGCGAGCAGGCATACGGCCGGAATAAGTGTCTTCAGCATGGTTTCTCTTGATTCAATGATGGTCACGCACTAGCGGGTACCGGCCGCGGTGACCGGGCCGGAACTGGATTGGACGGCGTGCAACACGTAGTCGTCGTCGTGGTGCGGGTAATCGGTTGGATAGCGGTAGGCGACCACCCAGGACTTGGGACAGGTGCTGTGCGTGACGGCATTGAAGTCGCCCTGGTTGCCACCCAGCGTGGCCAGAAGGGCGCCATGATTGTTCAGGCCCGCGACGAAGGTCACGTGGTGCGTCTGCGTGCCCGGGAACCGGATTACGGCAACTGCGCCCAGCGCCGGCTTGTTGTCCTTGGTCGGTCGACCCCAGCGCGCAAAATCCAGCGCCCAAGCACTGCCATTGCCGCGGAAGCCGCCTTTCGTGAGGCACCAGTTGACGAACGCGGCGCAATACGGCGTCTCGTCGCGCGTCCGCGCCGCCCCTTGCACACCGGTGGCGGTGAGGTATTCGAGAATGCGCGGGTCGTGGTCGCGCCCTGCGCGCCTGCGCACGCCCTTCTGGAATTCCGCTTCCGCGAACTTCATCCATGGTGCGCGTAGCGACAGCATGGCTTCGGTCTGCGGATTGCCGGAAGGGTTCCTGAAATAAATCGTGTCAAGCGATGCGGGCGGCACTGCGACCCGCGCGCTGCCTGCCGATGCCGGTCCGGCATGCGCGGCAGGCTGTACCGCCTGCCGCGTGCCATCGGGTGTCGCCGCTTGCGGCGTGCTATCGGGCTTTGCCGCTTGCGGCATGCTCTTCTTCGGGATCTTCAGCACACGGTGCGGGCGAATGATGTAGGGCGACTTGATGTCGTTCAGTGCGGCGATCGCCTGATAACCGACGCCGTGGGCCGCACCAATCGAGGACAAGCTGTCGCCTTCCTTGATGGGATACAGCGTGAAATTGGCGGATGCCGGCGCTGGCGCGGGCGGTGCCGCCGTCGCGCCGTCCGATACCGCGCCGCCTTGCGGCTTTTTCTCGTGACGACGGGTGCTGGTCGGAACGACGAAGGTCGGCGCCATGATGGTAGCGGCGATCGACGTCGCCGTGGACGGCGGCTCGATCGGGTCGAGGTCGATCCACGTATCCTTCGTGTCGTCGAACAGTTTCAGCATGATGGCGCTGCTGTTGGGCGGCACGCGCACGACGAACGCGCCGGACGGCCCGGTCGTCACCTCCGACGATTTCTTGTTGTGCTCGACCTTGACCTTGGCGTTCGCCATCTCGATGTTGGCGCCATCCTTCAGCGTCACTTCCACCACCGGCAGGCAATCTCCGCATCCCCGTTTCTGCGCAGCCGCGATCGCACGCCGCATCGTGCGACCACGGAAGACTTCCTCGAGTTTGCTCACGTATTTCTTGTCCGTGGCGTAGCCAGCCTTGAGCAGTGCGGCGGCTTCGCCGGACAGCGTGCCCTTGACGCCGTCGTCGAACAGGCCCGCCTTGGCATAGCGCGGATTACTCCGCAGGAATTCGGTACGGTCGCGCAGGCTCGCAGCCAGCGACGGGTAGACGCGGAACCAGTCGTCGACATGGTAGACGTTGCCATGCTTGTCCTGTTCGGGCACGTTGAATAGACGCTTTTCCCCTTTCCAGCCCGGATCCGCCTTGATGTTGAAAACATTGTTCGTGCCGGGCAGCATGCGCCTCCCCCAACCGCACTCGAGCGCCGCCTGCGCCAGGATCAGCTCCCAGGACATGCCCGTTTCTTTCGTCACCGCCCGCGCGGGGCAGTACAGATCGCGGATGAACGCGATCTGGTCTTCGTAGGTGTACGCCATTATTGCCCTTCGATCCTACCGAATACGAATTCCTGCTTGCGCCCGTTCACCCCGACGCCATACCAGTTGCGGCTGTCCGACATGATGAACTTGGGCGTCGCGCCCAGCACGTCGAGCGCCGTTTCCGCACCGGCGGCAGGGTCGATCCACACCAGGCCGCGCGTGCCGCCCGAGCCGGCGCACGACTGGCGGATCGCCACCAAGCCACGCCCCGCGGGCGTGAAGGCGTCCACCTTGCAGAACGCGCTTTTATAGGTGATGGCGGGGGCGATGTGGCCGCTCGCGTCGACCGCGATCAGTGACGACGTGCCGCGCGACTGCGACAGCGAATACGTCGTCGCCCGGTCGTCGATGGCGGTCGCGATGTTGTCCGAGGCGGTGACCACCTTGTGCTGCGGACGCACGCTCCACACATACCCGCCACCCGGCTTGATTTTCGAATTGGCGTAATAGATGGGGAGGTCGTTCTTCGGAACGATCTTGGGATAGAAATCGCCGCCGATGTACCAGTGACTGCCGATCGCCCGCACGGCCGCGAACTGCGTATAGCTGCCGTCTTTCGACATGCGTGTCTGGAACGCCAGCGATTCGTCGACCGTCGCGACGAACATGCTGTAATACTCGTTGTTCGCGTCCGTATCCTTGCCAAAGCCGATGACGTGCAACTTGCCGTCATGCGCCAGCATATCGATGGCAACCCGGCTTTCGGTAGACACCGGAATCGCAGCGTGCTTAAGTTCGTCGCCATTCCTGCTGTACTTGACCACGTAGACGCGGCCGACGTTATTCGCCATCGCGTGCGCGGCGTCCGCATTCGCCAGCACGTATACATTGTCGCCCTGGAACCGGCACGCGACGGCGTACACGTTGGCCATCGCGTCGGGAGGGGGCATCTGTTTGGTCCAGCCGACCTTTTTCTGCACGAGATCCACGAGCGTGACGGTGCTGTACACAGCCGCCTCACGCTCCTTGACGTAGGAACCGACGACGCATGCCAGCGTGCCGTCGGGAGACACGGCGACGTTGTTGATATCGGACGATGCCGCCAGATCGCTCATCAGGATACTGCCGGATCGTACGAGCGGCTCGGATTGCGCACAGCCCGCGGCCATCGACAGGGTCAGGGCGACTACGGAAAATCGGATCATGGTATTGGTTTGCATGGTGATCGCCATCGGCGTTAATCAAGGGTGATGGCCAGCGTCGGATCGGGCGCGTCGTCCGGACCGTCGTCATCCTCGACCTCGTCATGTTCTTCGAAATCGAAGACCACCATCTCGCCGTCTTCCGGCAGGCTGATGGCGTCCGGTCGGTCCGTGACGAGTTGGGTCCATTTCCCGTCGTTGACGTCGACCACGACTTTCGTCTGTTCGCTGCTCTCCGTGAACAGCGGCTTCGACTTGCCGCTGCCGTCGAGGAC
This sequence comes from Massilia orientalis, assembly GCF_030411975.2. NCBI lineage: Bacteria > Pseudomonadati > Pseudomonadota > Betaproteobacteria > Burkholderiales > Oxalobacteraceae > Massilia > Massilia orientalis. Next base: position 5,818 of record NZ_JASNRB020000054.1, on the reverse strand, counting down.
GCCACTCCCGAGTACGCCCGCCGTGTCGGAGATGAACTGATATTTGAGCATCCTGACGCCACTCGGCAGGTCCCACAGGTTCCTGTCGACCGCCAACTGCTGGCTGTATCGCTGCGGCTTGGATTGTTCGAACACTTCCTGCCTGAGCGCGTCCATGCCGCGCGGCCCCGACAAGTCGTGGTTGGCGGCATGCACGACATGATCGCCGTTCGTGCCGTGCTCGATCCCTGCGGCCGAAAATTTGACATAGCTGCCGCCACCGTTGATGACGACCTCCTCCTTGGCATTGATCGTGATCCGGTTGGCGCTGTGCGTGATGTTCAGCTTGGCGAGCAGGTTGATGCTGTCCGACAGCGCCTTGACGTCGATGTCGCCGGAAGCCGCGATCAGTTTCATGCCGGCCTTCTGGACGAAAAGGCGCAACGTTTCACGGACGCTGGCAAACAGACTGCGGCCGCTTGCAACGGACACATCCTTCCCCGCCGTGACCGCGACATGTTCATCGCTGGCCAGATGCGTGGAACGCGCACTGGTGGCGCTGATGCCTGCCGGACTGGACAGCACAAGCATCGGCTCCGACAATTCGGGAAACTCGCCGCCCTTGCCGCCCTTGATCACGTCGTTCTGCGCGCGGATCGCTGCTGCGGCGTCGCTCTGGTGCTGCTGCGCGTTCTGGGCGCCCGCGTGCTGGGCCGCGTCGACCAGGTCGTCATGCAGATCCCGCGCACTGCCGAGCCGCGCGCTGCCCTCCACCATGTCCTTGATGTGCGAGCTGGCGCGCGGCCGCGCTTCGGTCGAGATCAGCATGCCCTTGCCGGCACGCAGCACACCCCATGCGCCGGTCGCGAGCTCAAAACCTTCGCCGCGCACGTCCATGCGGCCGGCGTTGTCCTCGATACGGCTGATGTGGCCGAGCGACAGTTGGCTGTGCTCGTGGTCGCTCTTGAGCTGCGCCTGAATGCGCTGGTGCGTATCGTCGAGGATCAGATGGTTGCTGCGGCCCGTCACCGTATTCCCGCCCTCGGGGCCGAGTTCGCGCGTGCGAAAGCCCATCAACGCTCGCTGGCCCGGCAGGGCCCACGGCGGAGCGTAGTTCTGGTTGTGCACGCCACCGAGCACGATCGGCCGGTCCGGCGAGCCGTCGAGCCATGAAACGACGACTTCGGATCCGACTCGGTGGATGGCGGCGGCACCCAACTGTGCGCCGGCCCACGGATTGGACATCCGGATCCATGCCGAACTGGCGTCGTTATTGTCGCCAACACGATCCCAATGGAACTGGACGCGGATGCGGCCATGTTCGTCGGTGTAAATGCTCCCCTGGCCGTTGGGCCCCACGACCGTGGCCGTTTGCGGCCCGACGATGCGCGTATCCGTGCTGTTGAAGCCACGGCCCGGTCGCCACGGCACCTGTTTGGGAACGCAGACGAACCGGTTCTCGTACTTCGGCGGCGTATCGCCCTGCTGCAGATAATTGTTGGTGACGACGTGCTGCACGTCCAGGATCAGGAACTGGCTGGCAGTCGAATCGTCACCGAACAGATCGTTCCCATACCGGTCGGTCAACGTGAACCACCGCCCCGGCTGGATATACCTGTTGCTGCCGGCGGCTTCGAAACGCTTGCCCATGGCCTCGATCTCCTCGATGCGTATGCGTGCCAGCCGCTCGCCATCCCTGGCATCTTTGAAGCCGTAAGCACCCGCGTATTCGTAGGTCTCGACACGCAAGACGCCGCCTTGCTGATCGATCGACGGCAAACCCGTCGTGGCGGGCTGCGGCCTCTTGAAGTCGAACGAGCCGATCTGGACGCCGCTCGACGCCATGGCGCGCACCGGCGACCATTCGTCGATCGTATCGCCGTCGCGTGCGCCGCCGCGGTGGAGATGTAAGCAGATCGACGGCGCCCCATCGATCGGATCTGCACGGGTCGTGTCATCGCCGAGCACCAGCGTGTGCCCCTTCGCGTCGTGCTCGTAAAAATAATGCATGCCCGCTGCCTCCCAACGCCGGGACAGATAGTTGAAGTCCGTTTCCTCGAACTGGAACGCATCCGTCATTGGCGGGTCGTCCGCATAGAGCCTCGTCCGCCACACCGCGTGCGACGCGTAGTCTTCGAACACGCTCGACGTCTGGTCATACAGCGTCGCGTTATGGAAGATGTAGCAGTCCTTGCGGTAGGACAGGTACTTCATCCATGGCCCCAGCTTCGCCTCGTAGAACGCAATGTTCTCGACGCGCTTGAGCCGGAATTCGAACACATAGTCCGTGAAATAGCGCAGCGTGCCGCCCCGCTGTACCAGCTCGACGCTGATGAGCTTTCCCTGGATATCCTCGAGTGCGATCGACGGGCTGTCGGACAGGATCTCGATAACGTATTCGAAGTCGCGCGACATGCTTTCCCGCGCGTGCAATGCATTGACCACAAACTCGCACGACGGGCCATCGTCGTTGGGGAATGACAACCTCAGTATCCGGTTGTGCTGGCGCCCCGCGAGCCGGTCGCGCAGGTGTTGAATCTGGGTAGTCATGCGAAAAGCCACCTCGGCTACGAGGCGATTCGATCAGGTTACAAGGTGAGTACGTCTGCGGGCACGCGGTGTTGCCGCCAACTTTCGATATTATTGTGCTACGAAAATATTTTCCGTGACGCACGTTTCAGCATCCAGACGCGAGCGGACGATCTCACGTTGTGCTCGTGTCCTCAGCGGTTCGGGCGCGATGATGCCACACGAGAATGTGACAGTTTCTATCAGAAATTCACAAAGCGAGAAGTATCGAGGCCTGTTCTTCCGCTATTTTCTCGAGCGAACGGCTGGAAGACTGGTGCTGGGATGCTGATCATGTGACTTAAAGACGCGTTTAAGTCTGATATGAATTAGAGCTTGAAGATCAGCATGAGATAGGGATAAAGGCAAGGACGGGGTTGAACCCGTCTATCTACACGGCTTTGCAGGCCGTTTTGACTCTTACGAATCAAAGAGTTAGCTCAGCACCACACTTTGCACCGCATGAGATCGCTCTGCGACGTGGCCTGGAAAGTATGTTCGCTGCGTCCCAGTTCGCCGCGATGTCAAACAGTCAGTGAATCGTCTCGAATTTGATTCACGAGACGCTAGACAGTTACACGCTCATGTACCGCCAGTCACGCATCCTGACGAGGGCCCGGGCGGGATGCCGTCGAGCCCATCGCGGTTGGCATCTCCAGCACGATCCAGCACTTGGCGGGAATGAAGGAATCCAAGGTCATTGTCGCCATCTTTAGAAACCTTGCTATGATGCGGACAGGGCGCTTGGCAGCTTTTGGGCCTTCATGATAGTTCAGTTAACAATACATAATGCAAGAGATATACAAGAAAGCGCTGCTCGCACTTATCCTCCTCGTGGCCGCGAATGCGCTGATGGTGTCTTTTTTCACTTATCAGAGCTATCGCTCCCTTTCCCTGTTGCCTTGGGCGGGAGGCGGGGTTCGCCTGAAGGCGGCCGGTTGGACGGATAGCGGGATGGGCGGCACCTCGATCATCCGCATCCTCGATGACCAGTCGGACAAACTGCGTTTCGACATGAAACTGACGAAAGCGGTGGCATTCCCATCCGCTACTGCCGACCTGGTGCTCACCGACATGAAAGGACGGCAAGTGCTGGCGGACTGGTCGAAGTACACCAGCATCACCTTCCTGGCCAAATGCACTCCCTCGAATTCGATGGTATTTTCCCTTACCACCTTCGACGAGAAGATCTCAAAGAAGGGCGACTTCCAAACCTACCGAGTACCGGCCACCTATTTCCCCTGCAATAAGAAAGGGGTGCCGGTTTCCCTGGACCTGACCCGGCTCGCCCTGCCTGACTGGTGGCTCAACAAGATGAAGCTGGACTTGTCGAGCCAGGGTTATGCCCTCGACAAGGTAGCAAAGATTTCCTTCGGCGCCAATTTGAATAGTCCCCCGGACGTCGATTCCCAAGTGGAAATCAGCGAACTCGTGCTGCATGGTCGCGACTATCGCTCTTTCGCATGGCTGGCCGTGGCACTGTTGGCCAGCTGGGCCGTATTTGCGGTGTGGTTTTTCCGGGCCCATTCACGCGCGCTGGTTGCCAGCGTGGCGAACAGCCTGAGAAAAGATGTTCCCCTGGCTGCCTACCGTCAATTAACCCTGGAACCGTATAAGGATAAGGAAAAGGCGGGGCTTCTGAAATATATCGCCACCAATTATACCGATGCCCACCTGGACCTGGAGTCGGTTGTTACCGCGACCGGGATCAACCGAACCAAAGTCAATGATCTGTTGAAATCAGAACTGGGCATGACTTTCACCGGCTACCTGAATAAACTGCGGCTGACGGAAGCGGCCCGCTTAGTGTCCGAAAATAGCGGCGCCGCGATCTCGGAGATTGCGTATTCCGTTGGTTATGCCAATGTTTCCTACTTCAATAAGTTATTCAAGGAAGAATATGGCTGCACCCCGAAAGTGTTTCGATCGATTTCGGCGCAACAATCAGCGCCCGTCGAGGATTTCCCGGTGAAGTCAGGGGCGGACTCGTCGCCCTGATCCTCTTCCACTCCTGACAGTTCAAATCGAAATTTCTACAGTTTCATAGAGGTTTCGCTTCTATCGTTAGATTCTCCCGGCGCCTCCATCTATGCTCGGGCTGTCGGTCGACGCCCGTCGTCGAGAAAACGCACAGAAAAAACGCACTGAATTGTATTTTATATATGCAAAACAGTGATTATGTGCGCCGATATGTTCCTATTATAAAAATACAACTGGAGAGACGATCATGCCCTTCGGCGTTTGTATGCGCAGGTGCGGCTGTTTTAGTTTTTTCGGAAATGCTTTGCAAGCATTCAAGTCACGCAGCGCAATCAGCAGCCGCTATTGCACCTGAAGCTAGCCCAATCTGCCGGACTTAACGATTTGAAACTTTAGCATGTATTTTGCGTGATGGATCTGTACGAGGTTCCCCATTTTTTGCGAGTGATTTAGAAATGAAAACAAAGCATGTAACACACAAGCCGCTGTGGCTGAGCAAGGCAATGATGGCGGCCGCCACGGCGTTGACCCTATTCGTTGGCTCGGCGGGCAATTGCTGGGCCCAAAAGGCTGAAGGCCTGGCCAGCACCCCGCAGATGGGCTGGAACAGCTGGAACAAATTTGCCTGCGAAATCGACGAGCGCCTGATCCACGAGACCGCCGATGCCATGGTCAAGTCGGGCTTGAAGGACGCCGGCTTCCAGTACGTGAACATTGACGATTGCTGGCAAGGCCAGCGCGACGCCGACGGCAACATCGAGCCGGACCCCAAGCGCTTCCCATCCGGAATGAAGGCGCTGGCGGACTATGTGCATGGCAAGGGACTCAAGCTGGGCATCTACTCGGACGCCGGCGCGACCACCTGCGGCGGCCGTCCCGGCAGCCGCGGTCACGAGTATCAGGATGCGCGGACCTATGCGCGCTGGGGCATCGATTACGTCAAGTACGACTGGTGCAACACCCCGGGCATGAACGCCGAACCGGCCTACACCACGATGAGCGACGCGATCGCCAAGGCGGGCCGTCCGATGGTATTCAGCGTGTGCGAATGGGGCATGAGCAAGCCGTGGGAGTGGGCCGGCAAGGTCGCCCATTCGTGGCGCACCACGCCCGATATCTATAACTGCTTCGACTGCGAATTCAGTCCCGGTTTCTCGACTGGTTTGGGGGTGCTGCGCATCCTCGACAAGCAGGCAGGCCTGCGCAAGTTCGCTGGGCCCGGCCACTGGAACGATATGGACATGCTCGAAGTGGGCAACGGCATGAGCGAGGATGAAGACCGCGCCCATCT
>NZ_JASNRB020000053.1:0-15038 GCF_030411975.2 Massilia orientalis | reverse complement strand
TTTGTTTTGGAAAAACGAAGCCCGCTCGCTCGGATTGGCACTGCCAATCCTCGCTCTGAGCGGGCTTTTTGCTTTTCAGCGCGGCGCCAGCACCGCCCAGATCAATAGCATTACGACGATAAACGGTACCCAAAGCATCCGGCGATACCGCACCGACAGCCAGTACAGCGCCAGCATCGCGAGAATGGGTGTGTTGCTGTCGAGTTTGCGACTCAGCAGCAGCGCGACGACACCCTGCAGTGCTACCGCATACCACGTCATGCGTCCGCCGCCGATAAGCAGGGGATTGCGGCGCGCCGTGCGTTCCGCGCGTCGGGCGATCGCATCGTCGGCCGGTACGGGAGAAGCCGCCGGCTTGCGCGGTCGGGCCTCCTCTCTCGCAAGCGTGCGCGCCGTCTTGACCTGCTCCTGCGTCTTTTCCAGCACGGGTGCCGGTGGTGTGCCGGCCTCCCAGAAGCCCGGCCACGGCGCCTTGCCTTGCGCGGCGAGCATACGGAACTGCCCGCCGGCGCGCCGCGCGACCGCATCCGGCGCTGCCGCGTCGCCGTTCCACCTCGCACGCGCCGCGCGCGCGCGCGCCAGCAACGGCGCGCCTTTTTCGACGTCGACCATCCGGATGAAGTGCGCATAGCCTTCCAGCGCCGCCAGCACATTGTCGTTGCCGTTCCACTGCTTGCCGGCCGGGCCATCCTTCTCGACCTGGAACAGCACCGCGCGGAAACGGCGCAGCGTGTCGCGGTCCACGGCGGGCTTCTCGTTGACGACGATGCCCGTCACGCTCTGGCGCGCGTGGCTGCGCATCACGTGCTGCTTGTCCGGATGCGGCGTGAAGCCCTCGTCGATGACGATCTGCCGCACGCGCCACAGCAGCTTGGCCGCCAGCTTGCGCACCGACTCGTCGCCGGAAAACGTCAGGTCGTCGGCATAGCGCGTGTAGCGGAAACCGAGCCGCGCCGCCGCACCCTGCAGCCGCGCGTCCAGGCGGCGGCACAGGATATTGGTCAGCGCGGGACTCGTCGGGGCGCCCTGCGGCAGCACGCGCGGGCCGTGCGCGACGTGGAACGTCTCGCCGTCGACCTGCACGGTCTCCGTCGCGGATTCGGTGCACAGCAGCGCGAGCGTCGTCGCGACCTGCTTGCCGTAGCCGAGCTGGCGGAACACGCCGCGCACGCGCGGCAGCGCAATCGACGGGAAGAAGTCCTTCAGGTCGACGTTGATGACGACCGCCTGGCCGACGTGCGGCGCGGCGTTGCTGACGATGGAGCGGCCGGCCAGGAAGCCGTGCGCGGCCGGGTGCACGGGCACGCGCGCGAGCACATTGTCGAGGACCCAATACTGCGCCCGCTTCAGGCGCGGCATCGGCGCCGAGATGATGCGTACGCCGCCCGCCTTCTTCGGCATGGCGAAGCGGCGGTAGTGGCTGATGCGCGACACGCGCCGTTCGAACGCGAGAAAGCGCAGCTCTTCCAGCGACAGGCCCATCGCGTTCGCCAGGTCCTGCGCGTCGTGCATGGACGGCAGGGACAACCGCGCCAGCCGGTCGGCATCGCTGCGCGCCTCGTTCAGGCCGGCCGATACGCCGGCGCCCAGATATAAAAGCTCTTTGGCGCGGCGCGCGTGCCAGGCCAGCGCGCGTTCATGACGTTCGCGCGCGCGGCGCTGGCGCGTTTCCTCGCGCTTGGCCTTGGCGCGGGCCATGCGTTCCTTGCGCATGCGCTTGAGGGCCAGTGCCGGATCCTCGACCTCGCGCAGCTCGCGACCGAGTGCGCTCAGCGCCTGCTGCAGTTCGGCCTCGCGCCAGAAGCCGAGCCGTTTCATTTCCTCGAGCGTGACTTCGGTACGCGACGACGCGCGGATGCGCGCATACAAAGCCTCGCGCGTGGACGTGGACGTGGGATAGTCACTCATGGGAACGCCCCGAATGGGAAAGCCCGACTCGGGGCGGCAGGAAGAAACAGGTGCGGCGGGATCGTCATCGAAGGGCCGGCAGGACTGGCGCGCTCAACTCGACGCCAAACGACGCCGGTAGCGCTGACGTAATTCGGCGAATTCACACCGACTCGCGCTACCGGCGTCAGTTTGGCACAGTGAAGAGCGCGCCAGTGACGCATGGGGAGGGCTGAATACGTGGACGGCGATCCACCGTCCGGTTTGCAAGAGCCATCCCGCCGCACCTGTTGAAGGAAGTATAACATCATGCGATCGCCTCACGGCGAGCATGCACGAGGCGCAGCGCGAGCATGTGCGGGCAGGGACCATGGCGCAGCCGGTGCTGGGTGAACTGGTTGCATTCGCAGGCGCCGTCGGCGATGCGCTGGTCGGCGTCGAGCACGAGCATCGTCCGGTAGCGCCGGTCGCCGCTCCTGGCCGTGCCGGACAGGCGCACCGCGCCGCCGGGCAGCGCTTCGACCGGACCCTCGTCCAGCGCGTGCAGCGCCACGATGGCGGCCGCGTCCTGTTCGGCCGCGCTGGCAAAGCGTAGCGTGTCGAGCGGTAGCGGATCCCGCGCCAGTTCGCGCAGGCGATACACGCCGTGCGCCAGGTCGTAGATCACGCGGCCGGCCTGCGTGTACAGCGTCAGCGCGCGTTCGACGGCCGCGCGGTCCAGGCCCGTGTCCGCGGCCAGCGCGTCCGCCGTGGCGAACCAGCGCTGCGCGAGGGCCGCATAGACGCGCGACTTGCTGTCGTCATCGACGTCGCCGCGCGGCGCCAGCAGATCGAAACTTCCCGCGCGCGACCAGTCGTTCGCGACCCAGCCCGACAGGCCGAGCGTGAAGCGCATGCCGGGCAGGTCGGCGATCCAGAAGCTGGGCATGCCATTGCCCATCAGGTGCACGGTAAAACCCTGCGCCAGCGGGATCAGACGTTCGAGCAGCAGCAGGCGGCGCCGGCCCCAGATGCGGATCTCCTCGGCCGTACCGCCCCGGTAGACCGAGCGGCGGCACACGACTTCCACGTTCCACGGTTCGAACACGGCGCGCACCGGTTCGCCCGGCGCGAGGACGAAGCGGATCGAGCGCGGACCGGCACGCTCGCGCCGGCGCCGCAGCACGTGGCAGAAGTTGTGGACGTCCATCGGATGCAGGTCGAGGCGGCGCGCCGGCAGGTTCATCGCGCTGCTCACTTGCAGGAAGCCGCGCACCCACGCATCGGGCACGTCGATCTTTTCCTCGATGAAGGCGGGATCGTCCGCCGTCGTCACCCGGAAGCCGCCGGGATCGATCGCGAGCCGCGTCGTCTTGTAGTCGCGGATCTTCTGGAATTCGTCGTACAGCGCGTCCGAGTAATCGATGTTCGTGGTGCCGCACGCGAACTCGCCGACGTTATCGAACATTTCGTGGTCGCAGCTGAGCGAGGCATAGCTCGATTCGTCGCGGCTGAAGCACTCGAAGAACACGCGGTCCGGATGCACCGTGATCACCGGGTCGAGCACGATCCACATGTCGCGGTTGGTCAGGAACAGGTAGCTGAAGAAGCGCGACTGCGCCTTGTGGAACGGTTGCAGCACCTTGTCCTTGCGGGCGCGGATCGTCGCGAGTTCTTCCAGGATCGGCGCCTGGCGCGCGCGCAGATCGCTCGACCGGGCCTGGAATTCGGCCAGCAGCCGCTCCTCGTTCGCGGCCAGCCATGTTTTATAGGCCGTCTTGTCGGGCGCCTGGTAACGCTGGTCGGCCGTGACGACGTCGTGCAGGGCCGATATCGCCTCGCGGAACGGCACGCGCCGGTTGACGTCGGCGACGAAGTACGTCGGCGGACGCAACGTGTCCGGCGCGAAGCGCATCGTGGTGGACGAGGCGCCGTTGTCGACGCTCGTCGCGCCGTAGTAGCGGTACTGGAATCTCATGGCGACGTGGAAGCCGGAGGTTGGACCGTCAGCACGGCCGGCAGATGCGGGTAGCGCGCCTGGATCGCGCGCAGGGCTTCGATGTAGCGGGCCTTGTCGCCGATGGCGACGGTGACGACCTGGCGCGCGAACAGGCGCGCGACGAAGGCGGCGATGTCGTCGGACAGCAGCGCCTGTTGCGTCAGGAAGTCCTGCACGCGGCTTTTCGCCGTGCGGCCGCGGTTGACCTGCGAGAGCACGGTGAGGAAATACGATTCGAGGCGGCGCAATGTATCGAGGTTGCCCGCGCTGGCGCTTTCCAGCCAGCTGCTGACGAACAGCTGCATGTTCGCCGACGGGTGCTGGCTCAGCTTGAGCATGAAGTCGGCCGCGTCGGCGACGTCCACGTGCGCCGTGATCATCGCGCGGCCGAAGCGTTGCGCGGCCGGGTCGGCATGGTCGCACAGGCTCACGAGCAGCAGCGGCGTCCAGTCCGGGCGCGTGCAGACGGCACCGAAATAGCGGATGGCGAAGGCGCGCGTATCGTCGAAGCGGCTGTCGAACAGGCGCAGCGCCGCCTCCAGCTGCGCCCGCGCGCGTTCGGCGTGCGCCTCGAATGCCGCATAGGCCCAGCGGCGCACGCCGACGTTCTGGTTGCGGCCGAACGCGGCCCAGTCGGCGACGTCGAACTGCAGCGCGTCGAAGCGGTCGACGAGCGCGGCGCCGAGCAACTGTGCGCCCTTGCTGCGCGCCGCCAGCAGGCGCCGCAGCAGGTCCGGGTCCGCGAGGCCGGGCGTGTGCGCCAGCGGTCCGGTGATCCAGGACAGCAGGTCCGCATGCATGCCAGGGCCGGTCTCGGCGCGGAACAGGCCGTCCAGCAGGGCAGGCAGGAGCTGTTCCGCGAACGCAGCATCGGCCGGCGCCAGGCGCGCGATGACGGGGCCGATGGCCTGGCGCACCTGCGCGTCCGGGGCGCATGCGAACACGGCGACGAGGTCGACCTGCGTGGCGAGCATCGCGTCGGGCAGCACGCCGAACAGCTGCACGCCCAGTGCGCGCACGGCCGGATCGGGATCGCGCAACAGCGTCGCTAGCACGGCCGGCGGCAGGCTGGACGCCGGCGCCGCGTGCAGCAGCAGCCACCGGCAAGCCAGCGCGCGCACCGGCGCGAGCGGATGGCGCACCAGCATCAGCAGGCGTTCGTACGGCGCCTGCCGCGCGGCCGGTTGCAGCGGATGGTCGAGCGCCCAGACGACGTCGGGCGCTATGGCCGCGGCGGCGTCCCGGTCGGTGCATCCGTCCAGCCAGTCGAGCAGGCGCAGGACGATGGCGTCCGGCTGGCCCGGCAGCTTGAGCGCGGCCTGGCACAGGATCCAGCCCTGGCGCCGCACGGTCTCCGCCGGCGCGCACAACACCGCGACGACGAGGGCCGCGTTGGCCGCATAGAGGTCGGGGGCGCGGCCGATGCAGTCGAGCGCATATTGCTGCGCCTGCGGCAGCGTCGATTGCACGAACAGCAGCAGCCATTCGCCATCCGGCACGCCGGGCTCGAAGCGCCGGCGCGCAGTCTCGAAGGCGAACCGCGCGGTCGGCAGGTAAGGGCTGCGCAGCAGGTCGCGCAGCGTGGCAAGGGGCAGCGCGGCGCAGTACGCCGCGTTGTCGGCGAGGGCACGCGCTGCGAAGGCATGCACGCCCTCGCAGCGGCTGTGCTGCATCAGCCATAGCAAGGCGTCCGGATGCCGGTCCCACAGGTCGGGGAAGGCATCGTGCCGCGCGTCGTCCGCCGGACGGGCGCCGTCGTGGTACCAGCTCAGGCCCGACGCGCTGTGGCGCAGGCCCGCGCGTGCGCGCAGCAGGTGGTTGAACAGGGGCCAGTGGCCGTAGCGGTCGACGATGCGGCCGGCGGTGCGTACGTTGGCGTCGCGGTCGTCGTAGGTGGCCAGGATGCCGAGGGCCAGCGGGATGAAGTCGGGGGAGGCGTCCTCGCCCAGGCGCCGCAACGTGCGCCAGCCGCGCCGCAGCAGGTAGTGGCGGGTCACGACGCCGTAGGCCACCGTGCTGTCGGGCCGCGCCGCTTCCTCGGCGAAGGTGCGGTAGCCCGTGCGCGTGTGGACGTAACGCTGCGCGGTATGCGCCGTCGTTTCGAAGCGGCGCTGCAGCAGGCCGAAGAGTTCACCGTCGGCGCGCATCTCCGCCATCTTGAAGAGGTGGCGCACGGCGCGGAAGCTGCCGGCGGCGAGCGGCACGGCGCGCAGCGCGGCCAGCAGCACGCGCCGCGCCAGTGGTTGGTCGTCGGCCTGTGCAACCTGGTCGAGCTGTTCCAGCCAGGCGTCGAGCGGCACGTTGCGCCAGCCGTTGCCGGTGGCGGCCCGCGCCACCAATGCATCGATCTCGCCCTGTGCCCATGTCTCGCGCAGGTCGTGCGGCCAGTCGGCGACGAGTGCGTGCGCATGGTCGCGGCGCGCATCGGGGCCGGCCAGCATCAGCCAGGCGTGCAGCGCGACGCGGCGCACGGCATCGCTGGCGCCGCGCGCCGCCAACTGCTGCATCGCCTCGGCAGCGCCGGCGTCGCCGCAGCGGCCGATCGCCCAGGCGATGCAATAGTCCTGCATCGCATCGCCGCGTTCGAGCAGGCCGACGAGCGTCGGCACCGCCGCGGCGAGGCGGCGTTCGCCCACGCGCCAGATCGTGCGGTTGCGCTGCGCCTGCGCGAGCTGGCGCCAGCTGCCGGGTTCCAGGCGCTGGAGCAGGATGCGGTCGGCCTCGGCCGATACAGGGATGGGCGGCGGCGCGGCGGGGATAGATGCGGGCGCGAGATCCGCCGGATCGACGAAGCCCTGCGCCGTGCGCTCGGTGACGGCGAGGTGGAACAGCGTCTCGGCGTCGGCCAGGGCGACGGGTTGCGGCGTGCGCGTCGTTTCGCGCCATTCCTCGCCCATGCGGCCCTGGCGCAGGTTGACCAGATAGCGGTCGGATGCGCCCGGGGCCAGGCACAACTCGATTTCACAATGGACGATGCTGTCTTTTTGTCGCCGGACCAGGCTCGCCGTTCTGATCAGTTTCACGCATCGCCCTCGGGGTCATGTGGAATCTTGCATTCTATACATCGTTGCTCTCGTGGTAAACGTGCAGACGTGCCGCGATGGGATGGTCCGGCCGCAACTGCAGCAGGTCCCACAGATTGCCGTACAGGTCCGCGAACACGGCCACGGTGCCATAGTCTTCTTCCTTCGGCTCGCGCACGAAGTGCACGCCGTGTCCGCGCAGGCGTTCGTAATCGCGCCAGAAGTCGTCCGTGTTCAGGAACAGGAACACGCGGCCGCCGGCCTGGTGGCCGACGAACGGCACCTGTTCCGGCTTCGATGCCTTGGCCAGCAGCAGGGTGGTGCCGGTGCCGCCAGGAGGCGCCACCACGACCCAGCGCTTGTCCTGCGCGGGCTGGTATGTGTCGTCCAGCAGCTCGAAACCGAGTTTGCCGACGTAGAAATCGATGGCTTCGTCGTAGTCGCGCACGACCAGGGCAATGTGGACGATGGCTTGGCGCATGGGCCCCCCTTTGTTGTTTATTGGCTAAATACAAGTGTAGCAGCCGTTTGACCTGCACCCCGGCTGTCGGTAGACTCGAATGATTGCGCTACCAAAAATAACGATAATCAATGTTATATAACATCCAGAGAGCCGTCGATCATTCAACGGAGGAGACTTTCATGCAGCGAAGTACAAGTAGGGATGTATGGCTACGCCTTGTGACGGCAGTGGCGGCATTGCTGATCGCAGGCCAGGTCCACGCCATCGGCACGGCGCGGTTCGTCGACACGGAGGGCAAGGCCGGCGTGGCGCTGGTGCAGGCCGGACGTGCCGCGCCCATCGTCGTCGGCACGGACGACTATCCCGGCGTGCTGCGCGCGGCGCGCGACCTGCAGCGCGATATCGGCAGCGTGACGGGCAAGACGCCGCAGTGGCAGGTCGACCGTCCGGCGGCGTCGGGCGACGTGATCATCGTCGGCACGCTCGGGCACCATGCCCTGATCGACCGCCTCGCGCAACAGGGCAAGATCGACACACGCGCGCTGGCCGGCCAGTGGGAAGGCTTCGTCATCCAGGCGGTCGCGGACCCGATGCCCGGTGTGCAGCGCGCCCTGGTCATCGCCGGCAGCGACAAGCGCGGCACGATCTACGGCATCTATACGCTGTCGGAACAGATCGGCGTCTCGCCCTGGTATTGGTGGGCCGACGTGCCGATCGTGCATCACCGCTCGCTCAGCGTGCCGCTCGACACGCGCATCATGGAAAAACCGACCGTCCAGTACCGCGGCCTGTTCCTCAACGACGAGGCGCCCGTGCTGACCAATTGGGCGAAGGAGCGCTTCGGCGGCTTCAATCACAAGTTCTATGAAAAGCTGTTCGAGCTGATGCTCCGCATGCGCGCCAACTACCTGTGGCCAGCCATGTGGTACTCGTCGTTCTATGACGACGACAAGGAAAACGGCAAGCTCGCCGACATGATGGGCATCGTGATGGGCACGTCCCATCACGAACCGATGATGAGGGCACAGCAGGAGTGGAAGCGCTACGGCAAGGGGCCGTGGGATTACCACCGCAACGGCGAGGTCCTGCGCGACTTCTGGGCGCAAGGCCTGCGCAATACGCGCGATTACGAGAAGGTGATCACGATGGCGATGCGCGGCGACGGCGACGAGCCGATGTCGGAAGACGCCAACGTCGACCTGCTGCAGCAGATCGTCCGCGACCAGCGCGCAATTATCAAGAAGGAGCTCGGCCAGGAACCGGAGAAGGTGCCGCAGTTGTGGGCCCTGTACAAGGAAGTGCAGGACTATTACGAGAAAGGCATGCGCGTCCCGGACGACATGCTGCTGCTCTGGTGCGACGACAACTGGGGCAATATCCGCCGCCTGCCTACCGCCGAAGAACGCAAGCGCAGCGGCGGCGCCGGCGTTTATTACCACTTCGACTACGTCGGCGGTCCCCGCTCGTACAAATGGCTGAACGTGACCCAGATCGCCAAGGTGTGGGAGCAGATGAACCTCGCGAACGAGTACGGCGCGAACCGGCTGTGGGTCGTCAACGTGGGCGACCTGAAGCCGATGGAGGTGCCGACCGAATTCTTCATGGCATATGCGTGGAACCCGCAAGCGTGGCCGGCGGAGCGGCTGCCGGAATACCTGCGTGCCTGGGCCGCGCGCGAATTCGGCGCGGCGCACGCGGAAAAAATCGCGTCCATCGTCGATAAATACACACGCTACAACGCGCGGCGCCATCCGGAACAGCTGGAGCCCGAGACCTACAGTCTCACCAACTACGATGAGGCGGAGCGCGTCGTGGCGGACTACAACGCCCTGGCCGACGAAGCGGTGCGCGTCGGCCGCACGCTCCCCGCGAACATGCGCGACGCCTACTTCCAGCTCGTCGAATATCCCGTGCGCGCATCCGCCAATGCCCTCGACATGTACGTGTCGACCGGCCTCAATCGCCTGTACGCACGCCAGGGCCGCGTGACGACGAACGACATGGCGGCGCGCGTGCGCCAGCTGTTCCAGCGCGACGCGGACCTCGCCAACAAGTACCAGCGCGAGATCAGCGGCGGCAAATGGAATCACATGATGTCGCAGACGCGCTTCGGCTACACCAACTGGGACCAGCCCTACCGCGACGTGATGCCGGCCGTGTCGGAATTGCGCGTCCCCGCGCCCGGCCAGCTGGCGGCGCCGAACGGCATTCACCCGTCCGACCAGATGGGCGTGGCGGTGCAGGGCGACGCCATCGCCTGGCCCGTCTTCCCGATCCGCCAGCTCGTCTTGCCGCCGCTGGACGTCTTCGAAAAGCAGCCGCGTTATCTGGAGCTGTTCAACCGCAGCGCCCAGCCGTTCGACTATGCCATCACGACGAGCCATCCGTGGATCCGTTTGAGCCACAAGGCCGGGCGCGTGAGCAAGGACCAGCGCATCGTCGTCGACGTGGACTGGAGCGCGGTCCCCGCCGGCACCACGATGGCGTCGCTGACCATCAGCGGTCCGGCCAAGGCGCAGGTCGAGGTCAAGGTGCCCGTGCACAAGCCGGTCGACCTGGCGCCCGGCACGGCGCGGGGCCACGTGGAAACGCAGGGCGTCGTCGCGATCGAGGCGGAGCATTACACCCGCGCGCTGGCGCCATCCGGCCGGCAGTGGCTGAGGATTCCCGGCTATGGGCGCACGCTGTCCGGCATGACCACCTTGCCGGTCGCGGCGGACGCGTTGAAGGTCGTGGATGGCATGCGGCTCGAGTACGAGGTAAACCTGTTCAGCGCCGGTGAGCTGAAAGTGCAGGCGGTCCTCGGACCGACGCTCAAGTTCCAGCCGGGCGAGGGCTTCCGCTACGCCATCTCGATCGATGACGACGCGCCGCAGGTGGTCAACGTCCATGCGGACGGCTCCGAACGCCATTGGAGCAAGATCGTCTCGGACGGCGTCGCGCAGTTCGTCACCACGCATCGTGTGGCGCGCCCCGGCCGCCACACGGTGAAGTTCTGGGCGCTCGATCCGGGTCTCGTGCTGCAACGCCTTGTCATCGATGCCGGCGGGCTGCGGCCCAGTTATCTCGGGCCGCAGGAAAGCCCGTACTATCCGGTCAGCGGATCCCCAGCAGCGCAATCAGCCCCCAACTGATCGCGCCCAATCCAACCAGGGACACGACGACGGTCGCCGTCACCTTGCCGCCCGCGCGCAGTACGGCGCGGGCGTCGACGCCGAGGCCCAGCGCCGCCATCGACATGCTGGTCAGCCAGCCCGAGGCCACGTGCGCCGGTTCGAGCGCGGCGGCCGGCAGGGCGTCCACGGACCGTAGCGTCATCAGCGCGAGAAAGCCGACGATGAACCACGGGACGAGTTGCGCCAGCGGCAGGGAGGCGCGGCGCACGCCGTCGCGCCGGAATACCGACAGTCCGAGCACGACGGGCCCCAGCATCAGCACCCGCACCAGTTTCACGAGCGTCCCGATGTGCAGGCTCGCCTGCGACACGGGCGCCGCGGCGGCGAGCACCTGCGGCACGGCATACACGGTCATGCCGGCGAAGATGCCGTACTGGAGGGGCGTCAGCCCGAGGACCCGGTCCAGCAGCGGCAGCACGAGCACGACGACGACGCCCAGCACGGCCGTGAACGCGATCGACGACGCGACGTCCTTGCCCTGCGCGTCGATGACCGGCGCGACGGCGGCAATGGCCGAATTCCCGCAGATCGAATTTCCGCATGCGACCAGCACGGCCATTTCGTGCGGCAGCCGCAGCAGCCGGCCGACGGCGTAGCTGAATGCGATCGCAAGGACGACCGACAGCGCGATCCCGCCCAGCAGCGGCAGCCCGTGTGCGACGACCGCGCCGGCGCTGACGGATGCGCCGAGCAGCATCACGGCCAGTTCCAGGACGACCTTGGCGGAAAAGCGCACGCCGGCTTCGCAGGCGGCGGGGACGGTCGCGACGGTGCGGACCAGGCTCCCCAGCAGGATGGCCAGGACGAGGCTTTCGAGCCATGCGCGGCCGAAGAGGGCGGTCTCGCCGCGCTCCAGCAGAACGGCGGCGCCGGTAACGGCGGCACTCAGCGCGATGCCCGGAACGAGCGTGAAGATTTTATTGTTCATGGTGTTCTCCTGATTCGAGCCCGCAGTATCGGCTCGACAGGATCGTTCGGTCCATCTTAAAATTCCGCACAAATCATTCACATGAATCGAACGATGACCCTCGACCAGCTCCGCATCTTCGTCGCCGTCGCCGAACGCCAGCATCTGACGCAGGCGGCGGACGTCCTCGCGCTGACGCCATCCGCCGTCAGCGCATCGCTGCGCGCGCTGGAAGAGCGTTACGGCACGCCGTTGTTCGACCGGGTCGGGCGGCGCATCGAAGTCAATGCCGCCGGCCGCATCTTCCTCGACGAGGCGCGCGCCACGCTGGCCCGGGCGGCCGGCGCCGAACGCGTGCTCGTCGAGCTGGCGGGACTGGCGCGCGGTGCGCTCGCGCTGCAGGCCAGCCAGACGATCGCCAGCTACTGGCTGCCGCCGCTGCTCGTGCGCTTTCGCGAGACGCATCCGCAGATCGACGTGCGGCTGGACGTCGGCAATACGCAGTCCGTGGCGGACGCCGTGCGCGAGGGCGGGGCCGATCTCGGACTCGTGGAGGGCGGCATCGACGATGCGGCGCTGGTCGCGGAGCGCATCGGCCAGGACCGCATGGCCATCGTCGTCGCGCCCGGCCATCCGTGGGCACGCAAGCGCAGGCTCGCCGCCGCCGACCTGCAGGCGGCCCGCTGGATCATGCGCGAGCCGGGATCGGGCACGCGGTCCGCGCTCGAAGAGATGCTGGTGGCGCAGGGCATCGACCTGGCCGCGCTGCAGATCGAGCTGACCCTGCCGTCCAACGAAGCGGTGCGCGCGGCCGTGATGAGCGCGGGCTTCGTGGCCGGCTTGTCGGAACTGGTCGCGGCGCCGTACATCGCGGCGGGCCTGCTGGCCAAGGTGCGCGTGGACCTGCCGCCGCGCGACTTCTTCCTGCTGCGCCACCGCGAACGCTATCGCAGCCGTGCGGCGCAGGCGCTCGAGGCGCTGGTGCGCACTGCCTGATCCGCGCCAGATCGGCAGGATCGGGCAATCCTTCGTCAGTATCCTGCTACCGCCGGGCGGGCCCGGACTCCTATGATGAATCCATCGTTCACGAGGAGTCCTGCCATGAAGACCATCGATACCATTTATATCAACGGCGCGTTCGTCGCCCCGCACGGGCGCGAGCCGCTCGTCCTGCTCGACCCGGCCACCGAGCGCGAAACGACGACCGTGATCCTGGCCGACGACGTCGATGCGCAGCGCGCGATCGCGGCGGCGAAGGCGGCGCTTCCCGTCGTGGAGCGCACGACGCGGGAAGAACGCATGGACTGGCTGCAGCGCCTGCACGACGCCGTCGCGGCGGCCGAGCGGGAGATCGTCGACGTCATGGTCGCGGAATACGGCGGCACGACGGCGATGGCGATGGGGACCGCGCGCCGCGCCGCCGCGTCGTTCGCGATCGCGCGCCGCCTGCTGGGCGAATATGCGTTCGAGCGCGAGGTCGGCGGCGCACGCGTGACGATGGTGCCGCATGGCGTCGTCGGCCTGATCACGCCGTGGAATGCGAACATCGGCTTCATCGCGACCAAGCTGTCGATGGCGATCGCCGCCGGCAGCACGGCCGTCATCAAGCCCAGCGAACTGAGTGCCGCGCAGACGGCACTCATCACCCGCGTGATGCACGGCGCGGGACTGCCGCCGGGCGTCTTCAATATCGTCACGGGCCGCGGCGACGTCGTCGGCGCGGAGATCACGCGCCACCCCGACGTCGCCAAGATCTCGTTCACGGGGTCGACGAGCGTCGGCAAGGCGATCGCGCGCGGCGCCGTCGACACCATGAAACGGGTGACGCTGGAACTGGGCGGCAAATCGCCGACCGTCCTGCTCGACGACGCCGACTTCGCGAAAGCGATGCCGCTGGCGGTGCTGGCCGCCGTGATGAACAGCGGCCAGGCGTGCATCGCGGGCACGCGGCTGCTGGTGCCGGCCAGCCGCGTCGCGGAGGCGCACGCATTGGCGGTGCGCGCGTTCGAGGACCTGGTCGTCGGCCCGACGAGCGACCCGCGCGTGAACGTGGGGCCGATGGTCACACGCAAGCAGTACGAGCGGGTGCAGGACTATATCCGCAAGGGGATCGAGGAGGGCGCGACCCTGCTGACGGGTGGGCCGGGGCGCCCGGACGGGCTGGAACGGGGCTATTTCGTGCGGCCGACCGTGTTCGGCGACGTCCGCAACGATATGACGATCGCACGCGACGAGATCTTCGGCCCCGTCCTGTCCATCATCCCGTACCGCGACGACGACGAGGCGATCGCCATCGCCAACGACACGCCATATGGTTTGCACGCCTACGTGTTCGGCGCGGACCTGGCGCGCGCGAACCGCGTGGCGGCCGGCATTCAGGCAGGGCGCGTGTTCGTGAATGGATTGTATGATGCACCGGAGGCCCCGTTCGGCGGCTTCAAGCAGTCCGGCCTGGGACGCGAGTTCGGTGTCTTCGGCCTGGAGACTTATCTCGAACCGAAAGCCATCATGGGTCATGACAAAGCACTCTGAAACCTCGCTCCTGGACCTCGTCGAGCAGGCGATGCGCGGCGCGGAACCGGGTAACCTCGACCTGGCGACGGGCCTGCCCTGGCTCTGGCTCATACGCCGGCCGGCGCCGACGCCCGCCGGGCGCGGCATCCTGGCGCCGTCCGTCTGCCTGCTCGTGCAGGGCGAGAAGGAGATGCTGGTGGGCTCGCAGGTGCTGCGCTACGGCCCGGGGTGTTATGTGCAGGCGGGCGTGGCGATGCCCGTGTCCGGCCAGGTGATACGCGCAACCGATGCGGCGCCGTACTACGGCATCCGCGTCGACATCGATCCGAAGGAGGTGGCGGCGTTCGTGCTGGAGATGGGGCTGCAGCTGCCGCTGGCGGACGCCGACCCGCCTGCGATCACGGTCGAACGTGCGGACGACGCGATGTTGGACGTGTTCGTGCGCCTCCTGCGCCTGCTCGATCGCCCCCGCGACCTGGCCGTCCTGGGGCGCTTGCTCAAGCAGGAACTGATCTACCACCTCGTGACGGCACCGGGCGGCGCGACGCTGAGCCGGGGCGTCGTCGGCGGACAGCGCGAGCGCGCGGTGGGCGAGGCCATCCAGTGGATCCGCACGCATTACAACGAGCCGCTCAGCATCGACGCGCTGGCGCGCACCGTGCACATGAGTCCCTCGGTACTGCACCGCCGCTTCAAGGCCGCCACCGTGATGAGTCCTTTGCAGTACCAGAAACAGGTGCGGCTGCTCGAGGCGCGCAAGATGCTGATGAGCGGCGACGTCGAGGCGGCCAGTGTCGCGTACGAGGTCGGGTACGAAAGCCCGTCGCAGTTCAGCCGCGAGTATCGCCGGCTGTTCGGCGCGCCGCCATTGAAGGATGCGGAACAGTTGCGGCGCCAGCCGGCGTCGGCTATTTGATACGGCTGAACTTGCAAGGTTGTGGGGCGGTTGCTATACTGCGCGTCCGCTTCACGGCACAGTCGAAATCCAGAGGAAATCGACGCCCAGAAACGAAAAAAAGAAGTTGACGAACATCGCGAAACACTGCATAATCTCGCTTCTCTGCTGCTGACGAACAAAACGATTCGCAAA
>NZ_JASNRB020000052.1:0-15562 GCF_030411975.2 Massilia orientalis | reverse complement strand
CTCGCCATCGACCGCATCAAGGAAATCCACGCGCGCATCCCGAACACGCACCTCGTGATGCACGGTTCGTCGTCGGTCCCGCAAGACCTGCTGGCGATCATCCGCGAATTCGGCGGCGACATGAAGGAAACCTATGGCGTGCCGGTCGAGGAAATCCAGGAAGGCATCAAGCACAGCGTTCGCAAGATCAACATCGACACGGACATCCGCCTGGCGATGACGGCCGCGATCCGCAAATACCTGTTCGAGAATCCGTCGAAGTTCGACCCGCGCGACTACCTGAAGCCGGCCCGCAAAGCAGCGACGCAGATCTGCAAGGCACGCTATATCTCCTTCGGCTGCGAAGGCATGGCGGCCAAGATCAAGCCGATTCCGCTGGAGAAAATGGCGGAGCGCTACCGTGCGGGCGAGCTGAAGCAACTGGTGCAATAACTCGATGTTGTCGCTTTTAAAAATCCGGAGCAGTACTCTGCGGACAGTATGCGTATGGACTCGTCGACTTCCCCCACCCGCGCCGGCACCGTATCGTGCCACACGGCCACAAGCATTGGTACGGCGCGACCGCGGCTTCATCGGTGACTCATATCGCGATCGAAGAAGCAATGGCAAGTTAATGTAGCGTCTCTACTGACTGTTCCGCGCGCATTTTCTGCTGTAGATAGCGTAAACGGCCGATATCCTCAAAATGGCGTTGCACCCGATGCACAGGAACTTTAAGGACGTACAGTTGGGCTTTAAAAACAGGAAACCAATGAAAAAAATTTTAGTTATCGGCGCCCGCGGAAAGACCGGGCAACACGTGGTCACCGAGCTTGTGTTACGAGGTGCTGCAGTGTTGGCGGCTTCACGTACGCCCGAGCAATTCGACATTCATGGAGTTGGATGCGTTCGCTTCGACTGGAACGATGTGTCGACGTGGCTGCCTGCTCTTGAGAACGTGGATGGCGTGTACCTGGTGAAGCCTCAGTCTGGACAGGTTGTTGAGATCGTCACGCGTTTCTTAGCCTTAATGAAAACTGTCGGTACCATCCGCCTCGTGATGCTATCGGAGTGCGCCGCTCAGACCCGCTCCGACGATATTACCGAACGCCAAGTTGAAATTGCGGTGGAGGCAAGCGGCCTCGAGTGGACTATTTTGCGTCCGAACTGGTATATGGAGGATATAGTCGACGGCGTATTCTTTGGCGCCATGATACGCAATAAACGGACTATCGTTATGACAACAGGCGGTGCCTCGATCGCATGGGTCGACACTCGAGACGTCGCCAATGTTGCGGCTGAAGTCCTCTACAGCGGCGGACTACCAAGTCAGGCGCTCGAGCTGACCGGTCCGGAAGCCTTAACCCTCGATCAACTAGCCGAGCGCATTTCGGCTGTGACTGGCGATCGCGTTCAGGCTATTGAAGAGAGTGTTACACAAGCCGAGGCACGTATGCGCTCTGATGGATTCGACGATGATTTCGTGGCATACATCACTAGAATTAGCCAGAGCATCATTGCAGGCGACACGGCCATGGTAACCAATGATGTCGAGCGAATAACGGGCTATCCTCCACGTACAATCGCAGCCTTTCTGAGCGAGAACGCGGCGCTCCTTCAGCCCTCAACCAGATAAGTATGTACTCGTGCACGTTCAGTTAGCGTAGAACCACAGAACAAAATTCTGCGAGAGCACCTCGCCGTCTTCGCAAATGTCAAATTTAAATGCACGCGTGAGCGTATCGCAGGCGAGCACGGCAACACTGCTGCCCAGTTGTTCAACGGGCGCAAGCTCGAGCGAGAACACGTTCTGGTCGCGGTGCATTCGCGTGAACTGGTGTATCGGCGAACTAGCTGGTAGAGGCACGCGCCCAGATCGCGCAACTGCAGTGTATGCTGGGCAATAGCCGAAGGAACCGAAAATCTTCGGGAAGCGGTCGATCTGGCCTGCGAAAAACTAGGTTCGCGCTCTCCCTTGCCGGACAAGCACGGCAGTAAAGCCTGTTTGCATTGTCCTAAGTCTAGTGCGACTTTGCGTAAGTCAGCTGATTGCACGACCGGCGGATTCAACCGACAGGCGTAGCCCCGCTCGATGCTATAGCGACCTGATGATTGCGGGCGAAGTCCGCGCCGAAACTACGGCTCAGCCGAATAAAGGTTATCGCCGCGACGGCGCGCCGGCTCAGCGTCCGCGCAGCCTAATGCACCTTCGTCCGGCAATCACAAGCGCACGTACGGCGTTGTTGAGAGCACAGGGTTTGCTGTTGCCGAGATGTCCTAGACGTAGTATTTGCGGCCGTGCTCCGGATAGCAAAGTGATGGTCGAGGAAATGAACCAACGCTGGTGGTCAGACGGCTTGGAGATCGCCTGCGACAGCGGTGAGGTGCCATGAAGGACTGCAGTGACTGCGGGATCGTCGCGTGGTGTGTATGGAACGGCGGACGATTGCCCCGTGAGTAAGGCAGTGCGCGACACGACGATCAAGGCCTTGCACGTGGATCGGCAGGGCTTTGTTGTGCAAATCGAGCGAAAGCCGAGCTAACGCTATTTGTGATTCGTTTCATAACACTGGGACCGTAATTGGGGTGCCCAGTCGAGCGAAGCGGTTCAGCACAGCAGCCCGCTCTTGTAGCTCAGCGACCTGACGGTCGAAGTCGCGTGCCATGAGACGTTCTCCCAGCAGCTTGAAGCACCTTTTTTGTCGCCCGGAGGATCTCGTTACGTGCATCGGCACCGCAGCGGTTTGCCTTCCAGGGCTTGGCGTTCTTGCGGGTCGGGATGATGGCCTGCGCAGCACGCAACGCGATGGCTTCGTGACAGTCCTTCGTATCGTAGGCGCCATCGCCACTAACGCTGGCGATCTTCTCGTTGGCAGGAATCTGATCAAGCAGTGCGCAGCACAGGCGCATCGCCGATGCTGTTGTCGGTCCAGGTCATGGGCCGTGTAGCACATATATTGTGCATTGTGGCTGCACTAGCCCGCGCAACAAAATAGCTTCCGAAAGGTGAGCGGTGAAACACTCGACAGCCCTCGCGCGCCAGCGCCGGCGCTACGGTTTCTATGCCGAGGCCGTAAGCATTGGCTTTTAGAACAGCTGCACATTCGGCATTCGACATCCCGGCAAGCAGCCGATAATTTTCGCGCACTGCACTAAGGTCGACTGACAACGTTGCCCTGGCGATTAACGAATCTGCGTAATTTAGCATTTGTTCAACTTAAGGTTGAGACAACCAATGCTCCATAGTATCGTCGCGGCGTCCATTTCCCGCGTAGCGAAACACGGCCAGATCATCAGCACGGATGACAGGCTTGGAGCCAGTGATTAAATCGGCTATCACGCTGGCAGAGCCACAGGCCATCGTCCAACCCAAAGTACCATGTCCGGTGTTGAGGTATAAATTGGATAGCGGAGTTGCGCCGACTATAGGCGTACTGTCTGGCGTCATCGGCCGCAAACCCGTCCAGAAGGTAGCTTCACTGGTATCGCCAGCTCCTGGGAACAAGTCGTTAACGACCATCTCAAGCGTCTTGCGCCGTGCTTGGTTGAGGGAGCGGTTAAACCCTGAGATCTCGGCCATCCCACCGACGCGGATGCGGTCATCGAAGCGAGTCACCGCAATTTTGTAGGTCTCGTCTAAGACGGTCGAGATTGGCGCTCGCTCGGCACGGACTATTGGCACCGTAATCGAATAGCCTTTGAGCGGATAAACCGGTAGACTAAATTTCCGCCGGAGCAGCAAGCGTGAATAGCTTCCAAGCGCTAGCACGTAGCGCTGCGCCGTAAGCAAACCCTTGTCCGTGCGCACCGCACCAATTCGGTCACGTGTAATTTCGAGCGCCTGAATATTCGTGTCGAATTTGAAGCGCACACCTAATTCACGTGCGAGCGCTGCCAAACGTGCGGTAAATAGCTGACAATCACCGGTCTCGTCATTGGGCAGACGTAAGCCGCCGACTAAGGACCTGTGGTCACCGAGCGCGGGCTCGGCTTTGCTCAGCTGGCGCCCCTGAAGGAGTTCGTACTCGACACCCGCCTGCTTGAGAACATCGATATCACTGGCAGCGCTCTCAAGCTGCTGCTGGGTTCGAAACAACTGCAGGGTGCCGAGACTACGCCCTTCGTACGTGATGCCAGTTTTGGAGCGCAGCTCGCGGAGGCAGTCGCGGCTATACTCGGCCAAGCGAACCATGCGCTCCTTGTTCAACGCGTAGTGGTTGGCGTCGCAATTTCGGTACATCTGCCACATCCACTGCAGTTGAAATAATGAGAAATCTAATCGGATCGCCAGGGGCGCGTGTCGCTGAAAGAGCCATTTCGCAGCCGTGAGCGGGACGCCCGGCGCCGCCCATGGCGAGGCACAGCCGGGCGAAATCTGACCGGCGTTGGCAAAACTCGTTTCCAGGGCAGGACCGGGTTGTCGGTCGACTACGGACACCGCATGCCCCGCCTTAGCCAAATAGTAAGCCGTGGTCACACCGACCACCCCGCCACCAAGTACAAGTACCTGCATAATGTTCCTGAAATAGGTCTCGACTCCTTGCGCGAACGACCTTGGTAGGTCACGTAGAGTACGCAAGTAAAGTTCGTGCCCGTTCTCCGAAGCGTGCTCATCTAATGGACGCGCTTTCAGGATTCGATATTCGGCAAGCCCGAGCACATGCAACTTTACGACAGCAAATTCTGAAGTAGTCGTGATAGCGCTAGTGGCGGTGCATAGAACGTACGAAGTACGCGCAGTTTAAAAAACCGCACGCAGTTGACCGTGGAGCGACTTGACCTCTCGCATTTTGTCGTGATCCGCGACTACGGTAAGGGCTTTAGAACTTTCGTTTGGCTTGTCTTCGGCCTCCATAACAATCACGCAGTTGCCCAGTCGAGCCAGAGCTAATGGAGTGAGAAGGACGGTCGGACCGCCGCAAGCAATATTGATATTATTGATATGTTTGCTCAAGTTCATTCCTCGTGTGCTCGGCCAAATCGCGCCAAGACGGCTCTAGGGTGCAAGCGTTGAAAGTAGCTGATCCGATGTCATAATAGAAATTGGCACCCTTATCAGCGAGGTGCTTTTAGGCCAAAAGCCACGACATCTGGCTTAAAACCTGAGGTTGAAAATTTTCAAATTAAACAAGACATCCACAAGCACGTCGAACTGCCCTTGCCCAGCCTTTTCCGAGGTTGACGGTCATGCCGACCGGTAAACAGTGCTTTTGCGGCCCCCTCTAGCTAATTCGGAAGTCCACTTTTAGAAGCACCTAACAAACCCGTATGGCTGCGTTAAATTGGCTCGCGGGACTGGCGTACCGTCTTGATTGCTGGGCTTTGCCTGTAGGTCGTCTTATGCGCGCGTGAACCCACTGGTTCCTTAAGTTTCCACTTCGTGAGGGGTCAAGGTAACAATCGCACCAGTACATTCGGACTTCGTATGCGACCATTTGTCGCGGTCCCCGGTGGGGTGTGCTGTTCGGTGGCCCGTAGCTCCAAGCCAATTTATGCGCGAGCCTAACATCGCCCGCCTCCAAACGGGGCCTCGTCCTGTTGCCATCACTGCATGCTTGTCCGTGCAATCGGCGGAATGAACTGCTTCCTATTGCCGTGACCTCGATTTCGTGCGATTACGCAGAACGTAATCGCACCGGAAGCTCCTCTTGCATTCAAATAGTGCCCGTGTTTATAGCCGCCGCCGGTTCAAGCAAACAGACGTTCCTGGTGCAGCGAGAAACTGCGCGTTGCCTATATATCGGTCACGCCCCTAGATCCCGATGGGAGTATCGTCGGCGTAGCACGTTGCCGCTGCCCGAAGTGCCAGCGCATACACGGCCGCCTCCGGCGCACTAAGCAAAGAGAAGCTGCTCGCAGCAAGCGGAATACTGGTGGAGCGGTCGCTTGGCTCGGTCTTGCTGTACCGATCGTAGGCTCAGCCGGCGTATTAATTGCTATCGTGGGTACTATTCAGTCCCGCCTCAATGACGTACCCGCATTAGCGAAATTGCTTGGCTAGTCCTACGGGGGGTTCTTGTTCAACGCCAACGTACCAAGGGAGCCTCTGAGCTGTTGCTGCCTTTCCATCCCAACCACATATTCCCGGAAACTCCAGCGACAGACCTGCTCTCTGCGCGCATTACCTAGCGTTCTGGATACTTCGTCTGGTCCAGATTTGCCTGTTATTTCGTGCCGCTAAGACAACGAGCCCCAGAGCGATTGCAGCAGGTATTGGGGACACAACTAGGACGCTCACCAGTTTAGCGCGCTCGAGCAGGACCGCCGCGAGCGCAGGACCAAGTGACTGCGAGGCCGCGATTGCGATGTAGATTGCGCGTGTATAGTGACCACTGCCGTCGTTACTCGAGGTCTGCGCCATGTAGTAAGCGAGACCCATGTTCCAAGCCCCGGCCAATAGCGATACTGATACCGTAAACATTATCACGTCATGCGACCACCAAGTCAGGCTCAGACCAGTAAATAGAACAAAGGTCGTGATGAAAAGCATGCGTACTCGGCTCCCCGCGTCGCCTAAAAGCGCTGGAGCGAGTGCCCCCAGCCCACTAGTCAATAAGCCAAGACCCAAAGCCCAAGCGACATCGTTACTAGAAAGCCCATTCGCCGACCCAAGGCGCTCAACGAAGCCCCAGACAATGTTCAGACTAATGCCGAACAAAACCAAGCCCGCTAACCCAGCACGTGCGGGCCAAGCGCTTCCAGTCCGATCGGACGTGGTCGCGGCGCCGAACTGCGACGTCTCTTTCGATCCGCTGGCATCCTTGGGCAAAAAAAGAGAAAGCAATATTGCGATCGCAAACAATAGGGCGCCCGAGCCGATCGTCGCCTCATAACCCAATGTCTGACGAGCTGTGTTAAGCAGCCAGACCCAGAGTGCGTTGATCACGCATGATACCAGCAGACCAGCTCCAAAAGCTCGGTCAGGCTGGGGCGATCGGGCGAGCAAACATGAGGTCACGAGCGTGACTGTATTTGAGGCCATACCCGAGACGAACCGCGTTACAGCGAGAGCCGCGAATCCCGCCATCCACCCCGTCGCGACGTTTGCAAGTATCGCGACAATGCTTGCTAAAATAATTAGCGTTTTCCACCTTAGCCGAGATGTGGCCCAAAACGCAAACAGCGCGCCAACCACTGCGCCGGACTGCTCGATTGAGAGAATCCAACCTACTTCACTTATACTGAGCTTGACCTGGTCAACATACAGTCCGGCCAAGAGAGGAGAGACCGTAAGGAGCACTACCGACAAGGCATAAATTAGGGTGCTAGCGGCCATGTCTAACTTAGTGACAGGCGCAGTCTGGCTCTGGTGCATACAAAGTCGGTAAGTAAGAGGTCAAAAACGAAATTTCAACGAATCGAATGCCGGATTCAGGCCACTCACGCGACAATGGCCGCTCGTCAGTTCGGTGTTCTGGCTCAACTAAGATAGACGTGTTTATCGCCGCTTACATGCCACATGATGAAATACCAACAACACAACAACGTTGCAAGTCTAGAATGATGCCGGCGCCCATCGGATTTGCCCCGGCATCGCATATTGACATCGTCAATGTGGATTTAGACTTGCAGCTACATGGTCAAGACATACTGTCAATGTTCCATGGTCCCCATCTGCCACATTTCTTGCGCTACGCGCCAACCTTGCGCAGTGCGCTTCAGCACGAAGAGCTGGCGAATCGCTTCCGGCTTTTCCCTCTTCGGAGGGTTTGCCTTGCAGCTTAGAGTTGCGAACACGGAAGCCATGTCGCCCGATGCAATAATCGGGTCCAGTACCTCAAAATGACATGCCTTGTTGCCCCCCGGACCCAAGTACGCGTTCCAATTCACCAACGCCGTAATCGCATCTTTCATGCCGCGCTCCGTTTTCGTCTCACCTTCGCCAATAATGATGGCATCCTCAGTATAAAAACGATGCGCCAATTGCTCAGGCGTCGCTCCACTCCAGTTTGCCTCATCCTGACTTTTGAAGAGCGCGCGAATCTCCTGCGACGCGGAGTCGCGGCCAGACTCAGTCTTGTCGCGCGCAACAGCAGAATACGAAGCGGCGCACATCACCGAGAAAAGAACAAATTTCAGTTTATTAGTAAGTTTCATATCGTCTTTCTATCAGGGTTACAAAAATTAGAAATCTTCAAGTGTGGTACGGGCAAAGGCTAATTATCAGCTGTTGAGGACGGCAGCAAATTTGGCCGGACGGTACCTGCGAAGCCATAGCGCGAGCAACACGCCGGAGGCCATTGCAATCGGAATTCCAACCGGTATTCTGTTGACTACAGGGTTCTGACTACCACTTAAAAACTCGAAATTGTCCACCGCAATAACGAGTGCACCAATCAAACCAATGAGTGACAAAGCTGGGGCAACAATATGTGACCAGACTTTCCGATCGGAACGACCGCGAAAATAGGAGATAATTGCCAAGCTCGTGAGCGCTTGCAAAAACATCACCCCGACAGCAGCAAATCCTAGGGCGATCAATCCGAGACCGAGCATGGGATGCAGCCCCAAGTACGCCGCGCCCCCTACCACGATAAGCGAGACAAGTGAGACGGTAGTGCTGGCGACAGAGGGTGAGCCGTGTTTAGGATGAGCACGACCGAGTGCGGCCGGAAGACAGCCTTGGCGACCAAGTACGAACAGGTAGCGCGCTGCCACGTTGTGCAGCGATAACACGGTTGCAAACATACTTGTGACGATCGCCGCCTGAATAACATGCGTGAACGTGGCATTCATGAACTGATTGCTAAGCTTGAAGTAGATCAAACCAATATCGTCCGGCTTAATTCCGCTGATATTATTCGGGCCTACCGCACCAACCGTAATCCAGGAAGTTAGGAAATAAAAGATCCCTATGACGGAGATAGCAATATAAGTAGCACGCGCGACCGTCTTCTCTGGCGACTTTGCTTCCTCAGAATATAGCGCTGCCGACTCAATCCCAAAATAGCAGGTGAAGGCCAAGAGAATGGCGACGCCTGGCGCCCCTTCTGTCATACCGCGCCAGTTCAGGGATACCATTGGCAATGCTGCGCTGCCCAATCGGCCCACAATGCTGGAATCGAAGGCCAGTAACAGTAGAAACTCGAGCACAATTAGTGCCAGAACTGCCCGTGCACTGAAGTCGATTTTCCGAAGACCAAGGAGGCCAACTAGAACCCATGCCCCAAGCGAATACACGATCCATGGCAGTTTGTAGCCAAGAAGTTCGCTTACCGAGGTTTGCATTACGAAGCCGAGGTAGCTCAAGCCACCAGGCACGAACATCGTGTATGAGATCACCGCAACACAAGCCGCACCAAGTCCAGTAATCGTGCCCAGACCGCGCGCGATGTAAGCATAAAAGGCACCGCCAACAATCACCTCTCGACTGATCGCAGAATACCCAACTGCAAACAGCGCCATCACGGCAGTGACGACAACGAAGGCAAGCGGCAGCGCGGTACCGCTGCCGAAGACTAAGGCAACTGGCAGCGTACCAATGACACCAGCAAGAGGTGCGACAGCCGCGACAACGAATACCGCTAGGCGAAACGTGCCTAGTGTACGGGGCAGAACGGCATGACCAACTGCGGCGTCGGGAACAGGAACTGATGCGTGATTAATCGTGGCTTTGGTCACAGGAGTCTCCGCGTTGTTTTTAAATGATCAGACATCTGGATGTTCATGAGCTACGATAGGCAGCGCGCGAGAATCGTACTAGGTGTTTTGTGGCCATATGTGATCGCGACCCTGTCGGCGAGATCGGCACGCAGTCGACATATAGAAACTACACTATTCTCATCGCTAATTTACGGCGGAAGCGTGTCGTCGCAAATACAAACCGTCGCGTTGGTAAGCCGGAGAGCCTAAATTTGCGACATGGCCATTTAGGCGTACGCGCAAAGACAAGCCAAAACTTGAAGTACGCCGGGCTGGCGGGCAAACGTCGACCCGACTGTGTGTCAAGACAATCACTTTTCTTAGCTTTAGCGCTGGACTTTGGAACAAAACAACTACGGCGGACACATGCCGACAGAATTCAACGCCAATTGAATCGCCGCAGGACCATTATTCCTAAGATTCCTGGACACTTAGCCTAACAAAATTCGCTGTGCCTCGGATCCGTCGACCCGGAATCAGGCGGATATAGCGTTGCGTTATCGCGGCGGTGTCGCAATGCATTCGTGAATAGACCTGTTCCGCGAACGAACGCGCCTGTTCATTCAAACAGCGTGCCGCGTATTTGCTTTTGCACGCGTCGTTTTGTGGCATTCCATAGCGCCGCTTTACCCATATAATCGAATGGAGAGACAGGCCAGTCTTGAGGTTTGCGATCGACGATCCAAAATTCTGTAAGGTCAGTGGAGCGCCCGCGCACCATATCGGCAATGGTCTTTCCGTGAAGATGGCTAATCGCGTTTCCATGTCCCCAACAACCTGCCATATAGATCACACGCTCGTCGCCAACGTAGCCCAGATGAGGAACGAGATCGCGTGTAGCCGAGAAATGACCGCCCCACGTTTGCGCCATTCGTACTTTTCCTAGTGTCGGGAAAATCCGCTGCAGGTGTTCGGTTGATCGCGTGGCTCCTTCTGCAGATAGCAATGGATCCATTTCACCATGGCGTGTATAGCCACCATAATAAATCCAGTAATATTGGATTCTGCCGTCTAACGTGGGAGACATCCAATGGAAGAGTTCGAGCGTACTTTCGATCGCATTCCCACGTTGCCACCCAAGCTCTTTCCACTGCTCTTCGCTCAATCGCTCGGTCACTGCCGTTCGTGCAATCATTGGAGACTGCCGCCTTCGCAACGAGTCGCCAATCGGACCCTGTAGAAGGTGCGTATATGCATTTGTCGCGAGCACAAGTCTGTTCGCATAGACTTTTCCCCTCGGGGTCGCCACGACGAGACCGCCAGGGCGGCGCTCCAGATGAATCGCCGGTGTCTGTTCATAGACCATTACACCGGCTTGCTCCGCCAAACGCTTTAATTCTCGGACATGTTTGACTGGATGAAGCATTCCCATGTTGGGTTCAAAGATCGCAGCGTGGAAGTTCGGATTACCGGCGTATTCAGCCTGAAGCTCCGGCTTATCCACCCAGCGCGAGTCAGTCATCCCGAAGTCACGGTAAAGATTCATTAGCTCTTCAAGCTGCCCAACCCAACGAGGATCAAAGGCGACACGCATGACGCCTGGATGACGATATTCACTCGCTAGAGCGTTCTCTTGAATAATTGTCTTGGTGTACTCTACCGCTTGCCGACAATAGGACAGCGCAGCGATTGACTTTTCCTTACCGTATTTTTTTCGAACCGCGAGCTGGTCAAGGCCAAACTGTGTCATGACCCAGCCACCTGAGCGGCCGCTTGCGCCATACCCAACGATTTCGCTCTCGATGACTGCTACGCGAGCAGCCTTGTCGTCTTTTGCCAAATGCCAAGCGGTCGACAACCCAGCAATTCCGCCGCCAACAACTAACACGTCGACATGCAAGTCCTCTCGCAACGGCGTGTTCGGAATGTAGCTGCCTGCATCGTCGAGCCAAAACGATTTGTTTGCATGAATTATCATGTAGGTCACAACCTTTCCGTATTCGCCCTCAAGTGCGCTGAGTTCGACAAGCGTACCTAGCGTCTGGCCTCACAGCATCCTCAAATCTTTATCAGTCGCGTAAGGCAAGCTTCAGGTTCGCATCCAAGCTGCCACGGCTTTTCAACCGATCGTTTGGGATTGAATTAACACTAATGCTTCGTTGCGTGTCATTAAAAGCGCATGTTTCTTTTCCATGCCGTACAGGCTTGTTCGATGCGGTCAATCGCTCGGTCACCAACACAGTCGAGATCACCAATTGCCGAAATCGAGTAGCTGCATCTCCTACAAACCAGTCTGCCCTACATTTACCGGTGCGAAGGGCGCGCTCCTGGCGGCCGCTGGTTCCGTTCCTTCAGTGACCGGAGCATCGTGAAGTCCACGGTTATGGAAACGAAGGTGTTTTCAGGCCAAACACGACCGCCGATCTGTACTGTCGCGCTTGAAATGGCACAAACTCAGGCGGCCTCAGAAGTTCTGGACGAATGCTCTCGGCGTCTTTGAGCCTCACGTGCTTTGGGTGAAGTTTGGGGACGCGGACCGCGCCGCCGGCGGAGTCTCTGGGAGCACAAGTGCCGGCTCGCTCGACCCCGATCGAGCGCTTCTCCTTCTTATTTCATGCGAGACTGCAGAGGTCAATCAGGGCGTGATCGCGCAAGATCGAAGTTCTTCCGTGCTCAACACTTACAGCATGTAGACGAAATCAACCCATGTGCAAGTCTACTGGGTAGCATGCGCGCCTCGGCAAACCGTACCCAAGCGACGTCGTGAAGCCCAGCATCGGCGGTCCGGAGTATCGTTCCCAATGGCCGACTGTCCATCCATTCGTCGCATCGACAAAATACACGTCGTTAGGCTCTGCAGAAGTTGAGACGGCGCGTGCTTGATGCTAGGTCTTTTCGTCATCGCCGGACTGCGCAATCGCCCCATGTTCACCTACGGCGACAATACGGTCGCCAGCACGTGTTGCGGCTAGGTATTCGATACTAAAAAAATCGCGAGATGCGCCTCTAGACGGGCAATCAATGGTTTCAAATTCGGACTTATGGTATCTCCTGCAGTGCTGCCAATGCGCCCGCGTCGATGCCCGCGAAAGTGGGTTTATCTTGATACCAAACAACCGACTCGAAATGCCGGCGACCGAAGCGCCGGCTCGGACGCAGCAACGCGTTAGAACCATCCTCGCAGTTGGAGCTCGACGAGCGTTTCGTCGAGGCTGCGACGCGTAATCTCCACTACACGATCGATCTCAGCACGGGAAATTACCAAGGGCGGGGCGATAATCATTCGGTCGTTGACAATAGCGCGGATGATAAGGCCGTTTTTGCGTGCGAATTCGCGGCAAATCGCGTTAACTTGTTTGTCGTAATCAAAGAGCGCATTTGTAGATTTGTCCTTTACGATCTGGATTGCCCACATTAATCCGATACCGTCGGTGTAGCCGACCAGTGGGTGATCATTCAGAGTGGCCAATTTCTCGGCGAGATATGGGCCCGCGTCCTCACGCACGTAGTCGACAATTTTTTCCTGAATGAGCAGTTTGACGTTAGCTACGCCAACAGCGCACGCAACGGGGTGACCCGAATAAGTGTATCCGTGGTTAAAGATACCGCCGTTTTCGACGACGTCGGCCACTCGATCGCTGACCATGACCCCGCCTAACGGAACATAGCCACTCGTGACGCCCTTTGCAAACGTCATCAAATCGGGCTCATAACCAAATGTCTGGCACCCCCACCAGTTTCCGGTACGGCCGAATCCGCAGATTACCTCGTCGCTGACGAGCAGGATGTCGTACTTGCGGCAGATCCGTTGAATTTCTGGCCAATAACTGGACGGGGGGACTACGACGCCACCCGCGCCCTGCACGGGCTCCGCAATGAAGGCAGCAACGTTTTCGGGTCCAACTTCGATGATCTTTTCTTCCAGCCAGCTGGCTGCCTTCAGTCCAAACTGCTCTCGCGTCAGACCGCTGCCCAGCGCCTCATAGTGAGGCTGTTCGATGTGGACGATGCCTGGAATCGGCAAATCACCCTGCGCGTGCATCCAAGGCATACCCGACAAAGAAGCGCCGCCGATCGTCGAGCCATGGTAAGCGAAATTGCGTGCAATAAGCGTCTTACGCTCTGGCTTTCCCACCAAGTCCCAATAATGCCGCACAAGGCGGATTACGGTGTCGTTGCCTTCGGAACCGGAATTCGAGTAGTACACGCGTTTGAACTGTGCCGGGCTTACCTCGGCAAGAAGCTCCGCGAGCTCGATCGATGACGGCACTGCAGTGTGAAAGAAGGCGTTGTAGTATGCGAGTGACTTCAATTGCTCGCTCGCTGCTTCGATCAGCTTTGGCTGACCGTAACCAGCGTTGACACACCATAGGCCGGCCATCCCATCTAGCAAGACATTGTCATCGTTATCACGGATCCACACTCCCTCGCCACCGGTGATGATACGGGTGCCTTCCTTGTGTAATGAGGCGCCGTCCGTGAAGGGATGAATGAAATGGGCTTTGTCAGCGGCTTGCCAGGATGCGGTATCACGTTTCGTGGATTGCATAGCGTACTCTTTAATGGTGGATGGGAGAACCAAAAATCCTTTTCGACGAGACGATCGTAGGATTGCACCGTCCCTGGCATCAGGTGCCAAGAGGCCATTACGCAGTACTCATAGGCGAGCGCGGAGAATCCGGACCGTACAATGGTACCGTTCGTCCCGTCAAGGCGAGCACGACAGTGGCTCTACTGTGATGCGTGCGACGTTGACACGAAAAAAAGACATGCTAGGGCCGCCGCCGCTAACATGTCCAAAGGGAGAGACACAGGGAAGGAAGACTTCTATACCCGTCGATCGGCAGTCCAAATAACACGTGTTAACACGCTATTTAGATCTACGATGTTGCCACTTTGGTTAAGGCAGTCTGGCAACGTCAATATCGACATGAGCACTTCCGTCATAAAACCATGGTAGGTTCCAGACCTTTGCGTGGACAGGTGACAACGGGCCATCGTGCGCTACCCTGCCAAGCCGTATGGCCCCCTATCCCGAGTGCGTTCGCCTGTTCGCGATAGCTCAATTTCGCAAACTTGCCTTCAGGATAGGTCAGCTGCATCAGTGCAGAAAGAGAAAGAGAACCCTAGGGCCGCCATCATGCTCAGGCTTGTAGGGCATACAACTGCCGACGTAAATAGACAGGAACACGTTCGTTACTTCAGCTTCTGAATTAGGCAACTTCGATACCATGGGAGACAACTGGAAGGTGCCGTACAGGTGGGCCCCCTGCATCAGCGACCGCGTTCGCGACCGCGGCAATCACCAACGGCACGGCTGTCTCGCCAACTCCGTGTGCGTGCCCCTCCGACGACAAAAAGTGGACTTCTACGCTCGGCATACTCGCCATCTTAAGGATTGGGTAATCATGGAAATTCGACTGGATCACCTTTCCATCAGATTTAACGATTGTTTCTAGTTTCTATAGATTTTTGACGTACTTGTATGGAGTCTCATGCTAGTTTGTTTCGATTAAAACAGATACATAAGTCAATTTTTCTGCGCCATGATATTCACCGTGGCCTTGCCCGTGAATTCATTCCTCGCTTTGCTTCGCTACGACGAGAAACACGAAAACGAGCGAAAAGCTTCCTCGACGACATGATATTGACCACGCATTCACGAGCATATCGCTACTTTGCAAGTCGCCTGATGTACATGCCTTAGTCCACGTAGATAAGTAGAGATGACTCCACCGCAAGCGATTGCATGTGCGCCAACTGCGGTCCGCCAGCCAGAACAATTTCCGCATAGAATTTCGTATCGCAATATCTGGGAAAACCGCGATGAAATTCCTTCAATTACACGATTTTATTATGGCCGGCGGCGCGAATCACATTCAGAACGTTCGAGTTACAAAAAAACCGATACTGTCGCGATCGCTGTAAGCATTGGTGGTCGAATTGCCCCCCCAATACTTAACGTAATTGATGCCAGCTTGCCACTCCAGTGGATTCTGTG
>NZ_JASNRB020000051.1:0-15924 GCF_030411975.2 Massilia orientalis | reverse complement strand
CACAGAATCCACTGGAGTGGCAAGCTGGCATCAATTACGTTAAGTATTGGGGGGGCAATTCGACCACCAATGCTTACGGAGACCGTGATAGCATTGGTTTCTTCCTTACCCGCACATTCTGAGTATAACTACCGCACCGGCCTTACCAAAATCTCAATCTGGACTCTTGCCAATATTGCTTTTTTAATACTTCCTTGCCAAGAGAACCAATGGGTGATTGCCTCGGCCGAAGTGCGGTAGTCGGTCTTCGATGAAGTCTGCGTTATCGGTTGTCTTTTCACGGGTCTGCATCGGTGTTTGAATGAGATTAATTGCGCGCGCCGCTATTCAATTGATCTTAGTTTTTAGTGAGAGTCGAAATGAAAATCGAACTTGACGTCAATGGCAAATTGCATCAGTTAGATGTTGACCCGGCAATGCCGCTTCTGTGGGCTTTGCGTGATCACGTTCACCTTACCGGTACAAAATACGGTTGCGGTATTGGACAATGTGGGGCATGCACGGTGCATTTAGGTGGAGAGGCGGTCCGGTCGTGTTTAATCCCAGTCAGTGCCGTAGGGAAGCAAAAAGTCACGACGATTGAAGGACTTGCCCCTGACAAAGGTCACCCTGTGCAGCAGGCTTGGATCGCGCACGCGGTGCCGCAGTGCGGCTATTGCCAATCAGGAATGGTCATGGCAGTGGTGTCCTTCCTTAGGAAGAATCCGACTCCCACTGATGAAGATATAAATTCGCAGATTACGAACATATGTCGTTGCGGAACTTATCACAGAATTCGTGAAGCCATACATGCAGTAGCGAAGGATGAAAAGCATGTCTAAACAAGTCTTCAATAACAAGCGCCGCGCGTTCCTTATCGGCGCAGCGATGACCTCTGTGGGCGCCTTATTCACAGTGGCGGGATGTAGTCCAAACAAGAATACGCAACAATCGGGTGGCCCTGCAGTTGCCGCTAACAGTGGTGGGCAGGAGCTGAACGTATGGATAACGATCAGGCCTGACAACAAAGTAATTCTGAAGATTCCCCAGACCGAGATAGGGCAGGGGGGACTCACATCCATATCTCAGTTGCTTGCTGAAGAACTCGATGTGAAGTGGTCGGATGTGATGCCGGAATTTTACGATCCCAGCGTCAATTTGGCCAATAATAACGTCTATGTATACACTGCAACGCTCGGCAGCGGCGGGATTTCGAACTTGACGGATCCGGCGC
Source organism: Massilia orientalis (assembly GCF_030411975.2). NCBI lineage: Bacteria > Pseudomonadati > Pseudomonadota > Betaproteobacteria > Burkholderiales > Oxalobacteraceae > Massilia > Massilia orientalis. The sequence goes on along the minus strand of NZ_JASNRB020000051.1, from coordinate 14,711 downwards.
GTATTGCGGCTGCGCAAATACGTTCAATGTTGATCCATGCCGCTGCGAAACGCTGGAATCAACCGGCAGATACGCTCGATACTGCTGCGGGTAGCGTGCTACATAAAGCTAGCGGCCGATCGATATTATATGCCGACGTCGCTGCCGACGCGGTGAAAATGCCTGTTCCGGATCCAAAAACCGTGCTGTTGAAATCGCCGGATAAATGGCAGTACATTGGGAAGTCCGTTCCACGGGTTGATATCCCATCAAAAGTGGACGGTTCCGCTACCTACGGTATTGACATTTATTTCCCAGGCATGAAGTATGCCGCTGTTCGACAGTCCCCCGTTTTTGGCGGCCGCCTGAAAGCGTTCGACGCGACCGAGGCGAAGAAGCACGCTGGCGTTATCGATGTTGTAAGAATCAAGGCTGGCCCTAGTGGGTCTAACGACCCGACGCCAGGGTGGGGAGCCGACTTTGGAATGGACGACGCCGTGGCCGTCATCGCTGACGACTGGTGGACCGCAAAGACCGTGCTTGAAAGCTTACATGTTGAATGGGACGAGGGTAGCTTCGCAAACGCAAATAGCAAGGCCATCGCCGAAGACTTTCAGAAGGCATTAGCGCAACCGGGATCTGGAATGAAGGTGGTCCGCGATGAAGGAAATGTAGACGCTGCTCTTGGCAAAGCAAAGCGCCAGTTTGAAGCGACGTTTTCGGTGCCGTTTGCTGAACATGCGCCCATGGAGCCGATCAACTGTACGGCCATTGTGCGCGATGGCGGCGTCGAGGTTTGGGCAGGTTCGCAATATCCGGACGAAGCGTTGCGTATTGCGGCGAAAGCAGCGAATGTCTCGGTAGAGAAAGTCCGTCTACATCCTGTTCTTGCCGGCGGTGGTTTTGGTCGTCGCATTAATAGTGACTATGTATCGCAGGCGGTCCAAGTAGCACAAGCTGTCAAAGGAACGCCGGTTAAACTCCTTTGGACGCGTGAAGAGTCTATCCGACGCAGTTATTATCCTCCGTATACACTAAGCAAGTTCAGAGCTGGCATTGACGGACATGGGAAGTTGATAGCGTGGGAATCGGCATCGGTTGGCGGTCGCGCCCAGGACCAAAGCTACGGAACTGCTCGTCTACCCCATCTGATACCGAATATCCGCGTTTCCTACGAAATGCGGACTACGCCACCGCCTTTTGGATGGAAGCGCGGCGTCGGTTTTTCCCAACATCACTGGATGAACCAGTATTTTCTCAACGAAATTGCTCGAGCGAGTGGACAGGACCCTGTTGAGTTCCAGCTTGCACTCCTACGTGCCGATGAGTTGCCACAAAACATAGAAAAACGGGATTTGGCGCTCGACCGGATCGTAGCGCTTCGTCGCGTATTGGAAAAGCTACGTGACACCGTCAAATGGCCCGTTAAATCTTCACCCGGCAGGGGCCGGGGCATTGCCGTTCACGACCAAAGCTACTGGCCAGAGTATTCTGCTGCTGCGTCCGCAGCGATGGTGGAAGTATCGATGCAAAAAGACGGGCTAAAGGTTGACCGAGTCGTTGTCGTGATCGATGCTGGCCGCGTTGTGAATCCAAATAACGCAATTGCGCAGATTCAGGGCGGAGTTGCGTTTGGGCTTACTGACTTTCTTTACAGTCAGATTAGCTTGGAAAACGGGAAGGTTGTTCAGTCCAACTTTCATGACTATCCAATCCTGAAGATGGCCGCTATGCCCAGCGTTGAAGTGCATTTCCTACCTTCCGAAGCTCACTCGCATGGTATTGGTGAGACGCCGGTACCTCTTGTGATCGCTGCGGTTGCGAACGCGATCGCCGACGCGGGCGGTCCGCCAATTCGAGGTCTTCCGGTAACTGCTCACGGCGTGCAGGTTGCCTAGGGTGTGTCTGACTGAACGAAGTTAAGTCGGGAAGGTCAGAGGGCGATGAGCCGAACTGACCTAACCGAAAAGCAGTGGCGGCAGTTGGAGCCACATTTGCCGCCCAGCCCACATCACGGCCATGCTTATGTCGAGCATCGGCATGTGACCAATGGGATATTGTGGCGCTTACGGACAGGCGCGCCCTGGCGCGACCTTCCACCGCGCTACGGTCCTTGGCAAACTTGATATAACCGCTTCGTTCGCTGGTCACGCAATGGCACGTGGCAGCGCCTGCTCGAAGTCATTTCCGAGGGCGGCTGTTCAGCTTGAACGCGATCCGGTTCGGATCCGCTTGCGAAAATTCAGCGAGGTTGGTCCCGTCGGGGGAGTACTGGCGCAGCAAGCGGTTGGCGTTCTCGTTCGTTCCCCGTTGCCATGGACTGCGAGGATAGCAAAATACATCTGCACAGCAGTATGAGCTGAAAAACGTTGCGCTGAGCCAGTTCGCTGCCGCGGTCTCAGGTCAGCGTTTGCATAGCGCCATCTGGTAAGCCGCTGACCTCGCGAATAAAGGCACTGACGAGTGAATTGTTCAGCGGTTGCATAGGTTACGGTATCAGAGACAAAGACCTATGAGTCTAAAGGCAAAACCTTCTGTGCCCGAAGCAGCTCGGTCATCTGGTCAGAAGTTAGCGGTGCACTGGCATAAAAGCCTTGGTATTCATTGCAGGCGCTTTCTAAGAGGAAGGCGGCCTGCTCCTTCGTCTCTACGCCTTGCGCGACGACGGTCGAGCTTAGTGCCTTACCTATGGCAATCACCGAAGATGTTAGTGTCGTGGTCTTGCCATGATGGTCAAGGTCATGGATAAAAGCCTGGTCGATCTTGATACTGTCGAACGGAAATTTCTGCTGTGCCACAACAGACAAATAACTGATTCCGAAATTATCGATGGCGATCCGGACGCCGACTTCTCTTAATTTCTCAAGTATTTTCACCGTTTTGCCGATATCGCGCATCAGTATACTTTCACTAATCTCTAGCTCGAGGAAGCGTGCTTCCATTCTAGTTGAGGCGAGTATCTCTTTCAGATCAGTAAGCAGGTTTGCGTCGGAAAACTGTCGCTCAGTCAAGGTGACAGCGATAACAACGGGCGCTAGCCCTTGTTCCTTCCAAGCCACGTTTTGAAAACAGGCGGTCCGAAGCACCCATTTGCCGATCGAAACAATCAGGCTGCTTTCCTCGGCGACCGGTATGAATTGCATTGGCGCGACCATACCCATATCAGGATGTTCCCAGCGTAGAAGCGCTTCCATACCGGTGATCTTCCCGGTGTCGATGTCCTGCCTAGTCTGATAGTGCAGTCGGAATTCCTTCCGATTCAAAGCCTGACGCAATGCTGACTCGAGATTAAGTCTCTGCAGTGACGTCGAGCTCAGTTCTTCTGAATAGAACTGGAAATTATTTTTGCCGTTCGCTTTGGCTTGGTACATTGCTACGTCGGCGCTTTTCGTTAAGGTTTGTTCGTCTAATCCTGCTCGAGGATATGTGCTTATACCGATGCTGGTCGTGACATGGAGTACTTGGCCAAGCAGGGAAAATGGCTGAGCGACTGCGGCAAGAATTTTATGAGCGACGGTTGCAGCGTATGTTTGATCATGTAGTTCCGGCAGCAGCACGACGAACTCGTCGCCACCAAGTCGAGCGACAGTATCGCTTTCCCGTAGACAACCTTTAAGCCTGAGGGCGAGTTCCCGCAAAAGCTGGTCGCCTGCCTCGTGGCCCAACGTATCATTAATTTGTTTGAAGCGGTCGACGTCCAGAAACAACAGTGCTAACTGCCGATTGTTTCGTTTCGCTTGTCTAATGTTTTGTGCGAGTAGTTTGCTAAATAGGCTGCGGTTGGGAAGTGTCGTCAGACTATCATGATAAGCGAGATGCTCGACATGCTTGGCGTGCGCAATCTGCTCCTCTACTGCACGCTGTCGGCTCAACGCGAGTTGCCGGCTCATACGGTCTAGGATTGCGACTATCAGTATCAGGAGGGCGCTGGCCCCTACCGCGCGCCAAACGTAAATTGTAATATTACGTCGGGTTGCGGCCAGCTGCTCCTTGGCCGACAGCCCAACGACAACTGCAACAGGAAACCCGTAGAGTTTGCGCACCGAAGTATAGCGCCTAACACCATCCCACGCGTTGGTTGATAGCGTGGCCTGCTCTTGCGTGGTCTCAAGGTTCTTAATCAGCGTACGGTAATTGAAGCGTTCACCTGCCGACACTATGTCGCCGCTGCGCCTGACCTGAAAGATTCCGTCCAGCCCAAAGATCCCGAGCACGCCATGCTCGCCCATTTCAGTAGGCTCATAGCTGCTTACAAAATATGACGCAAATACCGTTACGAGTTCGATGCCGGAAAACTTACCATCCGCAGTACTGAGCCTTCGGCTGAAATGCAGCATCCATTGATTGGAATCTGGATTTTTATCCGGCAAGCCAACAAAAAATGAGTCTCTGTGCCGTTGCTGCTCGAAATAATCGCGCCCGGTCACATTATCTTGGTCACGAGCATTCGTACTTGCCACAACATCCCCATGCTCATTAGCGATGCTGAGCGTAAACCATAAATTGGGCAGCAATAATCCCTTGCCCTGCAACTCTTGAAGAACAGCGTCGTTACCACGCATGTCATGAGCGTACTTGACGACTCGGAGCGTTTGATCAATTTCCCGCAAAGCTCGTGCAACCTGTGCTTCGTAAATGTCTGCAAGTCTGCCGGTTGACGTGGCGGCTGTACGCTCGGCTATTTCGGACGCAGAATTGATGAAGCCCAAAGTGGTGCCCCAAATCGCCAGCAGCAATAGAATGGCGAGGAAACGCAAAATAACATGCGGAGCTAAAACCCTGCTTGAAGAGCGCGATAAGAATGCAGTCGCATTCCGTGACGCGGCGTCGAGGTTAAAGCTGGGTTCCATGGATATATTGAAAATCCTAATACGCCAAAAACGACAAGAGATAAAGACTGGCTAAATTATGGTAGGTAGCTTCCCTAAAAAATTCCTTGCAAGGAGATCGACAACAGCCTTGATCTTTCAGAGATCGGGTACGAATGGTGAAAATGCTCTTTAGCCAGATCGTATTCAAATTTTAAAGCCATATTTCGGTAGAAATCCCAGCGTATCGAAGCTACATGCGTATGCCCGCTGTCTGAGGAGTTGTCGTCCAGATAGCGGGAGTATGTGTACATCGGGGTCCACGCCCCCAATTGATAACCTATCCCTAACAGTCCGTATTTGTACTTGCCGACACTCACGTCGGCTCGATCTATTTCGCTTTTTATCAGAAAATTTTTATAGTCCATATTCATAGATAGCCCTGCAAACTGGCTGTACTTGTCGACAATGGTCGTTGAAGGAGCGCCACCCGCGCGGTCTCTCCATACGATATCATTCATGTGCATCATTGTGGCGCGTATGTCAAACACATCGTTCGTTACCGCAACGGATCCACCTAACATTCGTTTCCAAGCTTCATTTGTTGGTTGTCCGAAAAAAAGCCGAGTAAGGTACACATCATCTTTTTGGGTATAACTTCCAGACCACGCGGTGATGGTCGAGGCCCAATCTGAAGTGCCCAATTGCGTACGGTAGCTAGCATTTATCCCGTTATAAGAATAAATCGAGGTGCCATACACATCCGCGGACGGTCTGACCCATGGGTAGGCGTAGCCCACGTATAGCTGATCACTGTAGTAATAAATAGGAATTCTCATTTTCCCCACTTGTAGCATCCAGCCAGAATTACCCGATGGCTGCCAGGTTACGTATAGCCAGTCGATAGTGGGAGTAGATCCGTCGTTGGGATTCCGTAATCGGCTCACTAGTTGTGCGGTTGCCGACAGCGTCGGCGAAAATTTCTTTCTTATTTGGATACCCAGCAACGATTCCTGGTCGAATCTAATACCTCGGTCTTTTTCATACACACCGCCGTATTCGTACACTGCAATATTGCAGGGGCAGCTATGATTCTGGTAAAGCGATGAATTAGATGTGTCTCGTGTCGCATCACTTAACAATTTGGCGCCAGTCAAGCTGTAAAAGCCAGAGACTGTCAACGTTCCATCATTATTCTTGTCGGCCGCGTCGACCCCGGCAGTCGCTATCATCAAAAACACGAATGATAAGCCAATAAGCAAATTTCTCATTGAACAGATTCCTAAACTTCGTTGCAAGAAAAATCGTCGCATCTAACGAATTACCGCGATTACTTTTACTGTGTCGTCGACTGATGATTTCTCTATATAACCAATCGCGTTAACGTTTTCGCTGAGTGCCCTCTTCACTCCTGTGCTGGATTGGTAGACTTGAGGAGCGCCTCCGCGCGCCGTAAATACCAACTTGGCCCAAATTGCCTGAACTTGAGCAGGTTCTTTTTCAAGTACTTTCTTGTAGAATTCGGCATGTACTGATGAGTGCTCATCCTGCTCCAGTGGAGTAAACAGGACAGATCCACCGAGGTAAATCTGTTTTAATGTCGACGTTGCTATAGACGAAACTGGATTTTTCGGGTTAACGACGATTGCCAGCTCGGCAAAGGTCGGTTTTATACCAAATAACCAAAGCGAGACGGCGACAATTATTTTTAACTTCGGATTCATCAACTATGCCTTAATTTTGATATCTTACGCGATAGTCGTGGCCATCAACTGTCTAGAATATTGTCCGCAGGACGCCGTTTTGAAAAATGAAACAGGGGAAAGGTACGGCAGGCGGAGTCAACGAGGTTCGCTAGAGAAGTCTACATCGGGATAGTAGGCGAAACAAGCTTGAGATTCTTTTTCTTATGTTCAAGTAGTTAATCTTTGTATTTTTACAGCCTATCGATCCAGTTAAACTTGTAAAAAGGATTCTTAAACTATCTTCTGCCCACGGATTATTGCAATGTTTCTAGTTAGCCATGTTGCTGGGGTACAACATGATTAATATAATGTTAAGAGTGTGCTGATAGCTCGAGATATATGGCTGCAAAAGTCATCGAGGTTCTTATCGTCTTGCCGCACTTAACGACATGAAGATGTTTGCTTTACAACTGGCGAACGCCCACGGAAACGTTACTGAACAATGCGAAGAATAAAATGGCGCCCGCTTTTTCTCTTATTCCAGTTCTCGAACCTGACGGTCCAGTTCCTTCAGATTCTCGGCAAGCCGCTGCAGCAAACTTTTGAAGCCCCGAGGTAACTGTCCGGTAGCTTCATCCAACATTGCCGATTGAGGGCCGAGATTGCAAATCCTCTATGTAATGACGATTCCGAATTTAACCAGCAAATTACGGATCTGGTCGGCCTGGCCAGTCCTTGCCTTGACGAATCTCTGTCATGCCCAGTGAATCGCGAACAATGCCCGCTGCGCCTCTGTCTTAATTGCCACGGAACACATATTCGGCCGCGTGACTCGTTCACAGATGGCTCCTGCGTCGGCCGCATCGTTCTTGTTCGTCTTGGCGTAGCGCTTTACAAACTGACGGCCATCGTACGCACCTCGTCGTCCCGTCCTGAGGCCGAAAGCGGTTTAGCGCTACGTTGAGGGCCGCTAGCGATGCGGCAGCAATTCGTCGATGCCGCTGGCCGGTTGGGATGGCAGGCGTTCGAGCACATCCTTCATATAGACAAAGGCATGGTGCCGGTTGAGTCATGAAGACTGGCTTCAGGCTCATGATGGCCACGGCACGCCGTCCGATATGCAGGCTGCCAGCAAAGAGCCAGTTGTTTACGCCCGAGGGCAACCGCCCGAATCCGATTCTCGGCCAAGTTATTGTCGCTCGGGATATCGACTTCGTCGAGATAGAGTATGATGTGGTTTTTTTAGCAGATCTCGCTCCTCTTCTAGCCGCGACATTTGCAAATGTAGCCGCAGAATCTCGCTTTTTGCTTTGACCAGCTCGGCACTTTGCTTTTCGTCCTTGGTTGGCATCACTGCCTTGAGCCACTTGTACAACCTGCGTGCCGATACGCCCAGCCGGGCCGCAACCCCCGGAACAGGGTGGCCTCGCTCGACAATCTGCCTAGCTGCTTCTTCCTTAAATTCCGGCGGGTAACGCCGTGTACTCATTCATTTCTCCTATGCTCTAATCATAGGTAAGTAATGCCTACCGGAGTGGCGAGCCCCATCAGCGGTCGTCTAGTGTCTAGAAAACTCATGGCGATTCAAGCTGCTGCAAGGGCGCCACAACAGGGGGCGAGCAGGGCGACCCCTTGCGGCAGGTGCGCACCGCCCTGGGCTTTCGGTCGCGCAAAAGAACGAGGTCGACGGTGCCGGCTGGAGCTGGCGATCGGAAGGAAAGCCCGCGCAGGGAGCGCTTGGGCAGCTGCCGCAGCAGCGGGTGACTGCGTTGGCCGAGGATGCGTGCGGACATAGCCGGTGGGGCCCATGAGCGAGCCTGGCGGAGAATAGCGCACTTCATGCACCTCGACGAGCCGGTCCCCATGCCGAAATTAAGAACCTTTTGGATAAGCTGATTTGGCAATGCGTGTAAATTCTCGTAAAGTGGCTGGGTAATGCCCCCCCCCCCGCAAAAAGAGCGCGTACAGAAATGGAATTTTCTACTTAAGAACAGAAAGCTCTACATGAAGACGTCCCGCTTTACAGACACCCAGATCATTGCCATGCTCAAATAGGCCGAGGGCGGCAGCCCAGTTCCGGGCTGTGCCGCGAACACGGCATTAGCAATGCTACGTTCTACAAGTGGCGTGCTAGGTACGCTGGCATGGACGCATCCTTGATTGGCACGAATGAAAGAGCTCGAGTATGAAACTAGCGCCTGAAGAAGATGTATGCCGAGAAGTGGCTCAAGGCCGAGATCGTCGCTGAGGCGTTGACAAGGGACCGTGGCGCAGCGGTGAGCCACAATTAACCTGGCGTGTCGGGCGTTTGGCATCAGCCGGACCTGCTACCGGTACAAGGCCAAGCTGGATGCGGAAAACGCTGTCATCGCCGACTGGCTGGTACGGCTTATGAACAACCAGCGGAACTGGGGCTTCGGGCTGTACTTCCTGTACCTGCGCAACGTTAAATGGTTCAAGTGGAACCACAAAAGGGTTTGGCAGGCGCGGCATCTGCACCGATTTTATCCAGCCAGGCCAGTCTCAACAAAGCGCTTACGTAGAGCGCTACAACAGAACAGTGCGCTACGATTGGCTGGCTCACCATCTTTTTGAAACGTTCGACGAGATCCATGAATTTGCCACCCGCTGGCTGTGGACCTACAACCACGACCGCCCCAACATGGCACTGGGCGGCATTACACCGGCTGTCGAGTGTCTAGAAATCTCGTGGCGATTCACTATTCTGTTGCCCCGAAAGCATAGATGAAAAGGTCGGTCCAATAGTCAAAACTCGGCATGAGTACACCGAGCATTCAAATGATTGATTTGGGTTCCAAAACCGGTTCGATTAAGATCGATTTTTACTATGCTGACGGAGCTAAAACGGACATTGCTCACCATTCTTGAGGGGTTGACGGTGCTTCAAATCCAGACGCCAAAAAATTTGTCATGCGAGCGGTGAGCTCATCAAGATCTGCGGATTTGAAGCGACCGTCTGATAGGTCTTCGAGTCGATCTACTCCCGCCATCATGTAGAGATACGTACCCACTAGAAAGACCATTCGCCAATTGATATCTGCTGGATCCACGTGAGGCAACAAACGTTCTAGCACGGCGACGTAACGCTTGACGCAGCGGTCATACACCTCCCTTCGTAACTGAAAGGCAAATTCCTCCGGCTCATTGTGAAGTCTTGCCTGTAGCCGCACGAACGCCATCCCGCCAGGCCCGCTTCGCTTGAGTGCGAACTGCGGAGCCAAGTACGCTCGAATGACCTCTGCTACGGCGGGTTTGCCACCGGTCCTCGCAAGAAGCTCATCAAGGCACTGCTCACGTTGTTCAGCCAATCGAATCGCGCGGCGCTTGAATACCGCTTCGAACAGCGCACGTTTTGATTGGAAATAGTAAGAAATCATCGACTGACGTACGTCCGCTTGCTGCGCGATTTCTCGCGTTGCTGTTAGCACATAACCCTTCTCTGCAAACAGTTGCTCGGCAACGTCTAGGATAATGTTACGAATGTCCCGGTCGACAGCGGGCCGGCCAGGGCGGCGCTTCCCGACCCCGGAAATGCTGCCACCATCACATTTGGCGTTGGATGCACTCGTTTGCTCCAACTTGCGGTCGGATTTTTCGACTTCTTGCATTTGCAAAATCCTAAGTTTGCGGACCAAATTCTATTTGCTGGCGTTTAGATGTCGCCAATACCAACCAAAAGTCTAAGACGCTCAACTTAAGCTGGCGTTTGCGTTGACGCATAAATATCAATGCGATGCGATAGTGCATTACCCTCGAGGTCGCCAAACTCTTCAGAGCAGCAAACGGAGTGTCGAGGGTAAAAGGAACAAATATAGCATAGCTCCGGCTATGCCATGTGGCAAGGCGGAAAACCAGTGACCGCTATAGTGTGACCAGTTCTCCTACGCGACGTCGCGCAAGTCAATCCCCTTGGTTTCCTTCCAGCCCCAGACCACGTAGGCGGCAATGAGCACGATGATGACCACATAGACGTTGAATGCCCATTCAAGTTTCATTCCGCTGAACCAACTACTCAGGTATGGAGCAGTGCCGCCGAATAGTGCTACAGATATGGGCAAGGCGATACCAAGAATACGGGACCGGTAGCGCGTAGGAATTTGCTCGGCAAGGATAGCAGGCATCGTGCCGCCCACAATACCTGTGAGTGCGAGCATCAGCCCTTGAGCCAGGAAGAGTGTCCATGGGTCACCAGAGATAAACTTGATCAACGGGTAGGAAAGGACGGCTACAGCAATAAAGTACAAGATTGCTAGGGGCTTGCGGCCGACGCGATCTGATATCCGGCCCCATATCGGCGTGGCGATGATGTAGACAATCTGCGCAAACACGCTGGCAAGGAACGCTTTGGACGGATCCATTCCTCGCTGCGTTATTGCAAAGATAGCGGCGTAGCCTGTCCAGATGTAGTAAGGCAGTCCTACGCCGGCCTGATAGAAAAAAATGCCGATAGTGCATTTAAGGATCTTGGCCTTGCTCCATTCGCTAGGCGTCTGGATTCTGGCAAGATGAGACTCGAGCACATCGCTCTCCATCATTCCACGTCGCATGAAAAGGATCGCGACGGACAGAAGCGCGCCGAAGTAGAACGGAAGGCGCCAGCCCCATGCATTCATTTGCTCCGTAGGGATCAACCGGTTGAGCATCGCGCCCAGTAATGTCGCCAGAATGCTTCCGAGCCCGACGCTGAAGAACATGCTGCTTGACCAAAAGGCGCGGCGTTCCTTAGGCGCAATTTCTGCCACATAGGCATATGATGCAGTGGACTCACCGCCGTGCGCGAAGCCCTGCAGTAACCTCGCAACCAGAATCAGAAATGAAGCCCAGCCACCAATTTGCGCATAGCTGGGAATCAGCGCAATCATGAGACTGCCAATGCCCATGAGCAGCATGCAGCTCAGCAGCACTGCCTTGCGGCCCTTCCGGTCGGCTAACCTGCCGAAGAAAATTCCGCCCAAAGGCCTAGAAACAAAACCTACAGCAAATACGGCCAGCGTGCTGAGCAAGGCAGACTTGGGGTCTGCCGGGTTGAATAGCGCCTTGGCAATGTATGTGGAGAATACTGCATAGATGGTCCAATCGAACCATTCCAGCCCGTTGCCGAGACTCGTCGCGACCATGGACCGGGTGCGCATCAGACCACCAAGGGACATTGCCTTCTCAGCGGTATGGGCAGGTATCGAAAAAGCCGGTTCATTCATAAAATTATCTCCATCAGTGTTAAATCTGCCAGTAAGGGTAAAGCGAGCACGCTCGGCGGCAATACAACCGTCAACCGTTCCTCGTTAAGCGCGAGTCGATGTAATTGATGAAAAGTGCTGCGATGTCGTCGCTGTTCTTTTCCGAAGCAAGTATGTGGCCGTTGTCGTGAATGCTGTGCTGCTCCAGCCACAGATGCGTTACGTCGTAGCCTACGCTTTCGTATATATTCAGAAGCTCTGGCATTCATGCCACGCATCCCGGTAGCTTCGCCCGTTTCGAAGGCGATGGGGCAAAAATAAGGATCGTGTGTACCTACGAAGTCGGCTGAGCATAGGCGGCTGGTAAACATGCCCTGCGGGTGTACCAATCCTGGCTCGCCCTGCGGTTCTACCGCGATGATCGCCTTGACACAGGGGACGTCGATGGTTGCCATCGTCCAACCACAAGGGCCACTAGCGGAATGGAATATGAGCACGGTGTTTGAGGTGAGGGAAAATAGCTCCGTAGCTATAGACTCGCTGTGCCGTTGGGCTGCCATGAGGGAACTTGCCATCCTGACGAGGCAGGCGCAGCCGTGCACGTCCACGCACGCGTCGCTCAGTTCTAGCGCACAGCAGTCGCTTTCGGCGTCCATGGCGGCCAGTTCTTCCTTCTGGACTCTCTGCACGCGCATGCGGCCGGAGTGAAAGGTAAAGTGGTCGTTAGGGCGCAGCGTGGAATGCGTTTGCAGCATGGCTGGAACTTCAGTCTCCATGGTGGTGTTTGAACTGGGGACAATCTGTCCGATGCGGTATGTTTTCGCCATATGACTTCCCAGCTTCATGACGGATAGGGGTACGCCAATTGTTGTTTTAACTAACTAATCGGTCGACCGCCCAATATTATGAAATGGCGAGTGATTTGGCAAGCGTTTTGAGGAAAGTTTGCTAACTCCCGGAGGTTGCGCAGTCTGAAGATAATTCGCTTCTACAGTGTGTAGAAGAAACCGATGGATTCGTCACCGCCTTTTGATTCATCTAGCGGAGACAGATCGATATAGGTGTACTTGGAAAATAGCCGATTAACTGGATTTCGGTTTGGCGCCGGCCAGATCAATCAGCGCGCGTACCAGGGTTTCATTTCGATTCACTGTAGCTTGTCATACGAGTTGCCTTAGCCGGAAGGCTCGGCGTTGCCCCGGCTGATCCCTCGGTAGGCCCATTGCGTTACCTAACCAGCCCCGTCGGCATTCGCCTATTTCTACTCCTGAGCAACACTATGGCCAAGCCGCTGCCTGTCAGCGGTCCGTTTCAAGTTCGTGCAACGAAGGAAATGTGTGATTGCTTACCACGGAAATGCGTGATTATCCTGCGGGGTGGAGCAAATGTGCGACTGCCACACCTTAGTCCTTAGCCGTCCGTTGAAGGAAAGTGCCCTATTTTGTTAAGTAACTTGCCTCTTGGCGGCGGCAGGGCGCTTGGGCCAACCACCGATGAACGGCCGAATGGCAGCCACGCCGTAGTTCGTGTCGCCCACAGGGCGCCACGCATCAGAATGAAACTGTTAGCGTAGCGTCGGAAGATTATTCTCGTCAGCCGAGTAACGGCTATTGTTGGCTATAAGGAAAATTTGCTAATCACTAAGGAATAGGAAATTAGTTCAACGTTTTGCAGTAGGCGGTCGCTTCTGCGTCGATCCATTCTCGAAACGCGATTAAAGCGGTATTACTCGAGCTTGGCTCTGGGTAGATTAAATAATAACTACGGTCGCTCGAGTAAACATGGCGTGTCACAGGCACAAGTACCTCTCGCTGCAGTTCATCTTCAATCATCAGTCGTGGAATCAGAGCGATTCCCATCTCGTGTACTGCAGCTTCGGCAGCCATCGAAAACAGTTCGAAACGCGGCCCCGCCAAGTTGCCTTCGACCTTAAGGCCCCGCGATTGGAACCAGTCGCGCCAGGTATAGGGACGTGTACTCATCTGTATGAGTGTATAGCGCTGCCAGTTTTCGGCGGTTTCGAGTTGAGTGTGTGGAGCGATCAGTTTCGGACTGGCCACCGCGACGAGATGTTCGTGCATAAGGAACGTTACCTCCGTACCCGGCCAGATTGACTGACCAGCATGAATGGCAGCGTCCAAAGGTGTTTCATCGAACAGGAAGGGTCGCGTACGTACGCTCAGGTTTACAGTGATATCCGGATATTTCTGATTGAATTGCTGCATGCGCGGCAGTAGCCATTTGGTGGCAAAGGTCGGCACCACGCCGAGTTCTAGTGTCCCACCTTCTCCGCCTTTGGCCATAAGATCCAACGTGTCGCGCTCGACATCGTTGAGGCGTGCCGCGACCTTCCGACTGTAGACGATTCCGGCCGGTGTCAGGATAACCCCTCTCCGCCCACGTTGGAACAATTTGACGCCCAGGAAATCCTCGAGCGCCCCGATTTGGCGGCAAATCGCGCTCTGGGTAACGGCTAGTTCGTCGGCTGCTTTGGTAAAGCTCTGGTGCCGGGCGGCCGCTTCAAACGCGGACAGGGCAAGGGTAGAGGGAATCTTGCGGCGCATGACTAGGCGTTTAGGATGTTCTGAAGTGAGTTTTATGCACAGGTGAGTGCGTAGAAAGCGTTTGTCCTCTCCATATTCTAATTGTACATTGGCTGGGCGATTAACTTCATAACGAGTCTTGAAATGAGTTCCAAGAACACCTCTGTTGCATTCCACTGGGAGGACCCCTTGCTGCTCGACCAACAGCTGACCGACGACGAGCGCATGGTGCGCGATTCGGCCAATGCTTATTGTCAAGGGCGCCTAGCGCCGCGTGTCCTGGAAGCGTTCCGTCGCGAAGAGACAGATGTGGCAATCTTCCGCGAGATGGGGGAGTTAGGGCTGTTGGGTGTAACAATTCCTGAGGCCTATGGTGGGACGGGCCTGAACTACGTCAGCTATGGGTTAGTAGCACGCGAAATCGAGCGCGTCGATTCCGGCTACCGCTCGATGATGAGCGTGCAGTCGTCGCTCGTGATGGTGCCCATCTACGAATTC
>NZ_JASNRB020000050.1:0-16089 GCF_030411975.2 Massilia orientalis | reverse complement strand
TGAACGTTCGCGCCGGAACCACAACCAAACGACGTTGGGTCACCCGTCAGGGAACAACTAGGATTCTTGAGGCGAATGCCGCCACCAAGGGTCATATCCGTAGTCCAGGTAGCTTTGAGCTGGTTATCAAGGAGAGTGAAGTCCACAGCGCTTGCGCTGCCGACAGCAAAACACATTGCAACCAAGACGGCAGTACGTAATTGTAAATTATTTTTCATAAGCTTCTCTCGATTGCATCTTTAGCGGTCACTGATCCGACCCAGGTTTTCGCTAGTGTAAAAACTTTCCTTAAGTTGCGGAATGTCGCCTGAGGGCGCGGAAAACCACCGGAAATCTTTGTTCGCGCCGAATGGGACCGCGTCAACCATGAGGCGCCCGCTGTTAAAATCATACATAGAAATTTGGGGAATTACGCACGCTCCGCCGAGTTCCCAAGCAGGTGCTGGAGACGATTCTTTCCATTTCCAAACCTGATTCTGCGAATCGTAGTCTTCTCCTCCGACAGCGACCCAGGAATCCTCGTCGAGGTAAAGAAAACGTTTCGGATTGACGTGGCGGATGCCCGGTTTAACCGTTCCCTCGACGACCCAGACCCGATGCAGTTCATAACGCCTCAAATCAGCATTAATGACATTCGGCTGCGGAAAGGCGTCCTTCATGCTTTTACGGAAATCGTACATCCCAAATGAATTATATGGGACAAGCATTTCCTTTTTACCGACAAGTTTCCAGTTGAAACGGTCGGGGGCCCCGTAGAAGATGTTCGACTGGTCTACCGCGTATTGGTTTTCGTAGCCAAGCAGGGGAGCATCGTAATCGTATGACGGCAAACGACGTACGCGTCGTTGGCCGGTGAAGTAATAATAACTCTCTGTCGGCCTGTTAAAATAAAAGCGTTGTACAATTGCCTGTCCAGAAAGCGAAGCGGGCTCAATATAGCCATAATAGACGCCCTGATATAGTGCGTCCGGCCCGGGCTTGTTCTCGCCCTTCTTACCGTTCGGCCAAATCTGCCAGAAGTTGTAAACTGCGGTTACACCTTTATCGCTCCCTGGCGCTGGAGACACCCATGACCGGCCGATCGGAAATTCTTCCGCAAGCCCTTGATACCGCAAAAGATGGTTCCAGACTGCTTCGATGCCGTTTTTCGGAACGGGAAACGGGACCCCAGGAAGAGTAACCCCTTCCGCGGCCCAGCCGTTTGCACCGATCTTCGCATCGTGTGCATTCTTTTTGGTGTTTTCTTGAACGTAGTCCGGCATTTGGCACGTGCGATGAGAGGGGTATACGGGCATCGTAAAACCCTTTACCTCTTTGAGCATCTTCACTTGACCTGGGGATAGCTTGTCTTGGTATTTCGCTACGTTCGAGGCATCGATGATATACATCGGTTTCTCGTTCTTATATTTAAAGAAATCGCCGCGAAATTTTCCGTACGAATAGCCCGGCAGCTGCGCACTAGCGCCGTCGTACGCAGGAATGCTTCCGTCCTTGTTGCCGGCGATGGTCGCACCCGTTGATGTTAGATCCTTGCCGAGCTCGCCTGGATCCGACGCATAGGCCCAGGTCATCGCAAATACCGATGTGCTGCACGCGGCGAAACACGCCAATTTTTTCTTAAGCAACATGCACATACTCCTTTCAGTGTGAAAAAGAATTACTACCAGCGTCCTTTACAGGACTTCCGTCTGCGCCAGGTCGTCGATCGACCGCCGGATTGCCATTGAAGCGCGGCGTGTGGACTCTCATGTAGAGGATTCAAGGCTCGTCAAGCTTTCGGACGCTTGAACTTCCTCACGGCTACTCTGCCGGGGACACATGCGTAAACGAAACCCTTGGGGTGACTCCCCCGTCCAACGCTTGACTGCCTGCCGGAGGTTTGCGGCATCGCTGTAGCCGACCTGTTCTGCTATGCGATCTAGGGACCAGGACGTTTCTGTGAGATAGCGACGGACTTGATCGCCACGTACTTCCGCCACGAGTGTACTGAAGCGCGTATTCAGCTGGAGCAAACGACGCCGCAGCGTTCGCTGGGAAAGCAAAAGTTCGTCAGCGATCTCCGCGAGGGTTACGTGTTGGTACGTACGCTCTTCAAGTAGTTTGCGGACAGAGCCTAGCAACTGCTCATCTGCAGTTCCGCTCTGGGTCTTCCATCTTGCAGCAAGCGCAGCAGTATGTGCATGTGTGTTCACGTCTGTCTCCAGTATTTATCGCAATGCAAGTCGGTCGCATGACTGGCGATCGCGGCAACGGGCCGGGTCTAAGGGCCTTATCGCGTCATTTATTCGTAACAATATTGTGCTTTCTTGAGAAAATCCAGCGTTTTTTCGTAAATTCTTGGGCTATAGTTGCTCTAGTGCAATATTTGTCTCGGAAACATCATACGAATGTACGGCAATGTTCGGTCGTATGACTTAGTGCTATAATGCGCGCACCGGTTGATGCGGCACAGACATAGGTGGCTGTCGGGCCAGGTTTGATGCTTTCGGCCCAGTTGTCCGACTATTTCGTTGTAGCGTGGGATGCGCGGCAATCCAGATGCGGTGCCGGCGCTGATGCTTGCAAGAAATATATTATTTCAAAAGCAACTTATGATTAATTTTTCGATCGACGCGGATGCTTTTGCTATAGACGAAGCTCCAGGTACCCTGCAGCACCGTAAACGTGTAGGCAAATTAAAAACGATCGTCGAGGATGCCAAGCGCGTATTTGTGCGGGAGGGATATAGCGGGTTCACCCTACGCAAGGTAGCTAGCGAGGCCGAAGTGCCTCTTGGAACGCTGCAACATTACTTTTCGACAAGGGAGTTGCTCCTTCGCGCAGTTATCGTACAAACTATCGAAGAGTACAACGAGGGGTACGAGCGAATTGCGATGAGCGCCGCGCCCGCCGACAAGCGGCTGGAGGCGATAATGGATCAGATTTTGACCGAGATCCGCGATAGAGATACCAGGGTCTTTTTCCTTGAGATCTCGGCAGTCGCCTGCCATCACGCCTTCGCACGTCAAGCAGTTGAGCAAGCTCAACAAGCTTATCTAGGTACTTTGTCGCGTCTAGTCGGTGAGCTGAACCCGTCAATGGGCGCTCGCGAGTGCGAGTTAAGGGCTCTACTAATTGCGTCTCAGGTCGAAGGACTTATGATGTTTTCTCAGAGTATCGATGCGGACAGAATGCCGGACGCCGAGCCACTCCGCCGAGCGGTCATAATGGTTGCTAAGTCGTTGAGTAGCGCTGGTTGACTTGTTAGCCAATTCTTTTATTGGATCCTGGTATAAGGTCCTTTGATTGTCGTTGCAAGATTGAATGACGCGTGGTCATTGCGTCACTATTGCGTCAAGGATCGAGTGTCAGCCAGCATGCTGACTATCGAGCCCTGAACAGCCATCATGGGGCCTCTGGCACAAACTTCGCGGAACATTTATGCATTACGCTTGATGGTAGCTATCTCCGCCGCTACTCCGACAAGCGTTTGCACGCAGGCTAAACGGCTGTCCCAGATCAAACTGGGCAGTTGGAGCGTCTGAGTACCGCGGCTGTCGAGGTACCTGATAAATTGCCAAAGCGTTGCCGTAAGCGACACACGCCGCAACGCGGGCGGGATGTTCGCAGATTGTCGTACCTTCACTGAATGGCTTGTCGTGCATCCCATCTGAAGACGGATTGTGTCGCGCAAAGGGTTGGGTTCGATTCCAGGCGCGCGGTATGGCTCACGCACGCATGACTTCCTCTTTCGAAAACTGCTCGTCGTTGCGCTTGTTTGCCCGCACATTCTCCCCTGTCGTGCCGACGGGCACGAGGAAATGTTGGGGCTGTGGATCGAGCAAACTGAAGGCGCTAAATTCGGGCTCAAGGTTTTCAACGAACTGTAGAACCGCAGTATGGATGATATCCTGATCACCGCCGTCGGCAGCCTGCGCGGCTTCCCCGACGCCATGGAGGCCGTGTAACCACGGGCGCAGCTCTGGGCATCCATCTTGCGCCTGATTCGCAACTCGACCACCCTGGCAGCGTGGAAGGACCGCAAGCAGCTCGCGGCGACCTCAAACCCGTCTACCAGGCCGATAATGCCGATCTGGCTGAAGCGGCGCTCGGCGCCTTTGGTCCGGCCCGTGGGGCACCAAATTTCGGACCGTGGCCGCCATGTGGCGGAGCCAATGGCAGCAGGTGGTTCCTTTCTTTGCGTACCCGCCGGAAATGCCCTCAATCATTTATACAAAAAATGTCATTGAGAGCCTCCATATGCGCTTGCGTAATATCGTCAAGAACCGAGGCCACTTTCCCGCTGACGAAGCGGCGACCAAACTGCTTTACGTGGCTTCGCGCAATCCCGGGCGTGCTCGCTAATGGGCGCTGTGTTCGGGCTCGGCGTCACTCTGATCACCTTTGCCGGCGGGCACATGTTCAGCGGTTACGGAATGTTGATGCCGCTTGCCTGGCTGTGCCGTAAGAACAGCGTGAGCGACATGCCGGGGACACCGGCACGCTGCTGGTTCGGCAACCCGATCGGAGCGATCGTCTTGGCGGCGATCCTCGAACTAGCCAGCGGGGGCGGCGTTGTGCGCCCTGCCAAGCGCTTTCTGCTGGTCGAATACGATATCCCGCGCGGCTGCCTCGGCGCACGCTACACCGAAACCACCCCGGCTCCGCTAGACAGCGCGGCCACCGGCGCTGGAACACCGACCTCGAAGTCGGTCCCAGTGCTGCTGTCGCCCTCGGTCGCCTAGAAGCATAGGCCGCTGGCGGCGACATCAGGTGTATTCGACAAACCCGTCCTATCTGCAAAAGCTGGCCAGCTTCAGTCCCGCTTGCGAGGCGATATCGATCGCCAGCGAACTTGCCGCCGAGATCGTCGCAAGCATCAGAATGCTGACGCGGGGGGCCTTGCGCGCGAGCTCGTAACTGGCGCGGCTGGACATGAAGGCGAAGTCGCTGCGTAAGTCGATCTCGTGCATGACTAAGTGACCGATGAGCTTGTCGAGCGCATTGTGGCTGCCGATGTCTTCGAACACTACGGCGATGGCGCTGCTGGCCGCGCACCAGGCTGCAGCATGTACATTGCCGGTTTCGTGCATCAGCACTTGGTGCCGGGGTAGCTCCGCGGCTGCACGTGCGAGGGCATCGTCCACCTCCACGGGCAGCGCCGCCGGCGCCATCCTTGTGGGCGACATATCGAGCAGCGCCGGGCTTTCGATGCCTCGTACCCCGCAGCCGGTGCGTCCGGCCAGCGCGCGGCGCCGTCCTTTGATGCGCTGGAAGGCGGCCTGCGCAATCGTCAGCTCGACCCGGTCGCGTGCGCATGCATGCGCAGCTCGGCATCGCAGATCTGGGCAGGGAGTCGACCAGCCCCTCGGTCCGCGCAAAGCCGACCGCAAACGCCTCGAGATCGCGCGGTGTGACCATCACGATCACATGTGAAATAGCGTTGACCAACAGCACGAGCGGCATTTCCTCCGTCACGCTGTCATGGCTGGCGCTACGGCTGGCAGCACGGTGGTGCATGAGCGGCCTGACCCGGAAGCCGTCTTTTTCTGCAGACGCAACCGCGCCAGTCA
The DNA here is from genome assembly GCF_030411975.2 of Massilia orientalis. Classification (NCBI taxonomy): domain Bacteria; kingdom Pseudomonadati; phylum Pseudomonadota; class Betaproteobacteria; order Burkholderiales; family Oxalobacteraceae; genus Massilia; species Massilia orientalis. The sequence continues at coordinate 10,537 of NZ_JASNRB020000050.1, read as the reverse complement.
GGATTACGCCGCGCAAGGCCGCGTCTTCTGTAATCGTATCGTTTATGGTGCTGATGGTATGGGATTAGTACCAAGCCCAGCGCGTACAGAACACGGCGGGGTGCAGAAATACAGGTCGGGTCTTGTCGCGTTGTAGAGCACCAAACACATTTTTCTGAATTGTTATCTCTCTAGCTTACGTCGGTAGACCAGCCCGCGAGCGCATCGAACTGGTCAGTAACTGACGTGAGCCAGCATTGCTGAGGACGACGTAGTCCATCATCTGCACGACCAACGCGGCAAAGGAAGACTCGACCTGTCGTCCGGCCGGCTGACAACGTGTGTGCATTTTTCATTCCGCTTTGCGTGGTGGCTTCGCCCTCACCAACGATGATCGCGTCCGCCGTGTACAAGCGGTGCGCTAACTGTTCTGGCGTCGCACCATTCTAATTTGCCTCATCCTGACCTTTAAAGAGTGCACGAATCTCATGGGATACGGCATCGTGCGTCGTGCTAACCTTGTCGCGCACAACGCCCGAATATGATGCGGTACACATTAGCGAGAGAAGAGCGAACCACGCCTTTTTAGTGAATTTCATGTAGCTCCTTTTAAGAGTGCAACGGGGCCGCAGATATATTTTTAATGCGGCCCAGATATGACGCAATAATTAGTCCTTTAGGACGGCTGCGAACTTTGCTGGCCGATACCGACGAAGCCATAACGCAAAACACACACCGCAAACCATCGCGATCGGGATGCCGATCGGTATCCTGTTGACCAAAGGGTTTTGACTTCCACTCAAATATTCGAAGTTATAAACTGCAATCACGAGCGCACCAATCAATCCGATAAATGAGAGAATCGGCGCGACGATGTGCTGCCAAATCTTCCGATCGGACCGGCCTCGGAAATACGACACAACCGCTAGAGCCGTAAGCGCTTGCAAGAACATCACTCCGACTGCAGCAAATCCGAGAGCGATCAACCCAAGACCGAGCATCGGGTGGAGGCCGAGATACGCTGCCCCGCATACTACGATTAGCGAAATAAGCGAGACCGCAAGGCTGGCTGCTGAGGGCGAACCGTGCTTCGGGTGCGCACGCCCGAGTGCGCTCGGCAAACACCCCTGGCGACCAAGGACGAACAGGTAGCGAGCTGCCACGTTGTGTAACGACAGCACCGTCGCGAACATGCTTGTCACGATCGCGGCCTGGATGACGTGCGTAAACGTTGCGTTCATGAACTTGTCGCTAAGCTTAAAATAAATTAGGCCAATGTCAGCCTCAGCAATACCTTTAATATTGTTCGGCCCTACCGCTCCCACGGTGATCCACGAAGTGAAGAAGTAAAAGATTCCAATGACGAAGATCGCAAGATATGTAGCACGCGCGACAGTCTTTTCCGGTGACTTTGCTTCCTCAGAGTAAAGCGCAGCGGACTCAATGCCAAAATAGCAGGTAAAAGCAAGAAGAATGGCGACTCCTGGCGCCCCTTGGCTCATACCACTCAGATTCAGGGACTGCATTGGCAACGCTGCACTGCCCATTTGCCCAACAATGCTTGTATCAAAAACCAGCAGTAAGACGAATTCGAGGACAATCACGGAAAAAACCGCCCGTGCACTAAAGTCGATTTTCCGAAGGCCAAGAATTCCCACTAGTGCCCACGCCCCGAGTGAGTATGTGATCCAGTGAAAATGGTAGCCAAGCAGTTCCCCTACCGAAGTCTGCATAACGAATCCAAGATAGCTTAGCCCTCCAGGCACGAACATCGTGTATGAGACTACCGCTACGCAGGCCGCGCCAAGTCCCGTAACCGATCCGAGGCCGCGCGCAATGTAAGCGTAGAAGGCGCCGCCGACAATCACTTCTCGGCTGATTGCGGAAAATCCCACCGCGAACAGCGCCATCACGGCGGTGACGACGACGAAAGCAAGTGGCAACGCTGTGCCGCTACCAAAGACCAATGCGACCGGCAGCACACCAATGACAGCAGCGAGTGGCGCGACGGCCGCGATGACGAACACTGCCAAGCGGAGGGTTCCCAAAGTACGGGGAAGAGCGACGCGTCCGTCCGCAGTGTCTGGACTAGCGACCGATACGCTATTAACAATTGCTTTTGTCATAAAATTCTCCGAGGCATTTGGGACATATTAGACAGTTGCCGCTCCAAGCACAGCCTTTGTCTCTAGAAACTCGTCAAAGCCCCACGCGCCCCATTCACGGCCATTTCCAGATTGCTTATACCCCCCCCACGGGGCGGCCATATCAACATTTGCGCCATTGAGATGAACCATACCAGTGCGCAAGCGATAAGCAATAGCTTGAGCTTCCTCAATGGTCGCGCCGTAGACGTATCCAGAAAGTCCGAAGGGGGAATCGTTCGCAATGTCGATTGCTTCTTCCACGGTAGCGTATGGAAGAATCGTAAGCACGGGACCGAAGATCTCCTCGCGCGCAATCGTCATTTGCTTGCGTACACGACTGAACACCGTTGGCTTGACGAAATATCCCCGCGTGCATCCAGCGGGCTTGCCTGCCCCGCCCGTGACTAGATAGGCCCCTTCGGCCACACCCAGCTCGATCATTTCTACGACGCGTTTGTACTGGCGTGCGTTGGCAATCGGTCCCATGAACGTGTCGGCAGCAAGCGGATCGCCAACAACCAGCGATTCGCAGATGCGTTTTGCGATTGCTTCGACTTCCTCCAGCCGATCTTGCGGTACCAACATACGCGATGGGGCCACACATGTTTGACCCGAGTTATGCATCATCGTGGTGACGCCGTGGGCGACCGCCTTTTCAAGGTCGGCTGTTGGCAGGATGATATTGGCTGACTTACCGCCGAGTTCCAATGAAACGCGCTTGATAGAATCGGCCGCTGCTTTCGTGACACTGGCACCGGCAGCATTCGATCCAGTTAGAGACACCATGTCAACCTGTGGATGCGAGGCCAGCAATTCGCCAAACGCTGCGCCTGAACCCTGCACCATATTGAACACCCCAGCCGGCACGCCCGCATCGTGCAGAATCTCGGCCATCAGCGCGGCAGAGTACGGCGCATTTTGGCTCGGCTTCAATACCACGCTGCAGCCAACCGCAAGCGCCGGCGCCACTTTGCAAGCGATCTGATTAATCGGCCAGTTCCACGGCGTGATAAGTGCACACACGCCCACGGGCTCACGCACAATACGTGTTGTCCCTTGAACGCGGTCGAACTTGAAGTCGCCAGCAATAGCCAGTGCGGTTTGGAAGTGCCAAAGCCCTGTCTGCGCTTGCAAGGGCTTGGAGAGCGTCTCTAGTGGAGCACCCATTTCGGCGGTGATTGCCTCGGCCATATCACTTAGACGACGCTCATATTCGGCGCATATAGCCTCCAAAAGTTCGTTGCGTTGTCCTTGGGGCAATGCAGCGTACTTAGGGAAAGCGCGAGCGGCAGCGTACACTGCTCTATGTACGTCCGCGTCCGTTCCGTAGGCTACGACGCCGGCGACTTCACCGGTAGCAGGGTTGATGATATCGTGTTTAGTACCGCCTGCTTCGGGCTCTACCCAACGGCCTTCGATATAGAAGTTTAAAAGATGATCAGCAGAAACCATAATGGACTTTCGAGAGAATTCGATTGATTAAAAGCTGTTTTGATGTAATACGATGAAGGTCACGTACGAGCACAAAGAGATTGTGCTGGCGAGTTTAATAAATGATTACGATAGGCAGGACACTCGCGCGACGCGAGGTGCTTTGTGGCCATGTAGGACGGCAACGATCGCAGCGGAACAGGTTCGTCCCAACAAATGTGGGATGTCATCTGCGCACGCCAATCGATCTGATGAAGTGCTCTTAGCCCGCGAGTGGGACTGTCTACTGCAAAAGAAAAGCCGGGGCGCTTGCTTATAACTAGGCATCTGGGCTGCAACCACGGGGAGATTGGACCGTCGAGTCCTGAGCTACGTATCGACATCCGAACAGGAGCGATTGCATGGCCGGAGCGGGAAAACTCTCGCGTTTTTCTCCGGAGGGCGCGGTCAATGCTCGGAACTGTCGGTCGTACGCTCTTCACCTGGCGCGTCAAAAAATCGATCGCCTATTGGCCAAGCAAAGCTACTGCCCGCGAACGGGCAGTTAGACGTAGGAAGTGGTGATGGCCAACCAATCATCTAGTCTGTCTTACAGGACTATCACGCAGGTGATCGCGAAAACAGCTCTCGTACCTGACGGCCTGCGCGCAAACCACTCTCGACCGCCCCATCAATGTATTCATTGAGTCCTCCGGCAGTCGATGCCCCCGCGAGAAACACTCGGCCTTCTGGCACAGCCAATTCTTGGGCGAGACTCATCTGTCCAACGCGGTACGCTCCCCATGCTTGTTGGGAATAAGGATCGTTCGCCCAGTCGTATCCAGACAGGCCAACGAGCTTGGCGTTCGGGAAGAGGCGCTGTACCTGCTTCTCTACCTCATCGGCATCATTGATGTCGATCAGCTTGCGTCGTCCAGGGGTTATAGAAAGAATTGTCCCAACTTCGTCGCTGTTCTTGATCGTCTGCACTACTGTCAGAGGATTGGGATCGGCGCAAAAGGCGAAAGTGTTGCCGTAATTTTTTTCAAGCTGCACGAAAACTTTGGCGCCATTGGACATTTCTCCCTGATCAATATACTTGCGCTTTGCCGGAGACAATGCGGGAATGAACTGGATGCGCTTGTACGTGTTCGTCGGCACCGTCACCACGACCGCGCGGGCCGTAACTTTACGTCCATCCTCGGTAGTGACGATTACATGATCACGCTCTTGGCGAACTTGATTTACTGCGGACGAGAACCTTACTTCTGCCTTGCTATGCTGAATCATCGATTTTAAAAGACCGAGGGTTCCGCCTTTGCCAATGCGATAGCGCCGATCCGCATCATTGAAAGTGTAATAGTCCCAGCTCATACAGGAGAAGCACTTAACAAATGCAAGGTAGCTGTATTCGCTGATAGGACCGGCGCCGTACAGCGTCATTTCAGCGTTCAAAATCGCCGTTTGCACTTCGTTCAAACCAAGTTTCGCAATATGGTCTGCCGCAGATATGTTTTCGAGCTCTCGTACTTTTGGATTGGTCAGTGGTTCGTATGGTCGCGGGAACAGCTCTCGGGCCCCCGCGGTGAATTTGTCCATGCCGTCTTTGTCATAAGCGTCAAGCTGTTCAGTCGTGAGCTCCTTCACTCGGCCATCCGGCAGCATAACTAACGCGCGATCTACATTAGCGATCTGTTCTTCCTCGACGCCGTGACCATAGCGCTCGACTTCTGCCCAGACATGCGGTTCGGCCCAATGCACCCACGCGCCGCCATATTCGACGTTTTGTCCTGCAAAGTGTCCACTGTACGTGCGTCCGCCTAGTCTAGTGCTCGCCTCGAGCAAAATAACTTTATTGCCTTCTACGCCAAGCTCGCGCGCGGCTGTGACTCCTGCAAAGCCGGCTCCAATGACGATCACATCCGCATCGAATTTATGCTTGCCACGCTGAGCGTCACAAGCAGAGTGTTTAGTATCAAGAACACTTTTGGCTGAAGGAGGAACCGAAGGTTGACCATGTGGCGGTTTGGCGCCGAGCACACTCGTGGCTGGCAGAGCAGCCGCAGCGCCAAGAAACAATCGGCGACCTTTGAAATTGGGTTTTCCGGTATCTCCGCTCATTCCTTGCTCCCTGAAAGCTGTTTGAGGTAAGCAATGACCGCTGCCCGATCATCAGGTTTCTTTAGCCCCGTAAAAGCCATGCTAGTTCCGGGGTACGCTTCTGACGGCGCCATCAAGAAAGAATTCAATGCCGCAGGCGTCCAGCTACCTTTTGCCTTCTGCAAGGCTGCACTGTAGTGAAAACCTGGCGATTTTCCGATCGGACGATCGACAACTGAACGCAGATTCGGACCTACCGTAAAGCTGCCGCTGGGTTCAATGGAGTGACAGGCTGCACAAGTCATGAAGATCTTCCGCCCCCGATCTACACTACACGCTTCTGGCGATGCGCACTCCGCGGCATTCGCTAGCGAAGCCGCAAACATTAACGATGTCCAAAAACAAAATTTGAAAACACGCATTTATATTTCCCTCAAACTTTCAACAGTTAAGCAAATTTATTAGCAACTGAGTCTCGTCCAGCAGGCGTACAGTGCTGCCAGCCATCACCATAACGATTCCGATTGGTCGCCTGTTAGCGTTCCAGCTCCGATCACCACTCAACATTTTCGCGTCTGGATACGCCTATAGAGTCTGCGTTTCCGTAGACGAATACATCCATCCTAGCGACGATGTTTGACTCACTGGAGGTGGAAGGCGGCCAAACAGAGATCGCAAGTGAAGTTAGCGCCACCACCTGCATCACATTGGCGCTGGAACCGCATAGCTCAACGTCCTGTTCGTCGCTATCGCCGCACTACTGGTATGCGCCGGTTGGTCCGTAATGTCGAATTCCCAGCGTTCAGATTGGCGTAAGCGCATTTCAACGTGATCGCGCCGGGATGATTGGCTTCGTCCCGAAGCCATCCTCAGTGATCTCGTTGACAAAACTGTCTGGGGTCTACAAGGGGATGTGATGTGAAATCAGCTGAGCGCCTAGTGACCGAACCCGTGGGGCGGACTTGCTCCATACGCACCGTCACAGGCGTGCCGAGCAGCGTAAAGCGATCCAGAATCCTGGGCACGGACCCGCAGCTCGGCGACCTGACGATCGAAATCTCGTGCCATGACGCGTCCGCTAAGAGTTTGAGACAGCGCATTTTGGTTTCGACGCGGCTTCGCTGGTCGCAATCAGTCTTTCCGACCAAGGTGGCGCGTCGGCGTCAGAATGGCGTTACACGCGGCCGCGCAGGAGCCCTACGCCTATCAGTGGCCTGCAACCTGCTTAATTGTGATCTTGAAAAGTGCCATCGGTGTGGGCGTAACGAAATAACAAGATTCTGTCGCCGCTAGATACCTTACTACAAAATTCAACTTAATTTACTACATTTCTGTAGCTGAAGCATTTGAAACGTCGTAGAATCGCCAAGGCATCAAAAGTCGAAGTGCTAAGCGTCATCTTTGAGCCTCTCATTGTCACAATGAGCATCCCCGTTCAACCTTCCGTAGTTGCGGACTTGAACAGCTGCTGCGAACAGCCAGGCGACCCGTGCTAGAGGCCGGGTCGAGGCCACACGAATTTTCTTGTATTGGAGGTACCCGTGAACAAACCCGTGATGGGCGGCGTCGCCGCACTGAACGTCCCAGCTTACATCAAGCACAATAAACTCATCAATTGGGTGGCCGAGATCGCGGCCCTCACGAAGCCCGACGCCATCTACTGGTGCGATGGCTCCGAAGAAGAGTACGACCGTCTGTGCGCACAGATGGTCGAAGCCGGCACGATGAAGCGCCTGAACCCGGAGAAGCGCCCGAATTCGTACCTGGCCTGTTCCGACCCGAGCGACGTGGCGCGCGTCGAAGACCGCACCTTCATCTGCTCCGCCACGAAGGAGCAGGCGGGTCCGACCAATAACTGGACCGATCCGAACGAGATGCGCCAGACCCTGAACGGCCTGTTCGACGGCTGCATGGCTGGTCGCACGATGTACGTCGTGCCGTTCTCGATGGGTCCGCTGGGCTCGCCGATCGCACACATCGGCGTGGAACTGTCCGATTCGCCGTATGTCGCCGTCAACATGCGCATCATGACCCGCATGGGCAAGGCCGTGTACGACGTGCTGGGCAGCGACGGCGATTTCGTGCCGTGCGTGCATACCGTCGGCATGCCGTTGCAGGCGGGCCAGCAGGACGTGCGCTGGCCGTGCAACGCGACCAAGTACATCGTGCATTATCCGGAAACGCGCGAGATCTGGTCGTTCGGCTCGGGCTACGGCGGCAACGCGCTGCTGGGCAAGAAATGCTTCGCGCTGCGCATCGCCTCCAACATGGGTTACCAGGACGCGCAGCAGGGCGGTCCGGGCTGGCTGGCCGAGCACATGCTGATCCTGGGCGTGGAATCGCCGCAGGGCGACAAGAAATACGTCGCGGCCGCGTTCCCGTCCGCTTGCGGCAAGACGAACTTCGCGATGCTGATCCCGCCCGCCGGCTTCGAAGGCTGGAAGGTGACGACCATCGGCGACGACATCGCCTGGATCAAGCCGGGCGCGGACGGCAAGCTGTACGCCATCAACCCGGAAGCGGGCTACTTCGGCGTCGCCCCGGGCACGAACGAAAAGACGAATCCGAACTGCATGGCCTCGCTGCGCGAAAACGTCATCTTCACGAACGTGGCGCTGACCGACGACGGCGACGTGTGGTGGGAAGGCATGACGAAGGAAGCCCCGGCGCACCTGATCGACTGGCAAGGCAAGGACTGGACCCCGGCGTCCGGCACCAAGGCCGCGCACCCGAACGCGCGCTTCACCGTCGCCGCCACGCAGAACCCGGTGATCGACCCGGCCTGGGACGATCCGGCCGGCGTGCCGATCTCGGCCTTCATCTTCGGCGGCCGCCGCTCGACGACGGTGCCGCTCGTGACGGAAGCCCGCAACTGGACGGAAGGCGTGTACATGGCCGCCACGATGGGCTCGGAAACGACGGCTGCCGCCGCCGGCCAGATGGGCATCGTGCGCCGCGACCCGTACGCGATGCTGCCGTTCATCGGCTACAACATGAGCGATTACTTCCAGCACTGGCTGGATCTGGGCAAGAAAGTGCAGGCGAAGAATGCCGCGGCGCTGCCGAAGATCTTCTGTGTCAACTGGTTCCGCACCGACGACAACGGCAAGTTCGTGTGGCCGGGCTACGGCGACAACATGCGCGTCCTGAAATGGATCCTGGACCGCAGCCAGGGCCAGGGCGGTGGTGTCGAGCACATGTTCGGCACCACGCCGACGTACGGCGACCTGAACTGGACTGGCATCGAGTTCACGAACCAGCAATTCGACCAGATCACGTCGATCGACAAGGACGCGTGGCGCGAGGAACTGAAGCTGCACAGCGAGCTGTTCGACAAGCTGGCTTACCGCCTGCCGCAGGAACTAGTAGCGAGTAAGCAACGCCTAGAACAGCGTCTCGACAAGTAAGCGAAAGTACGCGGCTGCCCACCAGCAGCCCTTCGAAAAAAACGGCCCTACCCCTGCCTTTTTATTGAGCCTGCGATGGTCATACCATCCGCATGCTTGCGCCGATAGGTGCTAAGGGGCTGAGCTTGGCGACTGGCGACGTTTATGCACAGAATAAGCGGCTGATGCGGAGTTACGAAACGAGTGATGAATGCGCACAGGCCCGTGCAGCGCTACATCGGCGAACTCCTGGCCGGCAAAACGGGCCTGCGCGGCAAGACTTCAAACAGACCGGCGAGGCAGCGACGGACTGCCGCCAGCGCATCCTCGACATCCAACCGGCCAGTGCCGGTCTTCCTGGGCTCGAAAAACGAGGTTGCGGTAGTGACCACGTACCATGCGAAATAATGAATGTGCTGTTCCGTGAGAATTGAATTTGGCGACTGCCGCTATCGTAATGTTAACTGTTAGACGACCAATGTTTCTAAATACTCAGCGGAGAAAATCAGTTTTCGCCAATTCAATTGCAGCAGCTGACTAAATTGCAGCACTCCCTGCGAAAGTATATGTTTCGGAAGAAAAGTTTGTTGCACAAAGGGGCCCCGTAGTGCGCAGCATATTCGAAAATCCTCGATTATGCGGCACTCGATCCGGCAAATCAAAAGATCGTGCGTCCCCTACATTGGCGTACATCAATCTGAATTCGCGTCGTGAACCTGGATGGCAGCATTGAAATATTATTTCAACAGCCTTGGATCTCATGGCGACCCATGCTCTGTCGCATAGATTTTTGTAAGTGTCCTAGTTTTTATAAGGGTGCGTAGTTCTTATTGAACACCTCGGCAATCCTAGTTATCTGTGTACTTCCTAAGTGAGGAATGTCGCGCCACAGCATAACGCTCTTGTAATGTATGCGTGATCCGAAGGCGTGCAAAATCATTCGAAGAAGCCGACATTATCGTCGTCGCCTGCATCAACAATTAAAATTCGGGAGCACCGAGCGCGCTCAAAATGGTGTGGGTCAGGATTCGCTTTAGAGATATCGAAAACGCATCCCCGGCGAATTTTGTCGCTCGCCTAAAACTTGCTCGCTTGAGCTCTATAGCTCTAAACAGTGCTTTTTCTACGGAGTGTAACCATGGCACTTGTATCTCTGCGTGAACTGCTGGACCACGCCGCCGAACACGGCTACGGCCTCCCGGCGTTTAACGTCAACAACCTGGAACAGGTCCAGGCCATCATGGCCGCGGCCGACCAGACCGGCAGCCCGGTGATCATGCAGGCCTCGGCCGGCGCCCGCAAATATGCCGGCGAAGCCTTCCTGCGCCACCTGATCGACGCCGCCGTCGAGGCCTACCCGCACATCCCGGTCGTGATGCACCAGGACCACGGCCAGTCGCCGGCCGTCTGCATGGCCGCGATCCGCTCGGGCTTCACCTCCGTCATGATGGACGGCTCGCTGGAAGCGGACGGCAAGTCCGTCGCCTCCTACGACTACAACGTCGAGGTGTCGAA
>NZ_JASNRB020000049.1:0-16337 GCF_030411975.2 Massilia orientalis | reverse complement strand
TTACCTTCACTCATTCGCTGTCATCCTTTCGCGGACGACAGCTTAAACCACCGTCTCAAATTCGGGGTCCACTATACACATCTTTCGATGTGAAAGCCAAGCTTTGCCTTGATGGCCCTATTCAGTTGGGTCGCAGCTCTCGCCTCGACGAATGCGTCCTTAATATGTTCCATTTCAACAGTAAGCCGCAGGAACTGTTGGTAGTCGATTGCTGAGAGGCCTTCTAGGGCACCAAGCGTGTGCTTGATGACGCTGGTTTCGGGAACTCTCTTGCCCGACTTTTCTTCGTACCGAACTTTGACTCCTTCAATGACGACGCTGGCGTTACCGGTCTTGGCCATATTTACAATACGACGGCGGAACTCATGGCCGATGCTGTTCAGGAATTCGTCGAGCTGAAGGCGCGCTTGCCTGAGCCGTGCGATAGCCCCGCGCAGTTGGATCTCATAGTGCGTGCTTTGTTCGACCAACCTGCGAATCTTTTCCTCCCGTTCCTTTTCCCGCCTGGCATTCATCGCGAGGCTAATGTCTTTGAACACGGTACTGTCGGCGCCAAATTTATCGTTTGCACAATCGGCGCCCAGAATAGTAACCGTACCGTCTTTCAATTTTGCTACCCAACCATGGTTGTGCAGGGTGCCGCAAAGGGTGCCGCTTGCACGTTGAACGCAGCAACACTGTTTTTCTGCGAAGTGATACCAGCCGAGGATCTGGCGGTAGTTCTCCTGGGTCAGCGGATTGTTAGGGCGGTACTCCGGCAGAGAGGCGATCTGCTGAAAGCTTTCGAAGTTGAGGAGCTCGGGGTTGCCACCACCGTCCTGAATTACATTTGTAGAAATGCCTTCGTGAGCAAGATAGCAAGAATTGTGTCGAACAAGCGCACGCACGAGTCTCGAACGTCCCACTGCTGTGGGGCTTTGTGTTGTGTGATCAAACTCGTAAGAGCAGCGTATACATCTATGGGCGCATAAGGCCAGCCGGAAGAGCGGCTCATGTTGTTGGTGCGCGGGTCCAGTAGTGTGCTGAAGTGCCTGGACCGATCACGCACCACCTTGATATACGGCTACCTCAAGACCGCTCCAGTTGATGTTATGGACTTACCTGTCACATTCGACGAAAGCAGCACATGCTGGCACACAACATCGCGTCAAGGTCCATCACGCGGCTTTTCGCGATCCGTGCGCCGTCCCCGTGCACGGCGCCGTGACCTTTCCGATTTCTGCGCCTTCTCTCCCTGCTAGATCGCGCGAACCTTTGTTCAGCAACTGAGCGATGAGGACTGTGCTGAGGCCGCGCGATAGCCGGACATACGGGTTACACGCGATAAATGGCCTGTTGTCACCTGCCGCCACGGCAAGATGCCACTCATTATTGTTCCCGGGAGAGCAACCTCAGCTCTCTTCCATCATTGTTATAGGCCACGCTATGAATACCCCGAAACGTAGCACCGCATCCTGGCAAGCCGCCGACAAGAGTCACTTCGTTCATCCTTTCACCGACACTGCTTCACTGCACAAGGACGGCGCGCAGTTCATTGTACGTGACCATGGTGTATGGCTACGAGACAGCGAGGACAACGTTCTGCTGGACGGAATGGCTGATCGATGGTGAATCAACGTTGGTTACGGTCAGCCAACGCTTATCAAGTGCGCGAAGAAAGGGCATCGGAAGAGCGGACGTAGATTAGAACCAACGCCGGAACTTAGATATGACTGCAACATTATTAGATTCGCACTAATCCGAACGGTTTCCGTAGCTCGCAACAAGCTACCACAAGGTACGCATGGGCGTGGACGGGCGAGTAGATGAATGTTCCTTTAAGATTTCGAAACAAGACATAGCCGTAAAGACGGCGTCACCAGAAATATTCAAAATTATGAATTTGAAACCACTGATTGCTCGCTTGGAAGCGTTTCTGTTCCGTTATCGCGGACTTACGCTTACCGTACTGCTCGCGTTTACGGCTGTGATGGCCGTCTTTGCGAGCAAGCTCCACATGGAGGCTGGATTTGAAAAACAGATTCCCATCGGGCACGAATACGTCTCGACCTTCCAACAGTACAGGCAAGACCTCCCAAACGCAAATCGTCTCACGGTCGTAGTCAAGGCCCGCAAAGGTACGATCTGGACGAAAGAAGCTTTGACCCGGCTTTATGAGGTAACGCAGACCGTGACATTGCTGCCTAATGTCGACAGGCTGGGCGTCAAATCCTTGTGGACGCCAAACAGTTTTGTTAACGAGATTACCGAAGATGGTTTCCGCGCTCAGCCGATTATTCCCGGCACAATTACCGTCGACGCGCTTACACCCCAAGAAATCAATAATATCCAGACCTCAACTAGCCGTGCAGGGTACATTGGCACGTTGGTTTCTCGAGATCAGACGTCCGCCATGGTAACGGCAGAGCTGAACGAGGTCGGCGTAGACGGCCGAAAGATTGACTACATTAACTACAATAATTTGATCGAGTCGCAAATTCGGAAGAAGTTTGAAGACAAAAATTTCAAAATCGAAATTATCGGGTTTGCCAAGCAGATCGGAGATATTGCAGAGGGCGGAAAAAGTGTAGTCCAATTTTTTGGTTTAGCACTGATTTTGACACTGGCAGCGGTCTATTGGTATTGTCATTCGTGGCGCTTTACGGTGCTGCCAGTTGCATGCTCGCTAACATCTTTGGTTTGGCAGTTCGGTACACTGAATTTGATGGGATACGGGCTCGATCCACTTGCTGTACTTGTACCGTTTCTGGTTTTCGCCATTGGTGTGTCCCACGGTGTCCAACAAATTAACTTTATCGTTCGCGGTCTGGCTCAAGGCAAAACGACAATGCAGGCCGCGCGAGCAAGCTTTACGGGGTTACTTATTCCCGGGGTCCTCGCGTTAGTAACTGCTCTCATCTCATTCCTGACGCTTCTGCTAATTCCGATTCCAATGATTCGTGAGCTGGCCATTACCGCTTCGCTCGGCGTCGGCTACAAAATACTTACCAACTTGGTAATGTTGCCGCTTGCTGCCTCATATTGCAACTTCACGGACGCGTATGCCAAGAAGGCCATGCGCAAGCGCGAGGCGCGCACCAAAATTATTCGCGCAATCGCGGTGGTGGCCGAATGGCGCAATGCAGTCGTAATTACTTGCATTTCGATTCTGGTACTCGGAGTAACTGCATGGGCGAGCCGAGACCGTGTCATTGGTACGGTCCAGCCTGGCGCTCCTGAACTGCGCGCTGAAGCTCGGTTTAACCAGGACGCGGTCGCCGTTTCCTCTAGCTTTAATATGGGTTTAGACTGGCTTACAGTCGTGGTCGCAGCTCCGCCCGAGTCGTGTGAAAACGTTAATGTTGGATTGTATGCTGACGAGTTTGGGGCCGCGATGCGAAACGTTACTGGCGTGGTCGCCATCGATTCGTTTGCTGAACAGTTGCGCACATATAACCAAGGCTATAACGAAGGTTACCCAAAAATGCACGTAGTTCCGATTGATTCATCGAACTATTCTGCATTAGCGACGGAAGTGGGACGCGTTAGAGGGTACAACAACAAGGACTGCTCGATGACGGCCGTGCATCTTTATCTTACGGATCACAAGGCTGTTACCATCGATCGTGTATTGGCTGCTGTGCAGCAGTTTGCTGCAAACAGGCCAGCACCAGCAGGGGTTCGCCTCCGTTTGGCAGCCGGTAACGCCGGCGTCTTAGCGGCAACAAACCAGGAGCTCGAACGTAGCGAATTACCCATGATGCTATATGTCTACGCTGCCATTATTCTTCTCGTTCTTATTGTGTATCGCGATTTTCGCGCCGCCTTGGCCTGCTGTTTTCCTTTGACTGTTGGCACTTTCATCGGTTACTGGTTCATGAAAGAATTCGAAATCGGTCTGACCGTCGCGACTCTTCCCGTGATGGTTCTAGCAGTAGGCATCGGCGTTGACTATGCACTCTACATTTATAACCGCCTCCAAATGCATTTGGCTGATGGCGACTCGATGCGAACTGCGATGACTCGAGCTCTAGAATTTGAAGGTATCGCAACTATCTTCACCGCATTAACGCTTGCTCTGGGGGTTGGCACGTGGGTGTTCTCCGACCTCAAATTTCAGGCCGACATGGGCAAGCTCTTGGCTTTCATGTTTCTTGTGAATCTTGTGATGGCCTTTACTGCTCTGCCAGCTCTGGCTGTAGTGCTAGAGCGCGTCTTTCCGAGAAAGTCCGCCGCCTATTCCCCTTCGATTTTGTCCCATTGATTTTTGAAAGCTTCGGATATGAAATTGTATAAAGCCGCGGTGTCGATGAGCTTGCTGGTGGCGACAAGCATTACGGCCAATGCGCAAACAGCTACCCCTGCCACGGTGGTTGTGCGCGCGGCAAACAAATCGCCGAATTTATCCAAGACTGAGTACCTCGCGGCCGTTCGCGCTGGAAAACGCCTTGTTGCCGTTGGCGAACACGGAACGATTGCCCTGTCAGACGACGATGGTCTCACGTGGCACCAGGCACGTACGGTCCCGACATCTGCAGAGCTTACCGACGTGTATTTTGTCGATGACAACAATGGATGGGCGGTCGGCCATTGGGGGACGATTCTGAAGACGACCGATGGTGGCAACAACTGGTCTTCTTCGCGTAACGATACCAAGGTTGATCAACCGCTATTCTCTGTCTTCTTCAGGAATTCGAAAGACGGGTTCGCAGTTGGATTATGGTCTCTGATGTTAAAAACCAATGATGGAGGCGCCACTTGGAGCCCGGTGCAGCTCCCTCCACCTGACGGTGCAAAGCGCGCCGATCGCAATCTGTTCAGCATTTTTTCAGCACCAAGTGAACCGATATTTATTACGGCAGAGCGCGGCCTCGTATACCGATCAAACGATAACGGCGCAACCTGGTCTCCAATTGCGAGCGGTTATTCTGGCAGCTTGTGGTGTGGTACCGTACTCAAGGACGGTACCGTCCTCGTCGGGGGCCTGCGTGGCAGCGTCTACCGTAGCGCCGATAAAGGCACTACATGGAATCGTATTGACTCTGGCATCACGAGCTCTATTACCAATTTCGTCCAACTGCCCAATCATATAGTTATTGGAACCGCAGTTGATGGAGTTACCATTATTAGCAATGACGGTGGGCTAACATTCAAAAGTAAGCAGGGTGAGGATCGTCAGGCGTACACGGCTGCCGTCGCTCTGAAGAATGGGCGAGTGCTCCTCGTCGGTTCCCACGGTATTCGCTCCATCCACTAATACCGGCGTTCGGCGTCTGTCCGACAGCAGCTGAATAAGCTGCTGTCACGTACTTGTGGCGCCTACATCGTGAGGCCCGCAGCTTGACGGATTCTAATTTGGCTCCTCAGTTGTTTCATATTACGAGAAGCAGGTACAGCTCAGGTAAAGACTCATGTGCGAGCTCCGACTCAGAAAAGATTCGAACCGAAGACATGTAGCTTACGAAATCCCCATAACGCCTATTGCCCGGCAACGGCCTACCGCACCAAACAGAGCCAAAATTGCCAGGGTAACAGCGGTCGCCCACGAAACATGCACCGCTCCGGATATACGCGAAAATACATCTCAGTGGCGTCGTCACCGAAATCTAGATGGACTCTATCGACCTTGAAGTACTAAACGCTTGTGCCCAGTGGCTGCGCGATGGATGGCGTTGCGAATATATAACTGTAGTGCACACATGGGGGTCCAGCCCCCGACCGGTTGGGGCGACAATGGCAATTCGTGCCGATGGTACGGTAGTCGGATCTGTCTCCGGGGGATGTATTGAGGATGACCTAATAGCATCAATACGAGAGCATGGCATAGTACAAACGACGCCCAAAGTCCTTACCTACGGAATTTCGGCCGACGAGGCGCACAGGTTTGGCTTGCCCTGCGGCGGGACTATTCAGCTAGTGGTCGAGCCGCTCGCCAATCACAGCCGCATAAGCGAACTGGCTGGCCTGATGAGTGATCGCATTCTGACAAAGCGCATCCTGGACCTAGAAACCGGAACGGTTGAGTTGGCCAATGGTTGTGCTGAAGAACAATTATGCTTGTCGAACGGTAGGCTGCTTACCATCCACGGGCCACGGCTGCGCTTACTCATTATAGGTGCCGGCCAGTTATCACAGTTTCTGGCACAAATTGCGCTTTGCCTCGAGTATCAGGTAACGGTATGCGATCCGCGCGACGAACACCGCGCCAGCTGGACTTTAAAGGGCGTAGAGCTCGTGCGCGCTATGCCAGACGACGTTGTACTGCAGATGAAGCTAGACCAGCGTAGTGCAGTCGTGGCATTGACGCATGATCCAAAATTGGATGACCTGGCGCTGATGGAAGCACTACGTACCGAAGCGTTTTACGTAGGTGCGATCGGCTCACGCGCTAACAACGCCAAGCGGCGGGAGCGCTTGCGGCACTTTGACTTAAGCGGCCAGCAGATTGCCAAGCTGCGCGGCCCTATCGGTTTGTATATCGGCAGTAAGACTCCCTACGAAATCGCTATTTCGATACTCGCCGAGTTGACCGCTGTCAAAAACAATGTAGCTGTTCCCTGGAAATTGGGCGTCGCCGCGGGTAAGGAGTTAGACCGACCGCGATGACCTTCAGACCAACATCAGCCGCCGAGGTATGACTACCTGACGTGTACTGTCGACAACCTGGGTATCTGTTCCATCAAAGACCGGCTGCTTACTGAAACGTTCGGCAAAGGAAAATGACAATAAATATCTGAGGACCGAATGACGCCACTGTTGGATGTAGGAAACGCGGATACAGCGCTTAGTTCGCTCTTCCGTGTCGCTCCAAAGCCGGTTCAAACCCCCATCGAAATGAAGGAACGCAGTCTCTGTCGAAATAATCAACTTCGCAACCCCGAGGAGGAGCCATGCATATAATTGACGCATTACAATCGAATTTCTATGAAATCGATGTTTCGGGCAGCTCCGGTACCATGTCGGACGTGTTCGAAGATTGGAAGCCTCACGATAGATTCGGCCTTCTGGTGTACGAGCCTCTCGCTGGAACTGGAGCAGCGCATCTTATCCAATTGGCCTGTATGTGCTTTTACGATTCAAAGCCTGCGCGCAGGACCGACCGTAAAATCTACCCAGAAATCTTCGCGATACATGTTGGCGAATGGCGGGGTGGCCATGGCGAGTTCGATTTTTGGCCCGCCCGCCGCGAGGTGCGTGTTGACAACGATCCATGTGAAATTCTCGGCGCAATCAACGATAGAGGCATTACGCGTCTAGCCATGCCTGAGCGCCCTCAGCGTGACATCGTGCATCGTAGAAAGGAGGAAGATTGCGCATTAGATCGTCTGGTTACAGTTGTGACGTACGGTCCGACTGGCCGCGTAAGCAACCCCGATTTCACCATTAGAAGTAACAACGGCCGTAGCGAACAGGATGTCCGACGAGTTATCCGTCCGAAGGAGATTTCTAAATTCGGCCGCGTTCAACAGGGGAAGCCGCGGGTACCAGTGAAGGAATGGGATACCGACTACGGGCCTCGGCAGGCCGAGCTCAATGCAAATGTCACCCCTGCTCTACGCGAGCAGGCAGAGCGTCATCGCGAGGCACTCAAAGTCGACGGTCTCGTGACCGAATCCTATCGATTCGTCAGTCCTGAGATTGCGCTCAGGAGTCTCTGAGACGCTCAATACCGCTAAAAAGACTAGTTCACATGTTACAAGCCGCGTTGGGGCACTGTGCACGGCCTTTGATATCACGGCAAATCTCATAAGGTCAGATATGTTGTTCGGACCCAGTGAAGTGCCGGGGATCGCCGGTATGGCTGACAACAGCACCTCACCGATTTTTCCAATTTTCCAACCGCCCAGTTGAATAGCGGAATTTAGGGTAGCGACGCCCAGGGATCGCAGCCTTATACCGTTGCAAATTTCAAAACTTGGTCGGGATACTGTTATCACGACCAGCGAGCCAAGCCGCAGTGGAACATACGAAGGCGCCGTCGCAGGCTGGACAACCGGCCATACCCTAAGCCCGCCCGCCCGAGCGAACCGTCGCGGGTTGCGATCAAGGGTAGCTTGCAGGCGAGCTTCCTCGAGAGATGGTCCTGTCCATTGTTTGGCCTGATAACACCTTTGTTTCCCCTGTCCGAAAATCTACGATGGTTCGATCTCGTCCTGGTTGACCAGTGGTACTGCGCGATTGTGTCGAAGTCTGACGAGCGCACATCGACCAGAATCGGGTTGTAGGTATCGCGGGAAAAATTGTTAATACTCCGGATATATGCAGTCTCGACGCAGCTCTTGGCTTGGACAAACAACAAGCCTTAAGCGACCGCAAGGCACATCTCCCCGGACGTGAAGAGTGCGCACGCTTCAATACCGGTCACTAGGGCGAGTCAAAAATATCGCAGGATGGGAGATGGAAAAGACTCAACACACAGTGGCCCCGGAAGTGCAGAAGTCAATCAAATGGGACGGCCATGCGCTTCACTAACCTATGCGGACCATATCAGCTGCTACACGGACAACAACGCGTTCAGTGCGCTACGCACAGAGTCGCCGCCGGCCATCTCAAACCGCTTGGAGGTGCCGTGATCCTCGACAAACCGTTTGCTACCCTCGATTAGAGCCATGAGAATTTACGAACTAGCCGATTTCGGCGGACGCTTTCTGACCACACCGCGGCGCAATAGCGAAGGGCGTACTTTGCCTGGCACTTCAGCGTACGTCGAATGGTTTTTGCCAAGCCGACCAAAGGCGGTATCAATCACCTTCGTGCATGGGGGAGGTGGACAAGGGTCCGAGTTTCTACGGACCCCGGACAACCGGCCTGGATGGGTTCACGCCTTTTTGCGGGCGGGCTACCCGGTCTATGTGTTGGATCGCCCCGGTCATGGCCGAAGCAACTGGGACACCGCCGTGCTTGGGCCCGCAACGGCGGCGCCTGATTACGAAACATTGATGCCGAGATTTGTCGACGTCGCACGGTGTGGTCTTTGGCCTGAGGCAACTTTGCACTCTCAATGGCCATCAATGCCTGCGGGCAACGATGACCGCTTCATGGCCAGCCAAGGTCCAATGGCGACGCGCCTGGTTTCGAGCCAGCGACACGCTGAGGAAATTGCTCCAGAGCTATTCGAACTGACTGGAGACACCGTCCTCTTGACTCACTCAGCAGGCGGGCCGTGTGGTTGGGCTCTAAGCGCGTGCGGAGGCCCCCGTGTGCGAGGAATCCTGGCTGTAGAGCCACTTGGCGCACCTGGCATGGAGCATCCGTTAGGACGTTTCGAGAACGGACTTTGCGCGGCCGACTTCGGCGGTAGCTTCGATCCTTATGCGCCACCGATTGCGATGCTGACAGCGGAGGCAACGTGGATGCGGGATATGAATTTCCGCGCCGCTCAATTTCTACGACAGCGTAACCCTAGCTTCACTCACTTTGATCTGCCAGCTCACGGGATCCGGGGCAACGGACACATGATGATGTCAGAGCTGAATAGTGATTTGATAGCGCAATTAATGCTCGACTGGCTGGAAACGATTCTTTAAAACCCCAACGTCAACGAAATACAGGGCTAGGGTATTTCCGCGAAACGCACCCATGTGTACGAGGATGTGTTACGCGACTACAAGCCCGGATCGACGTTACACACTAATGGAGCTTTAGGTATGACGAAAAATTTCAGAATTGGGCAGATTGTCCCAAGCTCGAACACGACGATGGAAACCGAAATTCCGGCGATGCTCACGGCACGCCAACTGATTCGGCCCGAGGAGCGGTTCACGTTCCATTCGAGCCGTATGCGAATGAAGAAGGTTGTCAAAGAGGAGCTCGCGGCGATGGACGCGGAGTCCGATCGCTGCGCAACTGAACTGTCGGATGCACGCGTTGACGTTCTCGGCTATGCCTGTCTCGTCGCGATCATGGCGATGGGGCCTGGTTACCACCGCGTGTCGCAGGAGCGCCTGCAAGGTCGCACGGTGGAGAACGATGGCAAAGCCCCGGTGATCACAAGCGCAGGCGCTCTGGTGGATGCACTGAAGGTCATGAACGCCAAACGCATTGCTGTCGTCGCTCCCTACATGAAGCCACTGACAGAAATGGTCGTCAACTACATTCGCACCGAGGGCTACGAAGTGTCCGTATGGCGCGCCCTTGAGATCGCCGACAATCTCGAGGTCGGCCGTCACGACCCGGCGAAACTTCCCGCCATCGTCGCATCGATGGACTTGTCGAATGTCGATGTCATCGTACTTTCCGCATGCGTCCAAATGCCTTCACTGCAGGCAGTGTCGATGGTTGAGGCGATGACTGGCAAGCCTGTGGTAACGGCAGCAATCGCGACGACCTACGCGATGCTCAAGGCCCTTGGCCTCGAAACGGTCGTACCTGGTGCCGGCGCGCTCCTGTCCGGTGCATATTAAGAGGCCGGGCGATGAGTTCCACTTTTCTTTACGGCGCGAATGTCCATGCGAATGGGATCCGCCAACACTATCTACGCTATGGCGGCAGCGTGGGACAACGCACGCATAGAGATGCAGTCGTTATCATCCCGGGTATTACCAGTCCGGCCGTAACGTGGGGCTTCGTCGGCGAGCGCTTCGGGCAGCAATTCGACACTTACGTGCTTGACGTGCGCGGACGCGGACTGTCCGAGGCCAGCGACACGCTCGACTACAGTCTCGCTGCACAAGCGGCTGACGTTGCTATGTTCGCCCAGGCACTCGGCCTGAATCGTTATGCGCTAGTCGGCCATTCGATGGGGGCGCGAATCGCAGCTAGGGTAGCCCGAGACTATCCACAGGGCCTGACGCGCGCCGTCCTGGTCGACCCTCCGGTATCCGGACCGGGACGGCGTCCTTATCCGTCTAAGTTGCCGTGGTATATCGACTCGATCCGTGAGGCGCGTGCAGGTATGGACGTCGAGGCAATGAAGAAATATTGCCCGACATGGACAGATGCCCAGTTGACCCTGCGCGCCGAATGGCTGCATACCTGCGATGAGCGGGCGGTGATCGCCAGCTTCGAGGGATTCCATACCGATGACTTCCATCAAGATCTGCAACATCTTGCTGTGCCAGCGATGCTGATGGTCGCCGGACGAGGCGATGTAGTTCAGGCGGCAGACATTGAAGAAATCCGTAACTTGTTGCCAGCCATCGAACTGAGCCGGGTGCCTAACGCAGGCCATATGATCCCTTGGGACGACGAAGAGGGCTTCTATGTCGCGTTGAGCAGTTTTCTCGGCAGCAAAATTTGACTGAAAACAAGCGCGTGTCACCGACCTTTTCCCGGTACCGCAGACAATGCATGTCATCAAGGAGGCATAATGCCTGTTAGCGATCTAGAATTGGTCAATGCATGGAAACAGGTGTTGACTTTGTCAAATCTGAAGTGCGGCGATAATGTAACCGTACTCACGAGCAGTAATACCCATCCGCAAACACTGGCCACTGCCATGATCGCCGCGGGGATGTTAGGGGCAGTGGTTAACCGTTTGGATCTGCCCCCCGTCAATGCAGAGAAGGCACATAGTCGCGATTCCCTCGCGTACCTGGGAACTACGCCACTAACCGGTAATCGGTCCGCGATCGCAGCCCTGAAGGAAAGCGATCTCGTGCTTGATCTGATGACCCTGCTGTTCTCGCCTGAGCAGCACGAAATCCTTGCCAGCGGTACGAAAATTCTTCTGGCAGTGGAGCCCCCCGAGGTGTTGGTCCGACTTGTCCCTACGGCGACGGATCGCGATCGAGTCACAAAGGCTGCAGCACTTATTGAAGCCGCAAAAGAAATGCGCGTCGTGTCCGAGGCTGGCACAGACCTGCGTTGTGCGCTGGGGCATTTCCCCGCGATTAGCGAATACGGCTTTGTTGACGCTCCAGGCCGTTGGGACCACTGGCCAAGTGGCTTCGTGCTGACTTGGCCGAACGAAGGAGGAAGCGAGGGGACAATTGTGCTCGATCGTGGTGACATCTTGCTGCCACAAAAGACTTACGTAACCGACCCGGTAAAACTGACGATCAAAAACGGATACTGCGTTGCCATTGAGGGCGGCGTAGATGCAGCTCTGTTGCGCGACTATATGGAAAGTTTCCATGACCCCGAAGCGTATGCAATGTCTCACATCGGGTGGGGACTGCAGCCGCGATCGCGTTGGTCGACGCTCGCCTTATATGATCGCGAACAGACGATCGGCATGGACGCCCGTGCCTACGAAGGCAACTTCCTATGTTCGCTCGGGCCAAACAATGAAGCGGGCGGTAGCCGTACGACCGCCTGCCATATCGATATCCCTATCCGAAACTGTACTGTAAAGCTCGATGGCAGGGATGTCGTGCGGCAAGGAAAAGTACTGGACCAAGAGAATTTCCAAGGAGAGCGCCATGCACAGTGAGATCGGGACTTATCGCAGCCAAGGGTTCGGCGGCCAACTTGAGCCCCGTGCGCCATATGGACTATTGTTGATTGACTTCGTGAACGGTTTTGCCGATCCGGCCGTCTTCGGGGGCGGCAATATTGGCGCCGCTATTGCTAAAAGTATTCCCCTGCTCGCCCAGGCCAGAGCGAAAAACTGGCCAATCGCTCACTCGCGGATTGTGTTTTCCGATAGCGGTTCGGACAATAACATCTTTACGCTTAAAGTACCGGGCATGCTGACGCTTAAGGAAGATGATCCCCGAAGTGCGATCGTGCCAGAACTAGCGCCGGTCGAGAACGAGCTGGTTGTTCGCAAACAAGTACCGTCAGCTTTCTTCGGCACGTCACTAGCGGCTTGGCTGACACAGCGCGGTGTTCAAACGCTCGTGATAGCAGGTTGCGTAACGAGCGGATGCGTTCGCGCCAGCGTGGTTGACGCAATGTCGCTGGGATTTCGGCCACTGGTGATTTCGGACTGCGTAGGAGATCGTGCGATTGGTCCGCATGATGCAAGCCTGTTCGACATGCAGCAAAAATATGCATCGGTCATGACGTTTGACGAAGCGCTGGCAGTTTTGAATGCTTAAACAAGCTATTACGAAGCTAGCGATCGTTTGACGAGTTCCGCCATGGACGTTGGCCCGGCCTGACATCGCCATCGAATGTTGTGTCGGCACTGGTACTATCTTTGTTCTGTTAACTAGCTGTCTTCGACGTAAAGCGCGTCCTTGCTCCTGTCAAAGCACTGCCATTTGGCAGGAGCAGAAACCATGTGTCCGCCATGCCAGTCAGCTTGGTTTTCACGCGGTCTCACGGTACTTAGGAAACGACATTGTCCAAGCCTACGTGCCATCGGTAAGGGGCATTGTGGTTACCCACGCCAGGGCCGCCTGTTCCCAGTGAATCAAGCAGTTACAGCTTCACAGTACAGACACTTGTGCGCAAGCTCTGGACTACTGCTGCAGTCATACCCGAGACAGCAAGTCAAAAATGATCTCGATGGACACGATCGAAACGTACTGTGCAACATTCGCGACCGAAACAGCCTGGGCACTAAGAGGCTTGGCATTTTTCCTTTCGAGGCCGAGCGTTTGAACGCGACGGCGTTCAGCAAACCGTTTTGGATCGAGCAAACTGCAGGCACGTTTAGCACGTCTGAGTTCCTCAGCGCTTCTTTGAGCACATCGGACCGTAACTGTCTTACTGCAATCTTATCCGTTGGCGATAGCTGCAGCTCCATATGGCCACAAAGCACCTCGTTGCGTACACGAGCGCTGCCTATCGTAGTGACATATCGATATCGCTAGTACGGCCTGTCGGCAACCGCCCCCGAGACACGCACAATCGGGGACGGGCGATTGATCAATCCAGTTCTCTTGAAAGCAACATCATGATTTCCTCACATCACCTTTCGAACTTCTATATTGCTGGCCACTGGGTGCCACCACAAGCAGGCGCGAGCCAACATGAGATCATCAACCCGGCTACCGGTGAGGTTTCTGGTGTTGTAACTTATGGAACTGACGCCGACGTACATAAGGCAGTGAACGCCGCCGCTCGGGCTTTCCAAGGTTATGCAGCGTTGCCGCAGTCCCAACGCAACGAGCTTTTACAAGCTATATGCGCCGAATATGAGCGCCGCCTTCCAGATATGGCTGAGGCAATCACCGCCGAGATGGGCGCTCCGCTTGAGACGCTGTCGAAACCTTTGCAAGCGAAGACTGGGCTTTGGCATTTTCAAACAGCCTTGGCGATTGCTCGGGATTTCGAATTCAGCCGGCTTCAAGGAACGACACGCATTATGCGTGAGCCGGTGGGTGTGTGTGCGCTTATCACCCCATGGAATTGGCCAATCAACCAGATCGCTTGCAAGGTTGCCCCGGCGCTCGCCGTTGGCTGCAGCATCGTACTGAAGCCTAGTCAAAACGCGCCATATTCCGCAGCCCTATTGGCGGAAATCTTGCACGATGCCGGCGTACCAGCCGGCGTGTTCAATATGGTACAGGGTCCTGGCGCCGCGTTCGGCCAATTGCTGGCCTCGCATCCGTTAGTCGATATGGTGTCGCTGACCGGTTCCAACGCTGCTGGCGCCAGCGTCACGAAGGCGGCAGCCGATACCGTCAAGAGAGTTTCCCTGGAGCTTGGGGGGAAGTCGGCAAACATCATCCTACCGACCGCTGATCTTGACAAGGCCGTTACTCACGGCGTGACCTTAATGATGCATAACTCTGGTCAAACGTGCGTGGCACCTTCGCGAATGCTGGTGCCGCAAGATCGCCTGGTAGAGGTGGAAGCAATCGCAAAGCGCGTTTGCGAATCGTTGGTCATCGGCGATCCGCTTTTACCCGACACTTTCATGGGACCGATTGCCAATGCTCGCCAGTACCAGCGAGTTGTCGAAATGATCGACGCAGGTGTGGCTGAAGGAGCGCACTTAGTCACTGGCGGTACGGGCAAGCCTGAAAACTGCGAACGTGGTTATTTTGTCCAGCCGACGGTATTTAGCCGTGTAAACAACCAAATGACGATCGCTCGCGAGGAAATTTTCGGTCCAGTTCTCACGATCCTTCCCTATTCTACTGTTGACGAAGCGATCGATATCGCGAACGACTCACCGTATGGGCTGTCCGGATACGTTTATGGTGCTACCGTCGAAGAGGCGCAAAGCGTCGCTAGCCGCTTGCGAACTGGCATGGTCCATCTGAACGGCGCAAATGTCGATATGGCTGCGCCGTGGGGCGGCTACAAGCAATCAGGAAACGGCCGCGAGTGGGGCGCATGGGGATTCGACGAATTTCTGGAAACAAAAGCCCTGCTAGGAGCAGCAGCTAACTAACCCATTTCAATGCCGGGGAAATTCTTGACCAAAGTCATCGATAAAAGCGCATCGGTTCCCTTACAGGAACTTAGTAGCGGTGGAACCTGCGCGCTGCCCTAGGATTAGCCGCCGCGCTCGTGGTAGCAGTTCGCAAGTTCGAGTGCATGATTGGAAGCGAGAATGCTTTAGTCCACAAGATACCGGTTGGTGTCCTAATTGCGGTGGGCGTTCCGTGTTCCTCTGCGGTCTGGCTGCCCAGTATCGTCCTGCTCAGTGCTCCGCTGTCGTTAACGAATAAACCTCGCGTTTCGTCCAAGCTTTGCCAAAATGTTGTTAATTGCCATTTCAAACCGTCAACTGGAACATATATGAAACTCAAGAAGCTTGATTTTTTCGCTCTGGCACTGATGTGTGCAACCTCATATTCAGCGGCCGCGTTCGCCCCAGCCAGTACGCCCGACGACGTCACCTCCAGGGAGATTCGCGGACTCTTCAAGAGTCAGGACGAGGCAAACTGGAACGGTGAGACGCCTGAACAGTTGGCACGCCGGTTCTACACTGAGGACGTCGTTATCGTTGGAGAGGGCGAGACTTCTACGCAACGTGGGATGAAAGATGCGGTCTCAGCACTCGTGAACTGGAACGAGTATTTAGGTCCTGGAGGCAACAAGCTCTGCCACTTCGAAGTGCTTGAACCGGTCATTACCTCAGGAGACATGGCTTCCGCATTTGTAACCTTGAGTTGTAAGCCTAACCCACCAAAAACGACCAAACCCGAATCAATCCGCCAGCTGTTCGTTCTGCGACGTACTCCACAGGGCTGGCGTGTGGCACAGGAGATGTGGGAAAACGGCGGCATGGACCATTGATAACCTGCATTTCTGTCGCAGTCAGAAATGTATACGGATTAGTGAAAGCTAATCCGTTACTTGGTACAGGGCTACAAAATAGCGGCCACGACGTCGCACCTGCACGCACGGAGCAGGCGGCTAAAATTCCAGACACCTTTTCCCGCCCGCAATCGAGGACCGCACGCCTAAGCTTGAGTGTACAGCCATCGGCGACACCAATTGGCCTGTAAGCACCTCGTCGGTATGGATGGCAATTTCTACCATCGTTCCGAGTCAATTACTGTCAACGCTCG
>NZ_JASNRB020000048.1:0-18696 GCF_030411975.2 Massilia orientalis | reverse complement strand
GACTGTTTATTGTTAAAGAACTGTATTCGGTACTGCCTTGCTGCGTTTGCGAATCGTTTTGTTCGTCAGCAGCAGAGGAACGAGATTATGCAGTGTTTCGTTTAACTCGTCAACTCATCTTTTTCATCAGCGCAAGCGGCGTTGTCAAACCACCTAGCTCAACTGTTTGATTTCGCTGAACTTTTCTTGCACCGCCGAAGCAGGACGCGAACTATAGCAAAACGGATCGGGGGTATGCAAGGGGCTTACCGTAAGAATTTTCGAGTTGCTTCTGTGCTATCTTTGCCGGCTTCATCACCCCATGGAGTCCCCATGCGCATCGCCCCCACCAGCAATCCGGATCTCGCCGCCGCCCTCGCCGCCGCCATCAATAACAAGACGAAGCCGCTCGGCAGCCTCGGCGCCCTCGAACGGCTGGCCAGCCGCCTCGGCCTGATCCAGAACACGGTCGCGCCCACGATCCGGCAGCCCGCCATCCTCGTGTTCGCGGGCGACCATGGCGTCGTCGCCGAAGGCGTGTCTGCCTACCCGCAGGACGTCACATGGCAGATGGTCGAGAACTTCCTCGCCCAGGGCGCCGCCATCAACGTGTTCGCGCGCCAGAACAATATCGACCTGCACGTCGTGGACGCGGGCGTCAATCACGATTTCGGCGCACGCCCCGGCCTCGTCGACCGCAAGGTGGCACACGGCACCCGCAACTTCGCGCTCGAACCGGCGATGACGCCGACGCAATGCGCCACCGCGCTGGAACACGGCGCGGCCCTCGCGGCCGACCTGCCCGGCAACGTGGTCGGCTTCGGCGAGATGGGGATCGGGAATACGACGGCGGCGGCAGCCCTGATGCACAAGCTGACGGGGATTCCCGCCGCGGAGTGCGTCGGCGCCGGCACCGGCCTGTCGCCGGACGGCGTGCTGCGCAAGCAGCGCGTGATCGAAGCGGCGGCCGAGCGCCATGCCGGCGTCGACGATCCCCACGCCGTGCTGGCCACGTTCGGCGGTTTCGAGATCGCGATGATGGCCGGCGCCATGCTGAAGGCGGCCGCGCTGCGCAAGGTCTTGCTGATCGACGGCTTCATCGTCACGAGCGCCCTGCTCGTCGCGGCGCGCATCGAACCCGCGATCCTGGATTACTGCGTGTTCGCGCACTGTTCGGACGAATCGGGCCACCGCCGCATGCTGGACGCGCTCGGCGCCGAGCCACTGCTGCACCTGAACCTGCGCCTCGGCGAAGGCACGGGCGCCGCGCTGGCCCTGCCGCTGCTGCACGCGGCCGCGAACTTCCTGAACGAGATGGCGACGTTCGCGTCGGCCAGCGTCAGCGAAAAATCCGCCTGATGCATCAAGTCCGCCTGTTTTTCATCGCGCTGCAGTTCTTCACGCGGCTGCCGATCCCGGCCTGGGTCGGCTTCGAGGCCGCGTGGCTGCAGCACGCATCGCGCTACTTCCCGCTCGTCGGCGTCGTCGTCGCGGCGGTTGCGGCGGGCGTCTATTACGCGGCCGCGCTCGTGCTGCCCGCACCCGTGGCGGCCGTGCTGTCGACCGCGGCGTCGATCTATATTACCGGTGCATTCCATGAAGACGGCTTCGCCGACACGTGCGACGGCCTCGGTGGCGGCATAACGAAGGAACGGGCGCTGGAGATCATGAAGGATTCGCGCGTCGGCGCATACGGCGCGATCGGCATCGTGTGCATACTGGCGACGAAGCTGTCCGCGCTGGCGATGCTGCCGCCGCGCGTGGCCGTGGCCGCGCTGTTCGTCGCGCATCCGTTGTCGCGCCTTGCCGCCACGGCGCTGATCTGGAAGCTGGACTATGTGCGCGGCGAAGGCAAGGCCAAGCCGCTGGCGCAGCAAATGACGACGGCCGAATTCGCGATCGCGACGATCACCTGCGCGCTGCCGGCGGCGTATGTGCTGGCCACGAATGCGATGACGCCGGCCGCCCTGCTGGCCGCGATCATCGCGGCGGCACTCGCCGCGCTGTGGCTCGGCCGCTTGTTCGTGCGCCGTCTCGGCGGCTACACGGGCGACTGTCTCGGCGCCGTCCAGCAGCTGGCCGAAGCGCTCATCCATGTCGCCGTGCTGGCCACGCTGGGCCACGGCGCCTGGAACGCATGACGCTGTACCTGGTCCGTCATCCGCAACCGGACGTCGCGGCCGGCCTGTGCTACGGCGCCAGCGACGTGCCGGTCACCGAAGCAGAACTCGCGCGCGTGCACGCCGGGCTCGCCGTGCCGCGCGACCTGCCCGTCTACTCAAGCCCATTGCGACGCTGCGCCCTGCTGGCCGAACGCCTGGCACCGGGCCGCGTCACGCTCGACGCGCGCCTGGCCGAGATGGATTTCGGCGCGTGGGAACTGCGCCCGTGGTCGGACATCCCGCGCGCCGACGTCGACGCCTGGGCCGCCGACCTGCTCCACTACCGCCCCGGCGGCGCCGAGAACGTGCTGGACGTGGCCCGCCGCGTGCAGGCCTTCGTCGCCGATCTGCGCGCGCCGTCCGCCGTGGTCGTCTGCCATGCGGGCACCATCCGCCTGCTGGCGGCGCTGCATGGCGGCGCACCACTGGAACAGGCCGCGCTCGATGCGGCGCGAACGCCGCATCGCATCGCCTACGGCCAGCTCGTCGTGCTGGGCGTATAATGTCGGCGTTTTGGTGCTCGCGCTCCTCTCTGGGGCGCAGTTAAACGGGAAACACGAAGCGCTTTTCAGACAAGCGCCAACGTGTGCTGCCCCCGCAACGGTAAGCAAGTGCCTGCGCGCTCTCACGCGTGCGCGGCAACCGTCCCCACATACCACTGTGCATCCGCATGGGAAGGTCGGACGGCCATACTTGCCAGCCCGGATACCGGCCAAAAGGTGGAAGCGTCCTGCGCTTCTGTTCACCTGGCTGACGGGGACGTCGGCCGGTTGGTCTACACAATAAAAGTCATGTCCTTTCCTGTTTCCCGGCAAGCGGCCGCGCTTTCGCTCGCATTCGCCGCCGCCGCATCGGCCCACGCCGACCCCATTCCCGACACCGTCATCGTCACCGCCAACCGCACGCCGCAACGCGCCGAAGACGTCATCGCCGACACCGTCGTCATCTCCAGCGACGACATCGCCCGCGCGGGCGCCGGCTCCGTCGCCGACGTGCTGCGCCGCCAGCGCGGCATCGAAATCTCGCGCAACGGCGGCGCCGGCACCAACACCACCGTGTTCCTGCGCGGCGCCAACAGCAACCAGGTCGTCGTGCTCGTCGACGGCGTGCGCATCGGCTCCGCCACCACGGGCGCGGCCTCCTGGAACGCGATCCCGCTGTCGGCCATCGACCATATCGAGATCGTCTACGGTCCCCTGAGCTCCGTGTACGGCGCGGATGCCATCGGCGGCGTCGTGCAGATCTTCACGAAGAAGAGCGAAGGCGCGCCGATGTTCAGCGCCAGCGCGGGCGGCGGCACCTACGGCACCAACCAATACGACGCCAGCGTGCACGGCTCGACGGGCGGTACGCACGGCGTGACGTATGCCCTCTCCGGCGCGCACGAAGAATCGGACGGCTTCTCGTCCACGCGTCCCGGCTCGTCGAGCTACAACGCGGACGATGACGGCTACACGCGCAACAGCGTCAACGGCCGCATCGCGTTGCGCCTGGCCGAAGGGCACGAGATCGGCGCGCAATTCATGCAGAGCCGCCTGAATGCGCAATACGACAGCGGCAAGTCGGCCTTCGACACCCACAACATCCAGGAACTCGACAGCTACAGCGTCTTCCTGAACGACCGCTTCCTCCCGAACTGGCGCAGCAGCGTCCAGGTGGCGCGCTCGGAAGATAAACTGGGCAGCTTCACGAGCACGGCGCCGTCCGGCGCCACCCAGCTGAACACGCGCCAGGACGAGTTCACGTGGCAGAACACGTTCGACATCGCCGGCGACACACTGCAGGTGCTGGCCGGCCACCGCAAGGAAAAAGTCCTGTCCAGCGCCATCGCGGACATCAACCGCACGCGCATCACGAATTCCGTCGCGGCCTCGTACGACCTGCGCCGCGGCAGCCACCTGCTGGACGTCAGCGCGCGCAACGACCACTCGGAATACGGCGGCAAGACAACGGGCGCCGTCGGCTACGGCTATGAATTGACGCAGGACCTGCGCGCCACGGCGAGCTACGGCACGAGCTTCCGCGCCCCCACGTTCAATGAGTTGTACTACCCGGGCTATGGCCTGACGTCGAACAAGCCGGAACGGGGCCGCAATGCGGAAGTGGGCGTGCAGTACCGCGTGGCCGGCGTCGACCTGCAGGCGAACTACTACCGCAATCGCCTGACCGACATGATCGTGTCCGTCACGCCGTGCCCGGGCCGCCCGAACGGCAGCTGCGCCTACAACGTCGACCACGCCCTGCTGGAAGGCCTGACGCTGGCGGCCGACACCCGCATCGGCAACCTGGACCTGCGCGCCAGCGCCGACCTGCAGGATCCGCGCGACGAGACGACCGGCAAGCAGCTGGCCCGGCGCGCGCGCCGCCACGCCAGCGTCGCGGCCGACTACACCGCGGGTGCCGTGGAAACCGGTGTCGAGCTGCAGGCCTCCGGCCGCCGCTTCGACGATGCCGCCAACGCCAACCGCCTCGGCGGCTACGGCCTGCTGAACCTGTACACTACCTGGCACATGACGCGCGACTGGTCGCTGCTGGTCCGCGTCGACAACGCGGCCGATAAGCGCTACGACCTGGCGCGCAACTACGGCACCTCCGGGCGCACGTGGTTCGCGGGTATCCAATATGGTAGCCACTGAGGGAGTCCGCTAACACCATGTTCCGACGAGCCATGCACCCTGTACCACCGCCCTTGCGCCAGCGCGCCATTCCGATCATCGTCACGCTGCTGTGCGTGGCGGCCGCCAGCCTGCTCGTCGCGGGCATGAGCGGATCGATTGCGGTCGCGCCGGCCGAGCTGCCGGACGCGGTGGCGCAGGTGCTGCGCGGCCGGCCCGAATCGCTGGCCGCGTCGCTCGTCGAGCTGCGCGCCGGCCGCGCGCTGATGGCCTTCGTCACCGGCGGCGCGCTCGCGCTGGCCGGCGTCATGATGCAGGCGCTGCTGCGCAATCCGCTCGCCGACCCGTACGTGCTCGGCATCTCGGCCGGCGCGTCGGTCGGCGCGCTGTTCGCGCTCCTGATGATGTGCGCCGCGGCCACCGTGGACGGCGCGGCGATGGCCGGCGCCGTGA
Source organism: Massilia orientalis (assembly GCF_030411975.2). Taxonomy (NCBI): domain Bacteria; kingdom Pseudomonadati; phylum Pseudomonadota; class Betaproteobacteria; order Burkholderiales; family Oxalobacteraceae; genus Massilia; species Massilia orientalis. The sequence goes on along the minus strand of NZ_JASNRB020000048.1, from coordinate 13,487 downwards.
CGATCGCCCTGCTGCTCTATCTGCTCGCGCGGCGCGACATGCGCAGCGGGGTTGCGGTGGAAGGCGGCACGTCGATGCTGCTGCTGACCGGCACGATCATGCAGTCGGCCAGCATGGCGATCGTCACGCTGATGCTGTCGATCGCGCCGGAGGGGCGCCTGCGCAGCATGGTGTTCTGGATGATCGGCGACCTGGCCGGCGCGCCGCTGCGCATCCTGCCCTGGATCGTGCTGGCCGCGGCGCTCGTGTACGCGCTGCGCAACGCGCGTGCGATGAACATGCTCGCGCTGCACGCGGAAGCCGCCGCCACGCTGGGCGTGCGCGTGGGCGCCGTGCGCAAGGGCCTGTTCTTCGTGTCGGCCGTGCTGACGGCGAGTGCGGTGACGAGCGCCGGCGCCATCGGCTTCGTCGGCCTGATCGTGCCGCACGCCTGCCGCTTCGCGTTCGGCCCCGATCACCGCGTGCTCATCCCGGCCGCCGTGCTGGGCGGTGGCAGCCTGCTCGTGCTGTGCGATACGGTCGCGCGCACGGTCGTCGCCCCGACCCAGCTGCCCGTCGGCGCCATCACGGCGCTGATCGGCGCGCCCGTCTTCCTGTATCAACTGCACCGGATGCACAAATGACGATCGCGACCCGACAACTGGAATTGCGCGCCGGCGACCGCGTACTCGTGCACGGCCTGGACTGGGAGGTGCGCGCCGGCGAATGCTGGTCCATCATCGGCCGCAACGGCGCCGGCAAGAGCACCCTGCTGCGCACCGTGGCCGGCCTGCGCGCGCCCGATGCGGGCACCGTCGCGCTGCACGACCGCCCGCTGCCCGACTGGCCGCCGGAAGCGCTGGCACATGAACGCGCGTACCTGCCGCAGTCGCGCAGCGACGCATTCGCGTACAGCGTGATGGAGACCGTGCTGTCCGCGCGCCATCCTTACCACGCCAACCATTACTGGGAACAGAGCGACGACCACCACGCGGCCGTGAACGCCCTCGTGGCGATGGAAGTCGAGCACCTCGCCGCGCGCGACGTCCGTACGTTGTCCGGCGGCGAGCGCCAGCGCGTGGCCATCGCCGCGCTGCTCGCGCAGGACACGCCGCTGCTGCTGCTGGACGAGCCGGCGAACGCGCTCGACCTGGCGCACCAGGTGCGCACGATGTCGCTGCTGTCGCGCCTGTGCCGGCAGAGCGGCAAGACCATCGTGATGATCGGCCACGACCTGAACCTGGCACACAGTATCTCCACCCACGCCCTGCTGCTGATGGGCGACGGCCGCTGGCACGCCGGCACCGTCGACGACGCGCTGCAGGCACCGCTGCTGAGCAGCTATCTCGGCCACCCGATCGATGCGATCGAGAACAAGGGCCGCCGTATTTTCATTCCCCTGGAGGCCCCTCATGACTGAAATGACCCCTGAACAAACCGCGGAACTGAACGAGCGCCACCGCGCGCGCATGGAACGCAAGAAGGCGATCATCGACGCCAAGATCGCCGCGGCCGACAAGAGGATCGGCATCATCATCGTCAACACCGGCAACGGCAAGGGCAAGAGCTCAAGCGCGTTCGGCATGGTCGCGCGCGCGCTGGGCCACGGCATGAAGGTGGGCGTCGTCCAGTTCATCAAGGGCGCGATGTCCACCGGCGAAGAGATGTTCCTGCGCCGCTTCCCCGACGACGTCGGTTTCCACGCGATGGGCGAAGGCTATACGTGGGAGACGCAGAACCGCGAGCGCGACATTGCCAAGGCCGAAGAAGCCTGGGAACAGGCACGCCGCTTCCTGGCCGATCCCGCCTACGGCCTCGTCGTGCTGGACGAACTGAACATCGCGCTGAAGTATCGCTACCTGGACGTGCACACGGTGATCGCCGACCTGCTCGACCGCCCGGACATGCAGCACGTCGTCGTGACGGGCCGCGCGGCGCCGCCGGAACTGATCGCCGTCGCGGACACCGTGACCGAAATGAACGTCGTCAAGCATGCCTTCAAGGCGGGCATCGCGGCGCAGGCCGGGACGGAGTGGTGATGGCCTCCGGCGCCCGCATGCTGCTGGTCGCGGCCATCGCGTCCGGCCAGGGCAAGACGACGGTGACGGCCGCGCTGGCGCGCCGCCTGCGCCGCATGGGCCAGCGCGTGCACGTCTTCAAATGCGGGCCGGACTTCATCGACCCGATGGTCCTCGAGCACGCGAGCCGCGCGAAGGTGCATACGCTCGACCTGTGGATGGTCGGGCTGGAGCAGAGCCGCCAGCGCCTGGCCCGCGCGGCGCGCGACGCGGACGTCGTGCTGGTCGAGGGCGTGATGGGCCTGTACGACGGCGATCCGTCCGCCGCCGACCTCGCGCGCGCATTCGACCTGCCCGTGCTGGCCGTGATCGATGCGTCGGCGATGGCGCAGACGGCCGGCGCCGTCGTGCTGGGCCTGCGCGACTACGGGCCCGTGCGCATGGCCGGCGTCGTCGCCAACCGCGTCGCCAGCGAGGGACATGCACGCATGGTGGCGGCGTCGCTGCGCGACATCCCGCTGCTCGCGACCTTGCCGAAGCAGGCGCGCCGGCTGCCGGAACGCCATCTCGGCCTCGTCGTGCCGGGCGAAGTCGCCGACATCGACATCATCCTCGACGAACTGGCCGGCCAGTTGCAGCTGGACGAGGCGCAATGGAACGCGCTGGCGCCGCAGCTGCCGGACGAGGCCTTGCCGGAAGAACCGGTGGCGCCGCTGCTGGCCGGGCTCACGGTGGCGATCGCGCGCGACGCCGCGTTCTGCTTCCTGTACCCGGCCAATGTCGACACGCTGGAAGCGCTGGGCGCGCGCATCACGTGGTTCTCGCCGCTCGCGGACGAGCCGGTGCCCGAGGATGCCGACGCCGTCTACCTGCCGGGCGGCTACCCGGAACTGCACGGCGAAGCACTGGCGCGGGCCGGGCGCTGGCAAGCATCGATCCGCGCGGCGCATGCGGCGGGGCTGACTATCCTCGCGGAATGCGGCGGCATGATGGTGCTGGCCGAATCGCTCGCGGACAAGGAAGGCCGCGACTGGCCGATGGCCGGTCTGCTGCCGGGCCGCGTGCTGATGCAGCAACGCCTCGCGGGACTGGGATCGCAGGGCCTCGCGACGAACGCCGGGCAGATGCGCGGCCACACCTTCCACTATTCGCGCCTGGAGACGCCACTCGCCCCCGTCGCGTGGACGGTCAAGCATCCGTCCGGTGCGCAGGGCGAGGCCGTCTACCGCGTCGGGTCGCTGACGGCGTCGTACTTCCACGCGTTCTTCGCCTCCAACCCGGCCGCCGTCGCGAGCCTGCTGCAGGGAGAGCTGGAATGAGTCGCACCCTCGTCCTCGGCGGCGCCCGGTCCGGCAAGAGCGGGCTGGCCGAACGGCTCGCGCGCGCGTCCGGCAAGGACGTCGTATATGTCGCGACGTCGTATGCGGGCGATGCCGAGATGGCTGCGCGGATCGAGCATCATCGCGCGCGCCGGCCGGCCGGGTGGACAACGGTGGAGGAAGCGACGGCGCTGGCGGCCACGTTGCGGACGTTGTGTGCCCCTGGGCGCATCGTGCTCGTCGACTGCCTGACGTTGTGGCTGACGAACCTGATGTTCTCCACGCAGCGCGAATTTCCCGAGGTCGGCCCCATCGACCTGCCGCCGCTGTTCGTCGATGAACGTGCCGCGCTGCTCGACTGGCTGGATGCCAAGCCCGCCGGCGACGTCGTCTTCGTATCGAACGAAACCGGCATGGGCATCGTGCCCTACGGCGCCGTGTCGCGCGCCTTCGTGGACGAAGCGGGCCGCCTGAACCAGGACGTCGCGGCGCGCTGCGACCGCGTGCTGTTCGTCGCGGCCGGCCTGCCGCTCGTGCTGAAGGGCGCACCATGCTGAGCGGGCTGGCGCCCACGACGCTTGCGCTGGCGCTCGTCGCCGGCATCGTGCTGGACCTGTTGCTGGGTGAAGCGCGGCGCTGGCATCCGCTCGTTTGCTTCGGCCGGCTGGCGTCCGCACTGGAACGCCGGCTCAACGGGGGGCGCTCGCGCATCGCACGCGGCCTGCTCGCGTGGATGCTCGCCGTACTGCCGTTGTCGCTGCTTGCGTGGCTCGCGTGCGCGTACGCCGGCGCGGCCGTCCATGCCGTGCTGCTGTACCTGGGCATCGGCCTGCGCAGCCTGCGCGACCATACGTTGCCGATCCATGCGGCGCTCGTGCGCGGCGATCTCGATGCGGCGCGCGGCCTGACGGCGCACATCGTCAGCCGCGACACGGAGCAAGCCGGCGAATCGGACCTCGCCAAGGCCGGCGCCGAATCGCTGCTCGAAAACGGCAACGACGCGGTGTTCGGCACGCTGTTCTGGTTCCTCGTCGGCGGCGGCGCGGGCGTCGTGCTGTTCCGCCTCGCGAACACGCTGGATGCCATGTGGGGCTACCGCAATGCGCGCTTCAACCTGTTCGGCCGCGTGGCCGCACGCATCGACGATGTGCTGAACTACGTCCCTGCGCGCCTGACCGCCCTGTCGTACGTACTGCTGGCGGAACGGGGCCGGCTGCGCGCCTGGCGCTGCTGGCGCGCGCAAGCGCCCGCGTGGAGCAGCCCGAACGCGGGCCCCGTGATGGCCAGCGGCGCCGGCGCGCTGGGCGTGCAGCTCGGCGGCGCGGCCGTGTACGACGGCGTGACGGAACAGCGTCCCCCGCTCGGCACCGGTCCGGACGCGTGCGCGGACGACATCCTGCGCGCCTGGCGCCTCGTGTGGCGCACCACGCTGCTGTGGGTCGTCGTGGCCGGCGGCGCACTGTTCGTACTGGATGGAGCGATCCATGCTTGAACACGGCGGCAACCTGCGCGCGGCGCAGCAACGCTACGGCGGTACGGACTGGATCGACCTCTCCACCGGCATCAATCCGCACGGCTATCCGGCGCCGGCGCCGACGCCGGACGCGTGGCACCACCTGCCGGAACGGGATCCGGAGCTCCTGCGTGCCGCATGTGCGTACTACGGCGCACCGCAGTTGCTGCCGGTCGCGGGCACGCAGGCGGCGATCCAGGCCCTGCCGCGTCTACGGGCAGAACTTGCCGGGCCGGCGCGCGTGACGATGTCCGCGCCGTCGTATGCGGAACACGCGCACCACTGGGGCCGCCACGGCCACGTCATGCATCAGGTGGCGTACGATGCGCTCGACGATGCGGTGGACGGCAGCGACGTGGTCGTCGTCGTCAACCCGAACAATCCGACCGGGGCGACGGTGGCGCCGGACCGATTGCTGGCGTGGGCCGAACGGCTCGCGGCGCGCGGCGGCTGGCTCGTCGTGGACGAGGCATTCGGCGACACGGCGCGCGCACTCAGCGTGGCGGCCCACGCCGGCCGGCCCGGTCTCGTCGTGCTGCGCTCCGTCGGCAAATTCTTCGGCCTGGCCGGCTTGCGGCTCGGTTTCGTCGGCGCGGACACTCCCCTGCTGACGGCACTGGACGACCTGCTCGGGCCATGGACCGTCAGCGGCCCGGCTCAGGAGATCGCGATCGCCGCGCTGCGCGACCACGGCTGGCAACAGGCCACGCAAACGCGCCTCGCGCGCGACGGCGCGCGCATGCACGCGCTGCTGGCGAACCATGGCATCGACACGCACGGCACCCCGCTGTTCCACTGGTGGGCAGAGCCGCGCGCCGAGGCCTTTCATGAACACATGGCGCGCCGCGCGATCTGGGTGCGGCTGTTCCCCGGCGCGGCACGCGGCATCCGCGTCGGCCTGCCGGGGAACGAATCCGCATGGCGGCGCATCGAACAAGCACTCCGGGAATGGAACGACACATGAAACGACCGATCATCACCGCCGCCGCGCTCCTGTGCGCAGCCAGCCTGCAGGCGCAGGCCGCCATCAGCGTCAAGGACGACGCCGGCGCCACCGTCACCGTCGCGAAGCCGGCCCAGCGCGTGATCTCGCTGGCGCCGCACGTCACCGAGCTGCTGTTCGCGGCGGGCGGCGGCAGCCATGTCGTGGGCGTCGTCTCGTACAGCGACTTTCCCGAGGAAGCGAAGAAGATCCAGCAGATCGGCTCGAACCGCGAAGTCGACCTGGAACGCATCATGGCGCTGAAGCCCGACCTGGTCGTCGTCTGGCGCCACGGCAGTTCCGAACGCCAGATCGAGATGGTGCAGAAGCTCGGCATCCCGATGTTCCACAGCGAGCCGCAGAAGCTGGAAGACATCGCGGACAACGTGCAGAAGCTCGGCCAGCTGATGGGCACCGACGCCGTCGCCGGTCCCGCGGCAGCGAGCCTGCGCGGCAGGATCGCCGACCTGCGCGCCCGTTATGCGAAGCGCCCCGTCGTACGCAGTTTTTACCAGGTGTGGGACAAGCCGCTGTACACGCTGAACGGCCGCCACATCGTCAGCGACGCGCTGCGCCTGTGCGGCGGCGAGAACATCTTCGACAAGCTGCCCGTGACGGCGCCCGTCGTGTCGGTCGAAGCCGTGCTGCAGGAGAATCCGGAAGCGATCTTCGCCACCGCGGAAAAGAACTACGGCGGCGTGAGCCTGTGGAAGCCCTACGGGACACTCACCGCCGTCCGCAACAACAACCTGTTCACCATCGACGGCAACCTGCTCAACCGCTCCGGCCCGCGCATGATCGCCGGTGCCGCGCAGCTGTGCGAGAAGCTCGAACTGGCGCGCAGCCATCGCGGCAAATGAACCGCTTCCCTTACCCTACCCTGATGGTGCAGGGCACGACGTCGGACGCGGGCAAGAGCACGCTCGTCGCCGCGCTGTGCCGGCTGCTGGTGCGCCGCGGCGTGCGCGTGGCGCCGTTCAAGCCGCAGAACATGGCCCTGAACAGCGCCGTCACGAGCGACGGCGGCGAGATCGGCCGCGCCCAGGCGCTGCAGGCCGTCGCCGCGGGACTCGAACCGCACACGGACATGAACCCGGTGCTGCTCAAACCGTCGAGCGACACGGGCGCGCAAGTCGTCATCCACGGCCGCGTGCGCGCCGAGATGAATGCGCGCGACTACCACCAGTACAAGACGGTGGCGATGCAGGCCGTGCTGGAATCGCATGCGCGGCTGCGCGCGCAATACGACGCCGTGATCGTGGAAGGCGCCGGGAGCCCGGCCGAGATCAACCTGCGCGACCGCGATATCGCCAATATGGGGTTCGCGGAGGCGGTCGACTGCCCGGTGATCCTCGTCGCCGACATCGACCGCGGCGGTGTGTTCGCCCACATCGTCGGCACGCTCGCCTGCCTGTCGGACAGCGAACGCGCGCGCATCAAGGGCTTCGTCATCAACCGCTTCCGCGGCGACATCAGGCTGCTCGAACCGGGCCTGGACTGGCTGGAAGAACAGACGGGCAAGCCGGTGCTGGCCGTGCTGCCCTATCTGCACGGGCTGTATCTCGATGCGGAAGATGCCGTGCAGGCCGTGACGCCCGGGACCGGCGCGTTCCGCGTGGTCGTGCCCAGCTATCCGCGCATGAGCAACCACACGGATTTCGATGCGCTGCGCGTCCATCCCGACGTCGACCTGCGCTTCGTGCGCGAAGGCGAGCCGGTGCCGGACGCGGACCTCATCATCCTCCCCGGCAGCAAGAACACGCGCGGCGACCTCGCCTGGCTGCACGCGCAGGGCTGGCCGGAGCGCATCCGCCGTCACCTGCGCTACGGCGGCAAGGTGATCGGCATCTGCGGCGGCTTCCAGATGCTGGGAGCCTGCGTCGACGACCCGCACGGCGTGGAAGGCGCGGCCGGCCACTCCAGGGGGCTCGGCCTGCTGGGCCTGGGCACGACGCTGACGCGCCAAAAGCGCCTCGCGCAGGTGACCGGCCGCTGCGTGTTCGCGCCCGATGCGCTGGAGGCGGCGGTTACCGGCTACGAGATCCACATGGGCGTGTCGACGGGCGATGCGTTGTCCCGGCCGGCGTTCGAGATCGACGGCCGCCCGGAAGGTGCCTGCTCGGACGATGGCCAGGTGCTGGGTACCTATCTGCACGGGCTGTTCGACCATGCCGATGCGTGCACGGCGCTGCTGCGCTGGGCGGGGTTGCACAGCGCGCATGTCGTCGACACGGCGGCGCTGCGGGAGGCGAGCCTGGACCGCATCGCGGATGCGGCGGCGCCGCTCCTCGACCGGCTGCTGGCGCTCGCCTAGCCGCCGTGCCCAGCGCCGACATCGGGTAAATCCGTAGGCCGGGCGGCAGGTCCGTCACGGGGGCGCTCCTCGGTGGTCGATAAAGCCAGCCTATCGCCGGCTTCAAATCATCCGATTGGCCCACTCAAATGAGAATCGATATCATTTGAGCGAGCTGGACGATAAAGGAGAATCTCATGGCAGCGGCACGCAAAGGCAGTCAGGTCATCACGCACATGGCGATCGGTTTCGCGATCGCCTATGCGTTCACGGGGTCGATCGCGCTCGGCGGACTCGCCGTGGTGGTCGAACCCGTGCTGAACGTGCTGCTGCTGCCGTTCCACGAACGGGCGTGGGCACGCGGGGTGCATGCGGCCAGCGGGCGGCGCCGCTACCTGCTGGCCAGCCTCGAGAAAATCAGCCAGGCCGCGATGCACGCCGTCATCGCCTTCCTCGTGCTGTACCTCGCCACTGGGTCGGTGGCCTTCGGCGGCATGGCGGCGCTGCTCGAACCGGTCTGCAACGTGATCCTGATGCCGCTGCACGACTGGTTGTGGGACAACGCGATCGGCCGCGGCGTCAGTACGTCCCCGACTTGACCATCACTCCCCGGACGCGCCCTCGCGCATCGCATCGAGCGTCTGCCGGTCGAAGACCGTGCCGTTCTTCCGGTCGAACAGGCCGAAGCTGTTCGGACCGAGATCGCCCGTGTCCCAGTAAAACGGGATCATGCCGTTCTTCAGGGCGGTCTTGACGACGTACTTGTGATAGTAGGCGCGGCTGGCGAGGTGCAGCTTGAGATCGTCGCCCGTCAGTTGCGAGCGGCGGATCGCGCCGAATTCGCCGAGGAGGACGGGGATGCCCTTGTCCACGAACTGCGCTTTCATGCGGCCGAACAGGTCGTCGACCAGTGCCTCCTCGCCCGCGGTCGCATTGCGGGCGGTGTCGGTCCTGGAGTGATACGCCGCGCCCCAGTAATAGGCTTGCTTGCCCCACGCCTCGTCCTTCGTCATCAGGGCGAAGTTGAACGGGGTATAGAAGTGGACTTCCGCCATCAGGCGGCCGGGGACGGTATCGGTCGGCATGGCCGTCATCAGCTTGTTGGTCTTCTCGATGTCGGTGCTCGGCCCCTGGACCACCAGCACGCGGTAGGCGTTGCGGCCGCCGGTCGAGCGCACGGCATCGACGAAGGTCTGATGGTACGACGCCAGGATGGCCATCTGGCCGGCGTCCTTGACGTCCGGTTCGTTGGCGCTGGCGAAGAGCACGTGGCCATCGAAGTCGCGCAGCAGCGTGGCGATCTGTTCCCAGTACGCCTTCTGTTTCGCGTTGACGGCGGCCTGCCTGTCGGCCGTGAAGTTCTCCTGGAGCCAGCCGCCGTCCCAGTGGATGTTCACCAGCACGACCATGTCGTTGTCGACGCAGTACTGCACCACCTGCTTCACACGGGCCAGCCAGGTGTCGCTGATCTTGCCCGTCTTCGGGTCGGCATACTGGTCCCACGCCACGGGCAGGCGGATGGCATCGAAGCCGCCCTGCTTGACCAGCCGGATCAGGCGATCGCTGACGAGCGGATTGCCCCAGTTGGTCTCGCCGCCGATGGCTTCCATCGTATTCCCGACGTTCCAGCCCAGGCGCATCCTTCCCGCCATGTGCACCGCGTCGTCGCGCATGCCCGACATGTCGGCGGGCAGCGGGTTCGGATTGTAGCTGGGGTAGTGTACCGGTACCGGCGCCGGCGTCCGGGCGCGCAGCGCGGCGAGCGCCAATCCCAGCAGCAGCAGCGCGGCGCAGGCAAGACCGATCTTCTTCATGAAACGATTCATTCCGTCTTCCAGAACACGGTTGGCGCTTATTTGCGCAGCAGCTCCGCGCCGAAGGGCTCGAGCCGCAGCGTGCCGCTCCACGCGCGGCCACCGAGCACGCCGGTGGCAGTACCGTCGAACTTCACGTCCTGCGGTTGGGTCGTCGTGTTGACGTACAGCGTGCGGCCATCGACCTCGCGGGCATAGACGCCTTCCGGTGTCGCGGGCCCCCGCTTGATGCCAAGTTCGCCGTACAGGCTGCGGTACAACGCCTGCATGACGGGGCGCTGCGCGGCCGTGGCGACGTAGATCGCCCTGCCCTTGCCGTAGCGGTTTTCGGTGATCGCGGGCGGCGCATCCGGCACGTTGGTCAGGCGCGCGACGACCTTCGCGGTGGACGGCTCCAGCACTTCGTAGAACTTCGTCGTCGTCGTCACGGTCTTGCCGTCGAAGCCGACGTCGAGCGGCGCGTCGGCGTTGTAGTATTCGCTGGTGCGCAGGCCGAACACGTCGCTGAGGCGGCCCGGCAGCGGGGTGTCGAACCATTGACCGGTCTCGCTGACCTTCGCGGAGAACGCCGTCATCACGACGGTACCGCCGTCCTGCACGTAGCGGCGCAGCGCGTCCGCACTCGCCTTGTCCATCAAGACGTCGGCCGCCACCACGACCATCTTGTAGCGCCGCAGGTCGCCATGGCCCACGTGGATGACGGCGGTGTCGATGTTGTCGTTGAAGATGGGCGCGAACGCGTTATGGATCTGGTCCATGTACGGGATCGTGAAGTACTGGCGCATCGTGTTCGACGGCCCCGGCGGCGTCGAGGCGTTGCGGCTGTCGAACGAGTACGCGAACGCGACCTGCGGTTCGGTGTGGCGCGGGAAGCCCAGTGCCTGCAGCGTCTTGAACTCGCGGGCGATCGTGCCGAATTCCCACAGCTTCCACGACGGCTTGCTGTCGTGGTCGAGGAGGCCCATCAACGCCTGCTCCTCGCCGCCGAGGTGGGAATTGTACGTCCATGCCATCACCGACTGGGCGCCGAGCAGCAGGCCGAAATGAGCCCACATGCGCGAGCGCCCTTTGGTCCCGTAGTAGCCGCCGCCGCCCGCAGTGAACTCGTTGAACCAGATGGGCGTGTCCAGGCCGGCCTTCATCATCAATGCTTCAAAGCCGGATCCGACCGGCTCGCCCGGATAAAAGCCCATCGCGCCGTAATGCGCGTACTGGCGATACGTCGACAGATAATCGAAGCCCTTGCGCCCGGCGCTGTCCCACAGGTTCGAAATCGCCGGCTTGTCCGGCGCATACTTCACGCGCACGGCTTCGAGGTCCTTCAGCACGGCGATCGTGTTGTCGGACCAGAAGCGGCGCAGGTCGAGGTTGCGCTCGGCCGGGCCGGGACCGTCCGCATACGGCAGTTCCACTTCGTCCCACGACGACAGGTGGCGCGACCAGCGCTGGGTCGCCCATGCCTGGTTCAACGCATCCAGCGTACCGTATTTGCGTTTGAGCCAGGCGACGAAGCGGGTCCGGTCGGCCTTCGAATACGACATGAACGTGTTGCCGATCTCGTTGTCGAAGCCGATCGCGATCACGGCAGGATGCTTGCCGTAGCGCTGCGTCAGCTTCTCGGCCAGACGGACGGCGTGGCGGCGGTAATCCGGGTCGCTGATGTCGAGCATGTAGCGCTCGGCCGGCTGCACGGTCGCCCCCTGCGCATTCACGAGGTTCACGCCGGGGTATTTGCGATGCAGCCACAGGGGCGCCGGCGTGCCGGGGATGTCCACGATCACCTTGATGCCGTTCGCCTGCATGGCGTCGACGATGCGGTCGAATTCGGCGAACTTGAACTTGCCGTCTTCGGGTTCGAAATAATCCCAGGACAGGTCGCCCATCCGGACGACGTTGAACCCGGCCTTCTTCATCAGGGCGATGTCCCGCTGGATCTGGTCGGGTGTGCGGTCGACGGGCTGGTAGCACGTCCCGACGAACAGTTGTCCCGGGCCGGGCCAGCCTATGGGTGCGGCGAGCGGAAACGTGACAGGACCGGCCAGCGTGGCCAGGGCGAAGGCGATCTTTGCGATGAGTTTCATTTCGGATATTTGAAAGTTTCTCGACCACAAAAGGATAACGGTGCCCAGCGCCGTCTCATTAACGACAATGCGGAAGATTTGGCAAAAAATGCAGGATTTGTTATGAGTCGTGCTGCTCCTGCTGCGCGGTGCTCGCCACGGTCTTGAAGACCTTGGGCGTGCAGCCGTATTCTTCCTTGAACAGCTTGTTGAAATACGAGACGTTGGCGTAGCCGACGGAATAGGCGACCTCGGCCACGGTCACGGCGGGCGCCTCGGTGAGCAGCCGGGCCGATTCCGTCAGCCGCAGTTTTTTCAGATACGCCGTGAACGTCATGCCGAGTTCCCCCTTCAGCACTTCATTGACCTTGTTGCGGTTGGCACCCGTTCCCGCGACGACGCTGTCCAGGTCCAGGTCGGGATTCGTATAATTCGTCGCGATGAAACGCAGGACGGCCGCCTTTTCCTTGTCCTTGAACGGTTCGAGTGTCAGCTGCCGATAGGCGACGAGCGGCAAGTCCTTCCTGAGCTTGGTGTCCAGGCTGGCAGACAGTTCGCGCGAGTGGGCCCGGAAAAACCAGAACGCGAACGCGCACCAGCTGCTCACGAGGATGATCGCCAGGGCGACGAGATATCGATAATCGCGGCCATGTAACGTCACGCCACTGATCTCCACGCGGCTGTCGCGGTCGCGTGGGGTCTGCTGGCTGACACCGAAGACGAATTTCGCCACCTGGTTCAGTTGATAAGACTGATGCGACAGGTCGAGATGCATCCTGTCGTACCACCACTGCGGAATGGTCAGCCGCGTCAGGTCCAGCGATACGGGCGTACCCTTCTCATTGCAGGAGAAAAACGTGAGCGGCGACGGGTAGGTCAGGTAGTCGCCCGCCTTCGAGATGGTCGCGTCGAATGTCGGCAAGGCGAATATGAGGGCGTTCATTGGATTGCATTTGGCCGTGAACGTGATGGTGTCGAATCTCGACAAATCCACCGGCACGGCATTGCCTTCGCCGTCCTCGAACAACATGTCTGCCGAGACGAATGGATACGTCGTCGCCCGCGTGAGCCGGAAGTCGAAACGCAGCGATCGCTGGGCGGTCTCGATGACACGTATCGTCGAGGTACCGCCCTCTGGCGCGTCCGTCTTCGTGACCGGGCGCCAGTACAAGCCCCCGCCGCCCGGCGGCATCAGCGCGGCGGATGGATAACTTTGGTACACGCACAGGCAGGCGATCAACGCGTCCGCGAGCAGCAACAAAAGGAGCGCATAAAGCGCTTTTTTATAGAAATTTTGCATCTTGCCTACATCGGGTGTCTCGTGAGGAAAGCTTAGCGCCGCCGGCGCATGAAAGCGTAACAGGGCTGCAGTTTTTTTTATGACGATGCAAAAATTTTCGTTTTCAGGGCAGTTTTGCTATTGGCGGCAGACGGCGCTGAAAAGCAAAAAGCCCGCTCAGTGCATACTGAGCGGGCTTTTCTAATAACTAGCCTGACGATAACCTACTT
>NZ_JASNRB020000047.1:0-19777 GCF_030411975.2 Massilia orientalis | reverse complement strand
TTTACCTTCACTCATTCGCTGTCATCCTTTCGCGGACGACAGCTTAAACCACCGTCTCAAATTCGGGGTCCACTATAGAACACCGCGAGTACTCCGACAACGCAAATACAGCTGTGTGGACTACGCTCGACTTGCCAGTGAATCGCTTCAACTAATTCTGCGATCCCCTGGGCCTAGATTCCAACCAACTGTTTATCTCCCGCCAAAACCAGCCTGAGGATCTGGTCGACAGCTTGACCTGAGGCGGGAAATTACCCTTCTTGATCAGCAGGTAAATGCTCGATCGCGACAGCCCGGTCATGCTGATCACCTCCGGCAGCTTGATCATCCGGTCGCTCGAGTTGGCATCGGTAGTCATCTGTACTCCTCTTGAGTTCTCACTGGAGCCAAGATATTGCAATGGACGAGGAACGCAATCCCCCGAAAACCCGTCGGCGAGATACGGCCGCTCCAGCGTCAAGGCATTGAATTATCGGAGCGACCAGGTGGGGCTCGCATGGCGTCCGCTGTAACGCGGTCGATGTAGTCCGCCCAGCACTGCATCATCTTTCGCCGCTCTTCCAGGTACGTGGCCCAGTCGTACGCGCTCTCCAGCTTGTCCTTCTGCGCGTGCGCCAGCTGACGGTCGACGACCTCGTGCCGATAGCCCAGGTTTTCTTTCAGCGTGCTCATCGCCAGGGCACGGAACCCGTGCCCGGTCATATCGCCCTTGTACCCCATGCGCTCGATTGCCTTCAGCAACGTGTTGTTGCTCATGGGTCGCTTCGGGTCGCGCAGGTTGGGGAACAGATAAGTCCCGCCGCCCGTGTGCCGATTCAAGTCGCGCAGGAGCGCCAGCGCCTGCCGCGACAGGCACACGTGATGGTCGGTCTTATCGGGATTGATGCGGCGCTTCCCGCGCTTCATGCGCTTCCACGGAATGATCCACTCGCCCTTCTCCAGGTCGATCTCGGCCCACGGTGTCTCGATGAGTTCGCTAGTCCGGACGAACACCAGCAGGATCAGGCGCATTGAGATATGGGTCGGCACGCCCATGCAGGCCTCATTGGTATACAGCGCGCGCAAGAACTCGGGCAATCCGTCGGCACTGATCGCCGCGAAGTGCCCCTTCTCGCGTGGTTGCAGGACCTCGCGCAGGAACTCCGCAGGATTGCGTTCAGCCAGCCCGCAGCGGATCGCATACTTGAACACGCGGGAGCAGTTCGCGGTCTGCCGGTTCGCGATCTCGAGCGCGCCGCGCTGCTCGATAGCCCGGATGGCATCGAGCACATCAGGTGCCTGCACCTTGTTGATCGGCAGGTGTCCGAACGCCGGGAAGATATCCGATTCGAAGCGGCGCAGGATTTCTTCCGCGGTCTGCGGCTGCCACTTGTTGATCATGGTCCGATGCCAGTCGCGCGCGACATGCTCGAAGGTATTCTGCTCCACCAGCCGCGCCTGGCGCGCCTGCTCCGCCCGCGCGCGGGCCGGATCCGTACCGGCAGCCAGCAACTGGCGCGCTTCGTCGCGCTTCGCCCGCGCGTCCAAGAGAGAGACGTCCGGAAACGCGCCGAAGGCGAGCCTGTTTTCCTTACCATCGGCTTGCCTGAACTTCATACGCCAGAGCTTGCCGCCGCTGGGCATGACTTCAAGGTACAAGCCGCCTCCATCGGCGAGCTTGTATGGTTTGTCCTTCGCCTTGGCGTTGCGCACCTGCAGCTGAGTCAGGGGCTGTACCTGTTTGGGCATTTTGGGGGCATCCTGTCCGAGAAGGGGCAGCGTATGCCCCGAAAAATGCCCCCAAAAGTCCTAGCCATTCGGAGACATCGCTGGACAGTGAGGCAACAAAAAACCCGCCGTCTCTATGAGAACAGCGGGTTCTTTGATGTCCCTAAACCTACTGGGACGATGTTCTGGCGGAGGCGGTGGGATTCGAACCCACGATACAGGTTTAAGCCCGTATGCTTCCTTAGCAGGGAAGTGCCTTCGGCCACTCGGCCACGCCTCCAGTCAGCTTCAACGTTTATGCGTCAGCGCTGAGTGCACGCATATTAATGGCCACACCCTTTTTGGTCAAGGAAGCGCGGCCATTTTTTTGAAAAAAGTTAAGCTTGCTCCAGGTTAAACGCCTTGTGCAGGGCGCGCACCGCCAGCTCCATGTACTTCTCGTCGATCAGGACCGAGATCTTGATCTCCGACGTCGAGATCATCATGATGTTGATGCCCTCTTCCGACAGCGTACGGAACATCTGCGACGCGACGCCCACGTGGCTGCGCATGCCCACGCCCACGGCCGAGACCTTCGAGACCTTGGCATCGCCCAGGATCTTGTCGGCGCCGATTTCGGCCTTCACGCCTTCCAGGACGCCCATGGCGCGCTGGTAATCGTTGCGCGACACGGTGAACGTGAAGTCGGTCTTACCGTCGACCGACTGGTTCTGTATGATCATGTCGACCTCGATATTGGCCTCCGAGATCGGCCCGAGGATGTGGAAGGCGACGCCCGGCTTGTCGGGCACGCCCAGGACGGTGATTTTGGCTTCATCGCGGTGGAAGGCGATGCCCGAGATGACGGCTTGTTCCATGTTGCTTTCTTCCTCAAACGAAATCAGGGTACCCGAGTTGGCTTCTTCTTCGAGCGACATCAGGGGGTCGGTCAGCGACGACAGCACGCGCGTCGGCACGCGGTAGTTGCCGGCAAATTCCACGGAGCGGGTCTGCAGGACTTTCGAGCCCAGCGACGCCAGTTCCAGCATTTCTTCGAACGTGATCTTCGACAGGCGGCGCGCTTCGCTCACGACGCGCGGGTCGGTCGTGTAGACGCCGTCGACGTCCGTGTAGATCAGGCATTCGTCGGCCTTCAGTGCGGCCGCGATCGCGACGGCGGAGGTGTCCGAACCACCACGGCCCAGCGTCGAGATATTACCGTCCTCATCCATGCCCTGGAAACCGGTGATGATGACGATCCTGCCGGCGTCCAGGTCGGCGCGCACGCGCGTGTCGTCGATCGACTGGATGCGGGCCTTCGTGAAGGCCGAGTCCGTCTTGATGCCCACCTGCCAGCCCGTGTACGACACGGCATCCTTGCCGCGCGCCAGCAGTGCCATGGCCAGCAGGCCGACGGACACCTGTTCGCCGGTCGATGCAATCATGTCCAGTTCACGCGGGTCCGGCTGCGACATAATCTCTTTCGCCAGGCCGATCAGACGGTTGGTTTCACCGGACATTGCCGAGGGGACGACAACGACTTGATGACCGGCGTCGTGCCATTTGGCGACGCGGGCAGCGACGTTTTTAATGCGGTCCGTCGAACCCATCGACGTACCGCCATATTTGTGGACTATTAAGGCCATGACTGAAGGGATTTCCGCTTGTAAAAAATCAAATGAGCCTTTTACTCTACATGCTGCGGCGCGGAATCACAAGCCGTCAGGATGCGAAAGCTATACCAAATAGGAATATGGTAATACGGAAAGGGCATTAACCCGGGATGGCCGCCGTCGCGCTTTCCCAACGCAGCGCGATGCGCCCCGGACCCTCGGTCACGTGCCGGCAATCCATGCCGAGCCCCGCCGCGAACAGCAGGTCGAAACCGGCATTCACGATCGGCAGGCGCCCCCGCTCCCAGGCCGGGATGCCGCTCGCCTGGTAATGCATCTTGAGGCTGCGGCTGGGACGGTTGTGCGCCAGGCGCAGCCGTTCGCCGCCCTTGCGGAAATCGATCTCGAGTCTCTGCGCTCGCAACCAGGCCGGATCGAACCCGCGTTCGGCCGCATCGAAATGCAGCACCCCGCCGTAATCGGGAAACGCGATGGAAGCCTCGCCGTTCCAGCGGAAGGCCTGGGCGTGCTTGTCGATGATGCCGGCGTCCTCGGGATCGCGCATCCCGGCGAGGTCCGGCAGACGCGGCACGAGGTACAAATGGTCGCGGTGGCGGCGCACGTCGACGTCCGGGTGTTCGACGAGCAACTGCGCGTCCTCGCGCGCGGACAGGATCTGCGCCACCATCTGCGCGAGCCAGGCCGTCGCCGGCATCGCGAGGCGGCGCACGGTGAACCAGTGGCGCAGCAGGTTGTCGATGCGGTCGCGGCTCAGCGCGCGCACGCGGACGAGGTCGAGACCATCGCCGGCCAGGCAGGCCTGCAGGTCCTGTTCGCCCAGCTCGTCCAGCAGGCGCTGGGCCGAGCGCGTGTGGGCGCTGCTGCGCGCGATGCGTTGCTGGTAGCCGGGAAACGCGGCGGCCAGCGCGGGCATCACCTGGTGGCGCAGCGCGTTGCGGGCATAGCGCGGATCGGTGTTGGATTCATCCTCGACCCACGTGATGCCCTGCTCGCGCGCAAACTGTTCGAGGTCGGCGCGCGCGACGCCCAGCAGCGGGCGCGCCATGGCCAGGCGTTCGTCGCCCAGCAGGCCGGGCGCGCGATTGGCGGGGTCCATGCCGGACAGGCCGGCCGGACCGGAGCCGCGCAGCAATTGCAACAGCACCGTT
Source organism: Massilia orientalis (assembly GCF_030411975.2). NCBI lineage: Bacteria > Pseudomonadati > Pseudomonadota > Betaproteobacteria > Burkholderiales > Oxalobacteraceae > Massilia > Massilia orientalis. The sequence continues at coordinate 15,309 of NZ_JASNRB020000047.1, read as the reverse complement.
TCAACCTGGTCGTCGAGGTGGTGCGCGGTCAGCAGCAGACCGGCACCGTGGGCCCGGCACATCTCACCGAGCGCCGCGTAGCGCAGCTTGCGCGCGGCGGCCTCGATGCCGCTCTTCCCTTTCGCGACCACGACGGCGCGCCAGTCGAACGGGATGCCCAGCGCAGCGGCGGCGGCCGCGCAATGGTCGCGCCAGGCGTCGGCGTTCGGGCTCAACCCATGGTGGACGTGGAAGGCGCGGGCGCTCAGGCCGTGCGCGTGCACGAGGTGCAGCAGCACCATCGAATCGAGGCCGCCGCTGAGGGCGACCGCGACGGGCGGCATGGCATCGGGGAGGCATTCTTCGCGCAGGGCCGCGATGGCCTGCGCGAACTGGGCGACGATCACGGCCGCCCCCTGCGTACGACGGCTCACTCTTCGCGCGGCGTCGTTTCCTTGAACTTGCCGTAGGCCAGCAGCTTGGCGTGGCGGGCATCCAGCAGTTCCCTGGTCTTCATGCCCTGGAACTGGCGCAGCGTGTCGGCCAGCGCGCGCTTGAGCATCTGGGCCATCTGGGCCGGGTCGCGGTGGGCGCCGCCCAGCGGTTCGTTGACGATCTTGTCGATCAGGCCCATCGCCTTCAGGCGGTGCGCCGTCAGGCCCAGGGCGTCGGCCGCGTCCGCCGCCCGCTCCGACGTCTTCCACAGGATCGACGCGCAGCCTTCCGGCGAAATCACGGAATACGTCGCGTACTGCAGCATCAGCACGGCGTCGCCGACGGCGATCGCCAGCGCGCCGCCCGAGCCGCCTTCGCCGATGATCGTGGCGATCAGCGGCACTTTCAGCTCGGCCATCACGTACAGGTTGTGGCCGATGGCTTCCGACTGGCCGCGCTCTTCCGCGTCGATGCCGGGGAAGGCGCCGGGGGTGTCCACGAACGTGAAGATCGGCAGGTTGAATTTCTCGGCCACCTTCATCAGGCGCATGGCCTTGCGGTAGCCTTCCGGACGCGGCATGCCGAAGTTGCGCGCCGCGCGTTCCTTCGTGTCGCGGCCCTTCTGGTGGCCGATGACCATGCAGGACTGGCCGTTGAAGCGGGCCAGGCCGCCGATGATCGACTGGTCGTCGGCGAAGGTACGGTCGCCGTGCAATTCATGGAAATCGGTGAAGATCGCGTTCACATAGTCCATCGTGTACGGACGCTGCGGATGGCGGGCGATCTGGGAAACCTGCCAGGGGGTCAGCTTGGCATAGATGTCTTTCGTCAGTTGCTGGCTCTTCTTGGCCAGGCGGTCGATTTCTTCCGAGATGTCGACGGCGGAATCGTCCTGCACGAAGCGCAGCTCTTCGATTTTCGAATCGAGCTCGGCAATCGGCTGCTCGAAACTGAGGAAAGTTGTTTTACTCATTGTACCTCCGGGTGTGTTCGTGGCCGCGGAAGATCATCCGCGCGGCGGCAAGGGCGCTATTTTATACCGGAACCGGATCCAGGCTACGCCACAAATACCATGTAGCAACTGTTCGCCAAGGTTCCCAATTGGCGGCGACTTCGCGCGCATCGCTGCGCGAGACCGGCTCGCCGGAGAAGTAATTCTGGCTGATGCCCTGGATCAGGCCGGGATCGTCCAGGGGCAGGACGTTCGGTCTGAGCAGATTAAATATCAAAAACATCTCGGCTGTCCAGCGCGTGATGCCGCGGATCTGGACCAGCTCGGCGATGACGGCTTCGTCATCCATTTGCGACCATTGGTCGGCATGGACGCGCTTCGCCTTGAAGTGATCGGCCAGGTCGAGGATGTATTCCGTCTTCCGTTTCGACAGGCCGCAGCCCGCCAGTTCTTCGGCGCCGGCCTTGATGACCTGCGACGGCGTCATCTTCGGGCACAGCGCGCGCAGCTTCGTCCAGGCGGACTCGGCGGCTTTGACCGTCACCTGCTGGCCGACGATGGAGCGGGCCAGCGTCGTGAACGGGTCGGGATGGCCGCGCAGGTGCATGTCGCCGAATTGCGGGATCAGCTTGTTCATGATGCGGTCCCGACGCATGAGCTCGGCCTTCGCCTCCGCCCAGTACGGTGGGACGGAAGGCTGAACGTCCGGCGGCGCCAGGACGGCGCCCGCGAGGTCCTTGGAAAGTGCCATGCTCGTGCGCGGAGGGCCGGTCAGGCGCGACGCCAGTTGGTGCTGCCGTCCGGCTTGTCCTCGAGCACGACGCCGCCCGCGGTCAGCTCGGCGCGGATTGCGTCGGCCTCGGCGAAGTTGCGCGCCTTCTTGGCGGCGGCGCGGCGCGCGATTGCATCGACGATCGCCGCCTCATCGAGACCGCCCTCGCCCGGCGTGCCGGCCTGCAGGAAGGCTTGCGGACTGCGTTCGAGCAGGCCCAGCACGGCGGCCAGCGCCTTCAGCTGGCGCGCGGCCGCGACGGATTTGCTCTTGTTGACTTCGGTGGCCAGGTCGAACAGCTCGGCCACCGCCAGCGGCGTATTGAAATCGTCGTCCATCGCGTCGCGGAAGCGCTGCGCATGGGCCTCGTCCCAGTCGACGGCGAACGGCTCGGGGCCGACATCGACCTCGGACAAGGCCGTGTACAGACGCGTCAGCGCGCCCTTCGCGTCGTCGATGTGGACGTCCGAGTAATTCAGCGGGCTGCGGTAATGGGCACGCAGGATGAAGAAGCGGATGACCTCGGCATCGTATTTCTTGAGGACGTCGCGGATCGTGAAGAAATTGCCCAGCGACTTGGACATCTTCTCATTGTCGACGCGCACGAAGCCATTGTGGATCCAGTAGTTCGCCATCGGCGGACCGAACGCGCCTTCCGACTGGGCGATCTCGTTCTCGTGGTGCGGGAACTGCAGGTCGGCGCCGCCGCCGTGGATATCGAAGTGTTCGCCGAGCATGGCGCACGACATGGCGGAGCACTCGATGTGCCAGCCCGGACGACCTTTACCCCATTTCGAGTCCCATTTGGCCTCAATCGGTTCGGATTCCTTGGCGGCCTTCCACAAAACGAAGTCGAGCGGATCGCGCTTGCCCGTGTTCACGTCCACGCGCTCGCCCGCACGCAGGTCGTCCAGCGACTTGCCGGACAGCTTGCCGTAGCCCGGAAAATTACGCACGGCATAGTTCACATCGCCGTCCTCGCCCCGGTAGGCGAGTTCCTTCGCTTCCAGCTTTTCGATAATCGACAGCATGTGCGGCACGTACTCCGTCGCGCGCGGCGCGAAATCCGGCGGCAGGATGCCCAGGGCAGCAGTGTCTTCGTCCATCGCCTTGATGAAACGGGTCGTGAGCGACGTCATCGTTTCATTGTTCTCGACGGCGCGCTTGATGATTTTGTCGTCGATGTCCGTGATGTTGCGGACGTATTTGACCTCATAGCCCGATGCCTTGAGCCAGCGGTAGATGACGTCGAATGCCATCATCATCCGGCCATGACCGACGTGGCAGTAATCGTAAACCGTCATCCCGCACACGTACATATTGACCTTGCCGGACTGGAGGGGAACGAATACCTGCTTGTCACGCGCGAGCGTGTTGTAGATCTTGAGTTGGCTCATCGGATGTTTGCTAGAGGGTTGGAGCATGACGCTCGAAACGCAGCCTTGCGGCAGTGCCGGGACGTGGCGGGCGCGTCGGGAGTGTCAGGACCGCGAATCTTGGGAACCTTGTTCTTTTTGATAGAATCGGCAGTCCGTCGCAAAGTATAGCATTGATAAAATCCCGGCTGGCCGCATATGCCATAGGTTTATTTTTCTGCAAAACCCTTGACAGCCCTTTGCGCTATATCCACCGAGAGGAAGCTACGATGCACGTCCTGAAATCGCCCGACGCCCGCTTTACTGCCCGCTTAGTTGCCCGCTTTGCCGCCGGCCTGGCCGCCCTGACCCTGTCCGCAACCGCGTTCGCCGCCGACCCGCAAGTCTCGCTGAAAACGTCGATGGGCGAGATCGTGCTGGAACTGAACCCGGAAAAAGCGCCCATCTCCGTGAACAATTTCCTCAAGTACGTCAAGTCCGGCTTCTACAAGGGTACGATCTTCCACCGCGTGATCGACGGCTTCATGATCCAGGCCGGCGGCATGGATGCCCAGTTCCACGGCCGCAAGACGAACAAACCGATCAAGAACGAGTCCAACAACGGCCTGTCGAACGAAAAGTATACGGTCGCCATGGCGCGCGAATCGAATCCGGACTCGGCCACCTCGCAATTCTTCATCAACGTTGTCGACAATCCCGGGCTCGATTATCCGAACATGCAGGGCTCGGGCTACACCGTATTCGGCAAGGTCGTGAAGGGCCAGGACGTCGTCGACAAGATCAAGGCCGTCGTCGTGGACGACATCCGGGGTCTCGAAAACGTGCCGGTCACGCCCGTCACGATCCAGTCCGCGACCCTCCTCAAGGGCGATAAAGTAAAATAACGAACTCGCAACTCCAACGATAGGAAAAAACATGACCACCGTACTCATGACCACCAACAAGGGCAACATCAAGGTCGAACTGGACGCCGACAAGGCACCGAAGACCGTTGCCAACTTCCTGGACTACGTGAACAAGGGTCACTTCTCGAACACGATCTTCCATCGCGTGATCAAGGACTTCATGATCCAGGGCGGCGGTTTCGAGCCGGGCATGAAGCAAAAGCCGACCGAGCAGACCGTCGAGAACGAAGCGAAGAACGGCCTCAAGAACGACAAGTACACGATCGCCATGGCCCGCACGATGGCCCCGCACTCGGCATCGGCCCAGTTCTTCATCAACACTAAGAACAATGACTTCCTGAACTACCCGGGCCAGGACGGCTGGGGCTATGCCGTGTTCGGCAAGGTCGTCGAAGGCCAGGACATCGTCGACCAGATCAACAACGTCAAGACGAGCCGCGCCGGCATGCACTCGGACGTGCCGAGCGAAGACGTCGTCATCGAGAAGATCGAAATCGTCCAGTAATCTGAACAAGGCAGGCATGACGCGCGGGCCCTGCTCCGGCGATTGATCCTGGAAGCCATGACCGCGCGCACGCTCGCACTCTTCATTTCCGACCTGCACCTGCAGGCATCCCACCCGCGTACGGCCGAAGCCTTTTTCCGCTTCCTGGCCGAACGCGCGGCGCATGCCGAGCGGCTTTATCTGCTCGGCGACATCTTCGAATACTGGGCCGGCGACGATGACCTCGACGACCCGTTCAACCGCAGCGTCGCCACGGCGCTGCGCCGCGTGAGCGACGGCGGCACGGCCGTCTACTGGCTCGGCGGCAACCGCGACTTCCTCGTCGGCACCGGCTTCGCCGACGCGGCCGGCCTCACCCTGCTGCCCGAACCGCACGTGGCGACCATCGGCGGCCGCCAGGTCGTCCTGGTACACGGCGACGCCCAGTGCACGGACGACGTCGAGTACGTGGCCTTCCGTGCCCAGGTGCGCGACCCGGCATGGCAAAGCCAGTTCCTCGCCATGCCGCTGGCCCAGCGCAAGGCGATCATCGCCGGCCTGCGCGAAGGCAGCCGCGCGGCGCACGGCGAAAAATCCTACGAGATCATGGACGTCACCCCGGCCGCCGTCGCCGCGCTGCATGCGGATACGGACACGGACGTCATCATCCACGGCCACACCCACCGCCCCGCCCTGCACGAGGCCGACGGCCAGCGGCGTTATGTACTGCCGGACTGGGAACTCGACGCGGATCCCATCCGCGGCGGCTGGATCGCGATCGACGAAGACGGCCGCATCCTGCGTTGCGATCTCGACGGTCGCACGATCTAAACCCCTCAATCCTGCTAGGTCGATGCTGTATTGACCATTGCCGGCATGGTGTTATACTTCACTACAACACCACGACTCTACATCACCAACATGGAGGCAGGCATGACATGGACTGCACCGCGACGCAAGGAGGCCGGCAATGACCATCGGCTGGAATGACAACTCTCCAATCTACCGGCAATTGAAGGACAGGGTGATCGGTATGATGCTCGATGGCGCCCTGAAGGCCGGGGATCCGCTCCCCTCCGTGCGCCAGATCGCAGCGGAATACCAGCTGAATCCGATCACGGTCTCGAAGGCTTACCAGGAACTGGTCGACGACAACTTAGTGGAAAAACGAAGGGGGATCGGTATGTACGTCACGGAAGGTGCGAGCGAGAAACTGCTCGCCAGCGAAAGGGAGCGCTTCCTGCGCGAGGAGTGGCCGGCGATGCTGGAGCGGATCCGCCGCCTCGGCCTCGACATCGACCAATTGCTGCGCGAACCGGCCGGAGGCGACAAATGAGCGCCGTGATCGAAGCGAAAAACCTCACGAAGCGCTACGGCAAGCGCACGGCGGTGAACGGCATCGACTTCACCATCCCCGCCGGCCGCATCGTCGGCCTGATCGGCCCGAACGGCTCGGGCAAGACCACCACGCTGAAGGCCGCGCTGGGCCTGATCCCGTTCGAAGGCGAGCTGTCCGTGCTGGGTCTCGACCCGCGCACCCACCGCGACGAGCTGATGCAGGACGTCTGCTTCATCGCCGACGTGGCGATCCTGCCGCGCTGGCTGCGCGTGCGCGACGCCATCGACTTCGTGGCCGGCGTGCACCCGCGCTTCAACCGCGAGAAAGCGGAACGCTATATCGCGAACACGAAGCTGCAGCCTGGCATGAAGGTCAAGGAGATGTCCAAGGGCATGATCGTGCAACTGCACCTGGCCCTCGTGATGGCCATCGATGCGAAGCTGCTCGTGCTGGACGAACCCACGCTGGGCCTGGACATCATCTACCGCAAGCAGTTCTACCAGAACCTGCTGGAAGACTATTTTGACGAGCACAAGACGATCGTCATCACGACGCACCAGGTCGAAGAAGTCGAGCACATCCTGACCGACCTGATGTTCATCCGCGACGGCCGCATCGTGCTCGCCGCGTCGATGGAAGAGATCGGCGAGCGCTATGTCGAGGTGATGGTGCCGCAAGAGAAACTGAGCGCCGCCAACGCGCTGCAGCCGCTCGACCGCCGCACCGTATTCGGCAAGGCCGTGCTGCTGTTCGATGCCGGCCCCGGCGGCGCGTCGCGCCAGCAGCTGGCCGCGCTCGGCGAAACCCGTAACCCGTCCGTCGCCGATTTGTTCGTCGCGACCATGAAAGGAACCTACGCATGAATACGAACACCATGAAATGGCTGCTCAAGCGAGAGTTCTGGGAGCATAAGGGCTCGATGTTCTGGGCGCCGCTCATCGTCGGCTCACTGCTCGTCGTGCTGCTGGGCTGCACGATCACCTACGGCATCATGCAGCACGGCATACCCGCGCACGTGACGATCAACGGCCAGACGCTGGATCACGCCCGTCTCGACCAGATCCTGCCCGAGGAAACGAAGCTGGTGGTCGCGAAGATCGCCACCGGCATGTACCTGGGCGCATCGGCGCCGCTGTTCGCGATCCTGGTCGGCGTCGTGTTCTTCTACTGCCTCGGCGCACTGTACGACGAGCGCCGCGACCGCAGCATCCTGTTCTGGAAATCGCTGCCCGTGTCCGATCCGATGACGGTGCTGTCGAAGGCCGTCATGGCGATGGTCGTCGCACCCGCGATCACGCTCGTGCTGGCCGTCGCCGCCTCGCTGGCCCTGCTCTTCATCGCCTGCCTGGCGCTCAGCACACAGGGACTGAATCTGTTCGCGTCGCTGCTTGCGTCGTCCGATTTGTACCTGTCGCCGCTGCGCCTCGCCGCCCTGCTGCCGGTGTACGTCGTGTGGGCGCTGCCGACCGTAGGCTGGCTGATGCTCGTGTCGAGCTGGGCGAAATCGAAGCCGTTCCTGTGGGCCGTCGGCGTGCCGGTCGTCGCGCTCGTCGTCATCAAGTGGGTCAACGCCGCGCTCGAGAATTTTTCCGGCCAGACGCTGCTGCTGTCGCACTATGCGAGCGACGTCGTCGCCCGCATCCTCGGCGGCATCGTGCCTGGCATCTGGTTCACGTTCCAGCCTGGCCTGCAGACGGGCATGCGTCCGACCGAACACGGTGTCGACATGGGCGGGCTCGTGTCCCAGTCCTACCTGTCGCTGGCCGGCGCCGATGCGTGGATCGGCGTGGTGCTGGGCGTCGCGATGTTGTATGCCGCCATCCGCATGCGTCGCTGGCGCGACGAGGGCTGAAGCCGTGCGCGCCACCCTCCTCGCCCTCTCCCTGCTGTCCGCCGCGGCCTGCGCCCAGGACGTCGAGCCGGGCGCAAGCCGCGAAGGCGTCGTGCACGTGAATTCGATCAAGAATCCGGAGATGCATTCCTACCGCGCCATCGCGGCCGGCCTCGACACCTTCGACGCGCAGCACGCGCTGGCGCCCGCCGTCCCGCAACTGCGGTTCGCCGTACGCAAGCGTGGCGGTGCCCTGCTCGAAGGCGACCTGCCGACCGCGAAGCTGACCGCCGATGCGTTCGCGCTGGCGCTGCCGGTCGGCGCCGACGCGCTGTTCGACGTCCCGCGCAGCCAGCCGGCGTGGGATGCCGACGCGGAACTCGTGCTGAGCCGCAGGCGCAAGGAGGTCCGCGTCTGGCCCTACGTGCGCACGCCGGGCCTGGCCGACAACCAGCGCCGCCTGGGCGACCTGCGGCTCGAATGCCAGGTCTTCGTCACCGTCGCCAAGAAAGAGGCGCCGTTCTGGGCCGTCGCGCTGGCCAACACCGTGTTCCTGACGGGCGACTGGTGCAGTTTCTTCAAGGACCAGGATCGCACGTGGTCCTTGAACGTGGAGTCGCCGCTCGCGTCCGCCATGCTGCGCGAAGGCGAGCGCACGCTGCCGCTGAAGGTGAAGGGGCGCCAGTTCGAACTCCCGCTGTATGACGCCAGCTGGGGCAACGATGCCGTCGTCGACCTCGCGTTCGTCGCGCCGGAAGGAGCCGCGCCATGAAGCGTACGACTGTAGCGCTGTGCGCGCTGCTGGCCTGCGCCCTGCCCGCCGCGCATGCGGACGACCCCGTGCCGTCCGTGCAGGTGAAGGGCATCGCGGATCCGGAAATGCGCTCGTACCGCAGCGTCGCGGCCGGCCTCGACGCGTTCGACGCGCACCGCGCGCTGGCGCCGCACGCCCTGCTCCGCTTCCGCATGCGCCACGCGGAAGGCGCCCCGGCGAACGCGGGCGACGGCCTGCGGCTGCGGCTCGCAAGCGACGACGGGAGCTTCCAGGAAGACGTCCCCATCGATGCCGCGGGCCTGCTCACCGTCGGCCGCAACCAGGCCGCCTACGATGCGGACGCCACGTTCATCCTGAACCAGAAGAACGGTTTGTACACGGGGCATCCGGAGGTACGCACGGCCGGCCTGCCGGACAACGTCCGCCGGCTGGGCGACCTGCGCCTGGAGTGCCGCGTCACCATCGCCATCGTCAAGGACCAGATGCCATTCATGGCGAAGGCTGCAATCAACACGCTGATGCTGACGTCGGACTGGTGCGCCAAAAAGGATTTCAACTACGGCACGCCGGCGCCGCGGCCGGGCGTGCGGGCCGTGCTGCGCGATGGCGAACGGTCGCGCACGCTGGAAACACACGGCTGGAACATGATGGTGCCGATCGGCGACACGGGCTGGCCGGACGACGCCCTCGTGCAATTCGACGAAGGCGTGTCCGCGGACCTTACTCGAACTGCTGACGAAACGCCGCGAACTGCGCCTTGAGTTCGTCGACTTCGCTGCGCAGCGCGGCCACTTCCTGCTCCAGCTGCGCCACGCGGGCGCCCGTCGAGCCGCCGGCCGCGCCGGCGGCTGCAGCACCGCCCGCATCCACGCGCGCAACGTCGATAGCCCCGCCGAGCAATTGCCCGTAGCGGGATTCCTTCGTCCCGGGCAAGCGTTCGAGCCGGACGACGAGCGGCGGGTACTTGTCGATGAGGAATTGCAGCGCGCTTTCCACTTCGGCCACCGATTTGAAATCGTGCAGGCGGCCCGTGCGGTTGCGGATCTCGCCCGCCGTCTGCAGGCCGCGCAGCATCAGCACGGCCAGCACGGCGACCTTGTCCTGCTCGAGCGTCCACTTGATGCGCATGCGGTGCTCGTACTTGATGACGCGTGCGCCGGCCTGGGCGATGCCGTTCACGAGTTTGCGCTGCATGAGGCGCTGCAGGGTGTCGTGGACGACGTCTTCCGACAGCTGCATCACGGGATCGCGGCTGGACAGCTGGTTGCAGCCGTTCATCACCGCATTCAGCGACATGGGGTAATTGTCGGGCGTCAGCGCCTCTTTTTCGGCAAGGACGCCCAGTACGCGGATTTCGTTGGGGTCGAGGTCGGATGCCGGGTCGAAGCTGCCCGGGATGTCGTCTTGCATCAGTGGTGGTCCTTTAATCTACGAGCCGGTTCAGTTGTGCCTGGTCGAGTTTATCACTCTCGTCCGGGGTATGGCAGCGGATGCCGGCCGCCTTCATCGTCGCGCACATGCGCTCGATCTGCTCGTCCTGCTGGGCCACGTGGTTGATCAGGTTGCGGAGCGCCTTCGACAACGGATCGTCGCCGTTCGGCGTGACGCCGTACGCGGCGAACATCTGGGCGCTGCGCGTCTGATCTTCCTTGCGCACGATGTGGGCCGGGTTGCCGACGGCCGTCGCGCCGGCCGGAACCGGCTTGACGACGACGGCGTTCGAGCCCACCTTCGCGTATTCGCCGACCGTGAACGCGCCGAGCACCTGCGCGCCGGCCCCCACGATCACGCCGCGCTCCAGGGTCGGATGGCGCTTCGTGCCCGCGACGAGCGTCGTGCCGCCCAGGGTGACGCCCTGGTAGATCGTGCAATCGTCGCCGACGACGGCCGTCTCGCCGATCACGACGCCGAAGCCGTGGTCGATGAACACGCGGCGGCCGATCGTGGCTCCCGGGTGGATTTCGATGCCCGTCAGAATGCGTGCGAAATACGAGATGAACCTGCCCAGCCAACGGAAGTTGGCGCGCCAACAAGCATGCGCCCAGTGGTGCATGACGACGGCATGCAGGCCCGGGTAGCAGGTGAGCACTTCCCATGCGTTACGGGCCGCAGGGTCGCGTTCGATGATGCTCTGGATATCTTCGCGCAGGTTGGAAAACATAGTCGTGATTCGTGCAAGTGAAGCAGCATGGTAGCGTATCCGCGCCGTACTTGCTTATGAGGGAATCAATTTTGGAGAGACGTCGTTCCCGCGGAAGCGGGAACCCATGCCGAGTATCAGAAATCGTAATTTCTGATAATAAGAAAGGCCCTGAATGTCAGGACGTCGGCCGCTCAGTATGGGTCCCCGCCTGCGCGGGGACGACGGTGGGATTACTGCGGCTCGCGCGCCAGGCGCTGGCGACGGGCCTCGTACAGGCAGACGCCCGAGGCCACGGAGACGTTCAGGCTCTCGACCGAGCCGAACATGGGAATGGAAACGAGGATGTCGCAGGTCTCGCGGGTCAGGCGGCGCATGCCCTCGCCTTCCGAGCCCATCACGAGCGCCGTCGGGCCCGTGAAATCCCCTTCGTACAAGCCCTTGTCGGCATCGTCGGACGTGCCGATCAGCCAGATGCCCCGCTCCTTCAGGTCGCGCATCGTGCGCGCCAGATTCGTCACGGTGATATAAGGCACGGTCTCGGCGGCACCGCTGGCGACCTTGGCCGCCGTCGCGTTCAGGCCGACGGAGCGGTCCTTCGGGGCGATGACGGCATGCGCGCCGACGCCGTCCGCCACGCGCAGGCAGGCGCCCAGGTTGTGCGGGTCGGTGATGCCGTCGAGGATCAGCAGCAGCGGCGGCCCTTCCACGGCATCCAGCAACTCGTCCAGGTTGCGCGCCAGCGACAGCTGGCTCGCGAACGCGATCACGCCCTGGTGGCGGCGGGTGCCGACGATCTTGTCGAGGCGCTCGGCGTCGACGGGCATCACGCGCACGCCGGCCGACTTCGCGTTGGCGATGAGGTCCTGCATGCGGCGGTCCTGGCGGCCGGCATCGACGAAGATCTCTTCCACACTGGCGGCCTCGTGGCGGAGGCGCGAGGTGACGGCGTGGAAGCCAAAAATCATTTTATTTTTCATGCGTTACTTCTTCTTCCTGGTTTTGGAGGCGCTCTTTGTGGGAGCGCTTTTATTCGCCGCGGTCTTTTTCGTCGCGGTCGGTTTTGCTGCGGATGAGGCGTTGCGGGGGCCGCGGCGGCCGCGCGTGGGCGGCACGAACACGACATCCTCTTCGCCTTCGTCGGTGGCGCCGAACGTGGAGGCGGCCGGTTCGGCCGGCGTTGCGCGGGCTTCCTGCTGCGAGACCGGCACGGCACCGTTCTTCGCCGCTTTTGCTTTCCTGCGGCGCGGTGCCTTCGGCTCCATGGAGTCCAGCGCGGCGGCACGGGCACGTTCCAGCGGCGCCGGCTCCACGTCTTTCGGCTGCGCCAGCACGAGGTCGATCTTGCGCGATTCCAGGTCGACGCGCGCCACCTGCACCGTGACGCGTCCCGTCAGCTGGTACACCTGGCCCGTGCGTTCGCCACGCAGTTCGTGGCGGGCTTCGTCGTACTGGAAATAATCCGTGCCGAGGCCCGTGACGTGCACGAGGCCTTCGACGAACAGCTGGTCGAGCTGGACGAAGATGCCGAACGGCGTCACGCCCGAGATCACGCCCGTGAATTCCTCGCCGAGTTTGTCCTTCATGTAGTAGCACTTGAGCCAGTTCTCGACGTCGCGCGACGCCTCGTCGGCACGGCGTTCGTTGGCCGAGCAGTGCACGCCCAGGGCATCCCAGATCGTCAGGTCCTTCGGATCCTTTTGCTTGCCTTCGGCCTTGTCCTTCGTCGCCTGCTTGCGCACCGCTTTCGACACGGTCGTGTTCAGCTTGGACAGGTCGATACCGGTCGGCTCGTACTTCTTGCCCTTCAGCACGGCCTTGATGGCGCGGTGCGTCAGCAGGTCGGGGTAGCGGCGGATCGGGCTCGTGAAATGCGCATAGGCTTCGTACGCAAGGCCGAAGTGGCCGACGTTGTCCGGGCTGTAGACGGCCTGCTGCATCGAACGCAGCAGCATCGTCTGCAGCAGCGTGGCGTCCGGACGCTCCTTGATGCGCGTCATCAGTTCGGCGTAATCGCGCGCCTGCGGCGTCGTGCCGCCGCCCAGGTTCAGGCCCACCTGCTTCAGGAAGGTGCGCAGCTGGTTCAGCTTTTCCTCGGTCGGCACCGCGTGGATGCGGAACGTGCTCGGCTGGTCATGGCGGATCAGGAAGTCCGCGGCGCACACGTTGGCGGCCAGCATGCATTCCTCGATCAGGCGGTGCGCGTCGTTGCGGGTGCGCGGCAGGATTTTTTCGATCTTGCCCATCGCATTGCAGACGATATACGTTTCGGTCGTCTCGAAGTCGATGGCGCCCCGCTCCTGGCGTGCCTGCAGCAGCGCGCGGAACACTTCGTTCAGGTTCAGCAGGTGCGGCACGATGCCGGGGCGGCGGCCCGCTTCGGGTCCGTTCGTGTTGCCCAGGATGGCGGCGACCTCGTCATAGGTCAGGCGCGCCGCCGAGTGCATCACGGCCGGGTAGAACTGGTACGCCTTCACTTCGCCGTCCATCGTGACGACCATGTCGCACACGAGCGTGAGGCGATCGACGGCCGGGTTCAGCGAGCACAGGCCGTTCGACAGCTTTTCCGGCAGCATCGGGATCACGCGGCGCGGGAAGTACACGGACGTCGAGCGTTCGATCGCATCGCCGTCGAGCGCATCGTTCGGCTTCACGTAGTGGCTCACGTCGGCGATGGCGACGAGCAGGCGATAACCCTTCGTGCGGCCGATCTTGACGGGTTCGCAGTAGACGGCGTCGTCGAAGTCGCGTGCATCCGCGCCGTCGATCGTGACGAGTGGCACGTCGCGCAGGTCGACGCGGTCCGCGAGGTCGGCGTCGCGCACCTCGTTCGGCAGTTTATTGGCCTGCTTGATGGCGGCCGGCGAAAAGATGTGCGGCACGCCGAACTTGCGCACGGCGATCTCGATCTCCATGCCCGGGTCGTCCAGTTCGCCGAGCACTTCGACGATCTTGCCGGTGGGCTGGCGGAAGCGCGACGGCTGCTCGAGGAGTTCGACGCTGACGACCTGGCCGGACTTCGCCTTGCCCGGCGAGCCGGACACGAGGATGTCCTGGCCGATGCGCTTGTCTTCCGGTGCGACGACCCAGACGCCGTTCTCGTTCAGCAGGCGGCCGATGACGTGGGTGTTGGCGCGTTCCGTGACTTCGACGATGGTGCCTTCGGCGCGGCCGCGGCGGTCGGTGCCGACGACGCGGGCCAGCACGCGGTCGCCGTGCAGGACTTTCTGCATTTCCTTATCGGGCAGGAACAGGTCTTCGCCGCCCTCGTCCGGGATGACGAAGCCGAAGCCGTCGCGGTGCGCGCTGATGCGGCCGGAAATGAAACTCGAGTGGTCCGTGAGCGCATATTCGCCCGCGGGATTGGCGCGCAACTGGCCGTCGCGCTCCATCGCATTCAAGCGGCGCGTGAGCACGCCTTCCGCTTCCGGGTTGACTTGCAGGGCTCGGGCCAGGGCGCCGCTGTCGAGCGGGCCCTTGGCCTCACGGAACACGCCGAGGATTTCCTCGCGGCTTGGAATGGTATGTGTTGGGTGCTTCAAATTTGTATTCTTTATCTTCTTGGTGGTGGCGCCGTCCATCTGACGGCGCGGATATCGTTACATTGACACGTAGGCACGCGTAGTGTAACGGAGGACCGGCGGATTCGCCTAACGTCGTCCGTGAAGCGTGCAGGGATAGTCCCGCTCGGAGGGACTTTGACATTTGCCATCCATCCGCTATACTTTCGGTCTCTTCGGAAACGGCCCAGCCGAAAACGAAGGCGCTGCGCAGGCGATGCGCGCCGGAATCGATCGAAAGTTGGTCTAGCGCAAAACGGCAAAGCCTGATATCGTAGCGGAATTCGACGGCAACGTCGAGCAATGCAAGCAAAGCGGTCCAATGCCCACGTGGCGGAATTGGTAGACGCGCATGGTTCAGGTCCATGTGCCGCGAGGTGTGGGGGTTCGAGTCCCTCCGTGGGCACCAGCTGGCGAGCATTGAAGTGGTTTTGTATGCCCACGTGGCGGAATTGGTAGACGCGCATGGTTCAGGTCCATGTGCCGCGAGGTGTGGGGGTTCGAGTCCCTCCGTGGGCACCAGCTGGCGAGCATTGAAGTGGTTTTGTATGCCCACGTGGCGGAATTGGTAGACGCGCATGGTTCAGGTCCATGTGCCGCGAGGTGTGGGGGTTCGAGTCCCTCCGTGGGCACCAGAAGCTACCGCAGTTTGTTGTACGTTTTGATGTTTTGCATGCCCACGTGGCGGAATTGGTAGACGCGCATGGTTCAGGTCCATGTGCCGCGAGGTGTGGGGGTTCGAGTCCCTCCGTGGGCACCAG
>NZ_JASNRB020000046.1:0-20821 GCF_030411975.2 Massilia orientalis | reverse complement strand
AATTCGTCGAACGTCAGGCCGCGCATCGTCACTCCTCATGAGTTAACTCGACGATGCGTATGACCTCTGCAACGAATGACAGTTCACATAAATAGCGCGAACACAGCCAATAAAAAACGGGACCGCGCGGGTCCCGTTCGTGCGACCGGCGTTACCGGTCAGTTGCGCACGTCGCCGATGGCGCCGCGGGCCTGCCCGGCGCCGAGCGCGCCGGCCATGCCGTAGACCAGCAGCGCGCGCTGCAGTTCGGCGCGTTCGGCACCGTCGGCCTGCTGCATGCTGTCCTGGCACGGTGCGTCGGTGGACTCAAGGCCGAGGGCGTCGGTTACGCCCTTTCCTCCCAGATTGGTCGTCATGGTTTTCTCCATTTGGTTAGTAAGCTGGCGCGGCTTGTTCAATAAACAAAACCGCTGATAACGCTACTGTACCGCAACGGAGGCTAACTCGTCGCCATCTGTTTTGTTTTTACACCTATCTTCTTTCCGGGTGAAAATTTACTACACAAATACGCCTGCCGTGTCATGATGGCGCCTCGACGCGACCAGGAGACATGAATGAAACGAGTTGACGAGATCGGCAACGACGAACACGTGCGCGGCCCGGCGGATGCCGCGCTGACGGTGATCGAATATGCGGACTTCCAGTGCCCGTACAGCGCGCGCGCCCACGTCGCGCTGCGCGACCTGGACGAGCGGTTCGGCGGGATCCGCCTGGTCTACCGCCATCTGCCGCTGGCGCATCTGCACCCGCTGGCCGAACTGGCGTCGGAAGCGGCCGAGGCCGCCGGCAGCCAGGACCGGTTCTGGGACATGCACGACGCGCTGTATGAACAGCAGCGCCAGGTGTTCGACAAGCAGGATCTCGCCGTGCTGGCGCAAAACCTCGATCTCGACATCGAGCGCTTCGGCGCCGAGGTCCTGGAACGCCGCCACCGCGCACGCGTGCAGGCGGACGCCGAGCGCGCCCGCCACGACGGCGCGACCGGCACCCCGACCTTCTACATCAACGGCGTGCGCTACCGCGGCGATTCGGACCGCGCGTCGCTGGAAAGCGCGCTCAGCGAGGCGCTCGGGCGCTGAACCGCAGCTTTCGGGGCCGCTGCGGGTGCACGCGCGGTCGCGGCGGGGTTGCCATACAGCGCCTGCGGTTCCGACACGGCCAGCCAGCCGCCGGCCGGCAGCAGCGGGACCAGCAGCAGCGCCACGATGTTGATGATCTTGATGAGCGGATTCACGGCCGGCCCGGCCGTGTCCTTGTACGGGTCGCCCACCGTGTCGCCCGTGACGG
This sequence comes from Massilia orientalis, assembly GCF_030411975.2. NCBI lineage: Bacteria > Pseudomonadati > Pseudomonadota > Betaproteobacteria > Burkholderiales > Oxalobacteraceae > Massilia > Massilia orientalis. The sequence goes on along the minus strand of NZ_JASNRB020000046.1, from coordinate 19,534 downwards.
CCGCCTTGTGCGCATCGGACCCCTTGCCGCCGTAGTGGTTGTCCTCGATATATTTCTTGGCGTTGTCCCAAGCACCGCCGCCCGTCGTCATCGAGATCGCGACGAAGAGTCCGGTCACGATCGTCCCCATCAGCATGCCGCCCAGCGCCGCAGGCCCCAGCAGCATGCCGACGAGGATAGGCACGATCACGGGCAGCAGCGACGGCAGCACCATTTCGCGGATCGCGGACGCCGTCAGCATGTCGACGGCCTTGTCGTATTCCGGCTTGCCGGTGCCCGCCATGATACCGACGATGTCGCGGAACTGGCGCCGCACCTCGAGCACGACGGCACCCGCCGCCCGCCCCACCGCTTCCATCGCCAGCGCGCCGAACAGATAGGGCACGAGGCCGCCGATGAACAGGCCGACGATCACCATCGGATTCGACAGGTCGAACGCGATATGCGTGCCGTGCGCCTCCAGCACATGCGTGTAGTCGGCGAACAGCACGAGGGCCGCCAGCCCCGCGGAGCCGATCGCATACCCCTTCGTGACGGCCTTCGTCGTGTTGCCGACGGCATCCAGCGGGTCGGTGACGGCGCGCACCTGGTCCGGCATGCCGCTCATCTCGGCGATGCCGCCGGCGTTGTCGGTGATCGGGCCGTAGGCATCCAGCGCGACGATGATGCCGGCCATCGACAGCATGGCGGTGGCCGCGATCGCGATGCCGTACAGGCCGCCCAGCTGGTACGCGACGAGGATCGCGGCGCACACGACGAGCACGGGATACGCGGTGGACTTCATCGACACGCCCAGCCCCGCGATGATGTTGGTGCCGTGGCCGGTCGTCGACGCTTCGGCGATGTGGCGCACGGGGCCGAATTCCGTGGCCGTGTAGTACTCGGTGATATAGACCATCAGGCCCGTGAGCGCGATGCCGACCGTGGCGCAGCCCAGCATGCGCCAGCGCATCGCATCGTCCGGCCACACGAGCCACGTGACGACGGCGAACCCGATCAGCGACAGCGCGGCCGACCACCACAGCCCCGTGTACAGCGCGTACATGATCTTGTGACCCGGATGGTTCTTCACGAGCGAGCAGCCGACGATGGACGCGAGGATGGAGATCCCGCCCAGCAGCAGCGGATACACGGTGCCGGTGCCGCCCATCCCCGGGATCACCAGCGAGCCGAGCAGCATCGTGGCGACCAGCGTGACGACGTACGTTTCGAACAGGTCGGCCGCCATGCCGGCGCAATCGCCGACGTTGTCGCCCACGTTGTCGGCGATGACGGCGGGATTGCGCGGATCGTCCTCGGGAATGCCGGCCTCGACCTTGCCGACGAGGTCGGCGCCGACGTCCGCGCCTTTCGTGAAGATGCCGCCGCCCAGGCGCGCGAAAATCGAAATGAGCGACGCGCCGAACGCGAGGCCCACGAGCGGCTGGATGACCTCATGCTGCGTGAGGGCAGTGTCGGCGCGCAGCATGAGGATCCAATAGAACAGCGCGACGCCCAGCAGGCCCAGCCCGACCACGAGCATGCCCGTGATCGCACCGCCGCGGAAGGCGACGTTCAGCGCCTGGTCGAGCCCGGTCGCGGCCGCCTGCGCCGTGCGCACGTTGGCGCGGACGGACACGTTCATGCCGATGAAGCCGCAGGCCCCGGACAGCAGCGCGCCGGCCAGGAAGCCGCCTGCGGTGGCCGCGCCGAGCAGGAAGTAGATGGCGATCAGCAGGACGACGCCCACGATGGCGATCGTCCGGTACTGGCGCGCCAGGTAGGCCGAAGCCCCCTGCTGGATGGCCAGCGAGATTTCCTGCATGCGGCCGTTGCCGGGATCCTGGTGCAGGACCCAACTGCGCGACCACAGCCCGTAGAATACCGCGATGACGCCGCACGCGACGGCGAAGATGAGCTGCGCGGATGCCATGTCGTCCCCCTCGTTCTTCGATCAAGCCACCACAGAGTCGAAAGGCCGCGTGCGCTTAGTTGAGCTCAGTTGAGCTGAGCTGCGGTACGGCCAACCTTGCTGCATTCGCCGCACAGGCGTGCGACAAAACTTTGATCTAAAAACCTGGACGGATGGCATTAGTCATCCGGAGCCAAAAAGAGCGGCTCGCGCCGCCCTGGCGCTCAGTCTGCGAGTGCCGCGAATGCGGCGTCGCGCACCTGTTCGACCGGGCCGACGCCCGAGATCTTGCGGTACTTCGGCGCGCCCGGCAGACCCGATTCCGCCCACTTGTTGTAGTAGCCGAGCAGGACTTCGGTCTGGTTGTGGTACACGGCCAGGCGTTTCTTGACCGTTTCTTCCGTGTCGTCGTCGCGCTGGACCAGCGGTTCGCCCGTCACGTCATCCTTGCCTTCGACCTTCGGCGGGTTGAACTTCACGTGGTAGACGCGGCCCGATGCCGGGTGGCTGCGGCGGCCGCTCATGCGTTCGACGATCAGTTCGTCGGGCACGTCGATTTCCAGCACGTAGTCGATCTTCACACCGCTGTCCTTCATGGCGTCGGCCTGCGCGATCGTGCGCGGGAAGCCGTCGAACAGGTAGCCGTTGGCGCAGTCAGCTTCCTTCAGGCGCTCCTTCACCAGGCCGATGATGATGTCGTCCGACACCAGCTGGCCCGCATCCATCACTTTTTTCGCAGCCAGGCCCAGCTCGGTGCCGGCCTTGATGGCCGCACGCAGCATGTCGCCGGTAGAGATTTGGGGGATGTTGTATTTTTCTTTGATGAAGTTCGCCTGGGTGCCTTTACCGGCGCCGGGGGCTCCTAACAAAATGAGACGCATGAAGGGATTCCTAAAGGTATTTAATAATTCTTGTAGAGGCGGTTAGTTTGGGAACAGATAACCGCCTTGATGCATATCTGACTAGCTGATACGAAACTTACCACAAAAGCAGCATTAAACGCCACTGACGGCGGCCGATCTCTCAGCCGTTTGACCTGGCGCAAGCAGCCTGAAGAGTAGTTTCCACGCGGATCAAGACGCGTAGAAAAGTCGCACGCGCTCCAGGTCAGCCGGGGTGTCGACACCCGCATGGGGCGCCTCGGCCGTCACGTGCACGGCGATCGGCACGCCGTGCCACAGCACGCGCAATTGTTCCAGGGCTTCGATGGATTCGAGCGGCGACGGTTCCAGCTGTGGGTAGCGCTGCAGGAACGCATTGCTGTACGCGTACAGGCCGATGTGGCGCAGCGGTACGTAACCAGCAGGCAGTTGCTCGCGAGTGGCGGCAAAGCCGTCGCGGTGCCAGGGGATCGTGGCCCGCGAGAAGTACAGCGCGCGCCCGAGCTTGTCCAGCACGACCTTCACCACGTTCGGATTGAAGGCATCGGCGACGTCGGAGAGCGGATGGGCGCAGGTGGCCATCGGCACGTCGGCCGAGATACGCGCGGCGCAGGCGGCCAACAGCGCGGGGTCGATCAGCGGTTCGTCGCCCTGCAGGTTGACGACGACCGTATCCGGCGCAAGGCCGAGCAGGTGCGCCACTTCGGCGATGCGGTCGGTGCCGGACGGGTGATCCGAACGCGTCATGCAGGCTTCCACGCCATGCGCGGCGCAGGCGGCGGCGATGTCGGCGTGATCGGTGGCGACGATGATGCGGGACGCGCCCGATTGCTGCGCGCGTTCGGCCACACGCACGACCATCGGCTTGCCGCCCAGGTCCGCGAGCGGCTTGTTCGGCAGCCGCGTCGACGCCAGGCGTGCCGGGATGATGACAACGAAACTCACAGGAATAGCCAGTGAGTCAAAGCGCGGGCTCGACCTTGCGCGCCTCTTCGGCCCACATGATCGGAATGCCGTCGCGGATCGGATACGCGAGGCGGTCCGGGCGGCAGATCAGTTCCTGCGCTTTCTTGTCATATTCGAGCGGTCCCTTGCACAGCGGGCAGACCAGGATATCAAGCAGTCGGGCGTCCACGACATTTCTCCACGATTTGGGCAGCCAGCGCGGCATCGATCTGCGCGCCGACCGGCACGACCCACACGCGCGGGTCGTTGTTGATTGTTTCAAGTTGCCGACATTTTACTGCATCCTTCTCCGTCACCAGGATGACGTCGGCGTCGACGGCGCGAAACGGGTCGTCGAGGAAGTCGTGGTGGTCGGGCAGCGGCAGCTCGGCGACGTCCAGGCCCGCGGCGCGCAGCAGCGCGAAGAAGCGCCCCGGATTGCCGATGCCGGCCGCCGCCAGCACGCGTTTTCCGCGCAGCGCGGTCAACGGCACGCGCTCGTCCGCATCCATCAGGCGCTCGGCATGGTCGCCCGCGAGGCGCATCTGCCAGGGATCGCCGCCCACCGCGGCGGCCAGCGCCGGCGTGATCTCCGCCGCGTTGACGACGGTGACATCGCGCCGGCGCGACGGCGGTTCGCGCAGCGGGCCGGCCGGCAGGGTCCAGCCGTTGCCGGTGCCGCGGCCGTCGAACAGGATGATTTCCACGTCGCGCGCGAGCGCATAGTGCTGCAGGCCGTCGTCGGTGATCAGCACGTCCACGTCGGGGTGCAGGTCCAGCAGATGGCGCCCGGCCTCCACGCGCTTGCGGCCCACGACGACGGGGCAGCCGGCACGCGCGGCGATCAGCAGGGGCTCGTCGCCGACGTCCTGCGCGCGCGACGTCGCCAGCACTTCACGGGGTGCGTCCGCGGCCCCGCCGTGGCCGCGCGAGATCACGCCGGGCCGCATCCCGGCCGCGCGCAGTTGCTGCGCCAGCCAGATCGTCAGCGGGGTCTTGCCCGTGCCGCCGATGAAGATATTGCCGACGACGATGACGGGCACGGGCAGGCGTCCGGCCTTCAGCACGCCGCTGCGATACAGGGCGACGCGCAACGCGACCAGCACGCGCAGCAGCAGCGCAAGCGGCAACAGGGCGATGGCGAGCGGCCCGCGCCGGAGCCATGCGCGGGTGAGTGTCGATTCGAGGGACGATGCCATATGATGATCCGTCGTCCCCGCGAAGGCGGGAAGCCAAGTTCTGCATGCGCTGTCGATACGCCGGCAAAATTAGGCTCCCGCCTGCGCGGGGGCGGCGCTGCTTTCTGCTTACTTCTGCCCGCCCGTCTGCGCCGCGAACGTCAGCTTGTCATACCCGGCCATGCGCGCCGCTTCCAGTACGTTGATGACCATCTGGTGCATCGCGAACTGGTCGGCGTTGACGATGATGACGGGATCCTTCACGGGCGCCGCCAGCGGCTGGCCGTTCGGGCCGGTGCTGGCCGCGCGTTTCAGGTCGTCGGCGAGGCTCGCCACGCCGTGGAACGCGACGGGCACGTTGTTCACCGTGTAGTTACCTTTGGCATCGACCGTGACGTTGATCTCGAACGGCTTCTCGATCGCCTTCTCGGCGTCGGCCGTCGGCAGCGTGATCTGCAGTTCGGTGAACTTGCTGTACGTGGTCGTCACCATCAGGAAGATCAGCACGACCAGCAGCACGTCGATGAACGGGATCAGGTTGATTTCCGGATCCTCGCGTTTGCGGCCGCGGCGGAAGTCGATCATTTGCGCGCACCGTGGACGACATCGACGAATTTCACGGCCTGCAGCTCCATGTCGATGATGAAGCTGTCGACCAGCGCGCGGAAGTGGCGGTAGAACACGAGGGCCGGCATGGCGATCGCCAGGCCGAAGCCGGTGTTGTACAGCGCCACCGAGATACCGTGCGCCAACTGGGCGGGATTCGTGCCGCTCGCATTCTGCGCGCCGAAGATCTCGATCATGCCGACGACCGTGCCGAACAGGCCCATCAGCGGCGCCAGCGACGCGATCGTGCCGAGCGTCGTCAGGAAGCGTTCCAGCACGTGGGCCACGCCCCTGCCCGCTTCCTCGATCGATTCCTTCATCACGTCGCGCGGCGCGTCGACATTGCGCAGCGCGGCGGCCAGCACCGTGCCGAGCGGGGAATTCGTTTGCAACTTGTCGACGATATCCGGAGTGACCTTGCCGCTGCGATAGACCTGGATGACTTCATCGAGCAGCTGGCGCGGCAGGATCTTTTCGCGGCGCAGGTAGATCAGGCGCTCGATGATCAGGGCCAGGGCAATGATCGATGCGATCAGCAACAGCCAGATGGGCCAGCCGGCGGCTTGAAGAATGGCGAGCAAGGGAACTCCTGGATAAGTAAAAAACAATGAAACAAGTTAGTTGCGCAATGTAACGTGTTGCCCGAATTGCGGCAAGTAGAGTTCTGCACACTTTCTGTGGATAAAAGTGTGTGCAAGACCGTCCAGCGGCGCTAAGTGGCTTGATTCTTAAGGGATATTTTTCCGTGCGTAAAAACTTGGCAGGGTCAGCGTGCACTTCCCGGGAGAAACTTCACAGGCTTGCGAGGGGTCTGTACGCATGTAGTTGCCCACAATTTCTGTGGATAAATTTGTGAGGAATCAGCTTTCCCAGCGGTAAGTATTTGATTTTAATCAAAGAAATTTCCGAGTCCAAAAAATAGGCACGGTTGTGCTTGACTACAGGTCTGGCTCTATCCTGCCGTTCTGCACATTTTTTGTGGACAAAATTGTGCGCAAGCGCACAAACCGACCCTTAAGACTTTGATTCTTAAGCAGAAATACTTTGCGCCCGTTTTTTGGGCAAAGGCTTATCCACTGACACGACCGCCCGACCGCAGGATTTTTCACACAAATTGTGGAAAAAGATGTGAGCAAGCGCATCGTTCTCCCACTAACTCTTTGATTTCTCTCAGCATTCTTTGCCAAGCCCGATTTTTAGGCAGCTTCGACTTGTGCACAGCAAACACGCTTCGACGGCCGGCTATTCCGGGCGCGCAGCCACGAGGTTATCGTCGCGTCCCGGGGCAACCGGTCTTCTTCACACATTTTGTGGAAAAGATTGTGAGCAAGACCCTTGATCGCATACAAAGTCCTTGAATCTAAACAGTATTTTTTCTGTGCAGATTTTTTAAGCAGTGGAATACCGGACCCGCGATACGCCTCGAAGGGAGGCTGTGCACATAAACTGTGGAAAACGATGTGAGCAAGGCCTCGGACAGCGCCCTAAGTGTTTGATTGCTTTAGGAAAATATATCCAAGCTGAATATTTAAGCACCGCCGACTTGTCCACTTTCACACATAAACTGTGGATAAGATTGTGGCCAAGTATCCGAAGATGCACTCAAGCCATTGATCCGTAAGGTAATTTGGTTGCTGCATCGAAATCAGGCAGCAACGTTTTACTATAAAAATCAGGTGTTTACAAAAACTACCTGTTGTTTTACAGCAGATGTGTCTTACACTTCGCGCAGCCATGTTTTTGTGGACAGTTCAAACGAGCCCAACCCTATGTTCCCCACCGAAGACGCCGATCCGGCCTACGCCGCCCCGCCCGTACTGACCGTCACCGCCCTCAACCAGCAGGTGGCACGCCTGCTGGAGCGCACCTTTCCCCTCGTCTGGATCGGCGGCGAGATCTCGAATTTCACGCGCGCGGCCAGCGGCCACTGGTATTTCACATTGAAGGACGACGCGGCCCAGGTGCGCGCCGTCATGTTCCGCGGCCGCGCCCAGTACGCGGGCTTCACCCCGCGCGAAGGCGACAAGGTCGAGGTGCGCGCCCTCGTCACGCTGTATGGCGCGCGCGGCGATTATCAGATCAACGTGGAGGCGATCCGCCGCGCGGGCGTGGGCGCGCTGTATGAAGCATTCATGCGCCTGAAGGAAAAGCTGGGGGCCGAGGGCCTGTTCGACGAAGGGCGCAAGCGTCCGCTGCCGCTGTTCGCGCGCACGGTGGGCATCGTCACGAGCCCGCAGGCGGCCGCGCTGCGCGACGTGCTGACGGCCCTCAGGCGGCGCGTGCCGCACGTGCGCATCGTGCTGTATCCGGCGCCCGTGCAGGGCCAGCTGGCGGCGCAGAAGATCGCCGAAGCCATCGCGGTCGCGTCGCACCGGCGCGAAGCGGACGTGCTGATCGTGTGCCGCGGCGGCGGCTCGATCGAAGACCTGTGGAGCTTCAACGAGGAAGCGGTCGCACGCGCGATCGCGGCGTGCAGCATGCCCGTGATCTCGGGCGTGGGCCACGAGACGGATTTCACCATCGCCGACTTCGCCGCCGACCTGCGCGCCGCCACGCCGACGGCCGCCGCCGAGCTCGCCGCCACCGCCCGCGCGGACTGGGTCGCATCGCTGCAGGCGGACGCGGGCGACCTGCGCCGCGCGATGGGCCGCGTCCTGTCCGACGCGAGCCAGGGCCTCGACAACCTGTCGCGCCGCCTGTTGAGCCCATCGAGCCAGATCCAGCACCAGCGCCTGAAACTTCTCGGCATGGCCAGCAGTCTGACGCATGCCGTCCGCGCGCCGGTGAACCGCCATGGCCTGCTGCTCGCGCAGCTGCAACAGCGCTGGGCCCGCCATCGCCCGGACTGGAGCGGCTTGCGCACGCGGCTGGAATCCGACCGGCGCCACCTCGTGGCCAGCGTCGGCAACCAGTTGCGCGCGCGGCGCGAGGCATTGAACGCCCTCGCGGCGCAACTGGAACTGCTGAACCCGCAGCGGACGCTGGAGCGCGGCTATGCGATCGTCAGCAACGCGAAAGGTAAAGTTTTACATGCGCCGGGCCAGATCAAGCCGCGCGACGTGTTGCGCATCCGCCTGGCGGAAGGCAGTGCCGAGGTCAGCGTCGCAGGCGTACAGGACTTACTCGAATGACAATCTGGTGTATTCGCAAAGCCATATCTGCAACGTTTAGCTAACCGGTTTAGAATAGGCGCCCGAATTGCTGTACCGCAGAGACTTCGAAGTCTCCCGTCAACTTACACTAAGGAACAAGACATGGAACATACCCTGCCCCCACTGCCGTACGCTAAGGACGCCCTGCAGCCGCACATCTCGGCCGAGACGCTGGAATACCACTACGGCAAGCACCATCAGGCTTACGTCACGAACCTGAACAACCTGATCAAGGGCACCGAGTTCGAAAACCTGTCGCTGGAAGAGATCATCAAGAAATCCCAGGGCGGCGTGTTCAACAACTCGGCCCAGGTGTGGAACCACACCTTCTTCTGGAACTGCATGACCCCGAACGGCGGCGGCGCCCCGACCGGCCCGGTCGCCGATGCGATCAACGCCAAGTGGGGTTCGTTCGACAAGTTCAAGGAAGAATTCCAGAAGTCGGCCGTCGGCAACTTCGGTTCGGGCTGGACCTGGCTGGTCAAGAAAACGGACGGCACCGTCGATATCGTCAACACCTCGAACGCCGGCACCCCGCTGACCACCGAGAACGTGGCCCTGCTGACCTGCGACGTCTGGGAACACGCCTACTACATCGACTACCGCAACGCCCGTCCGAAGTTCGTCGAGGCATGGTGGAACGTCGTCAACTGGGACTTCGTGAACAAGAACTTCGCGTAATCAGCCCGGCTTGTTCCATCGTTACGACGTCCAGGAGCAAGCCAACGCGATGTATCGAATCGCACACCTACGGCCCGCCAACGCGGGCCTTTTTTTTCGGCCACCGGTTGGTATGCAGGTGGCATTGCGTCGGCGTCGACTTCCCTACACACTCGTGTAATTGAACTCACGAACGGAAATATGGCCACGAACATCAAACTCAATATCAGAAAGTCGTCGCTCCGGTTGACCGATGAGTTGCTGACGGTTCGCCTGATTCAAAACGATTCCCATCGCGTAACCATCGGGAACCTCGACGGACTGAAACGATCATTGGAGACCGCCACATCCGACGAGATCCAGGAATTCAATGGGCTTCTGCAAGATGTGCCCACCACCGATCTCACGGTCATGTCCTACCACCCGGCGATCGCGAAAAATCCGGACGCCGTCAGGGACTATGCGGGCAAACGGCATGTCGTGGCATTGGCAGGGACAATCGAGAAGCGCAACGTCACCTATATCGCGAGCGGTGGCAAGCTATACGAGCAGAATAAACTGTCCCTCGCTTCCGAAGATGGCGATCTTGATTGCCAGCCGGGGGACGAGCTCATGATTTTCAAAGGTGACCGGGAGTGCGTCAGCTGGGCTGTACTAAATTGCCATGAATATACGCACATCGACATTCTCCGGGCGCTGCAGGATTACGAGATCGAACTTCTCGTCGTCGTGACCTATAACGCTGCATCCAGGCTCTACTGGGAATATGCCCGGGCCGACGTGCATCGCCTGTTCTGCTTCGTGGTCATCGTCAACGTGGGCGAACTCGGGGGCTCCGGCGTCTTTGCACCGTTTCGCCGCATCGGCAAGGAAAAGAACGCGACGCTCAGCACTGCCGGACAAATGTTCGGCGCACGCGGCAGTGCCGAAGTCGATGCCAGTATGAAGCTCGAAATAGGCTGTCTGCGCCAGCTGAGAGAGACCTATCGTACGAAGGGTTTTCCAGAAAAAGCTGCACGAGACGGCAGGGATGTGATCCTGCCTTCCCAACGTTTTCTACATACATTCGACGTTTCCCCTGGCGTGCCGCAAGCACGGCCCAGGCAAATCGACAATTTCTCGTGGAACTCGAAGAATCCGGTTATCGCTTTTTGCCAGCTGGATTCCCTGTCCATCGAGACCTACCGAAAAACCGGTTACAGGCTGGACAAGGCCGACATCGAAGTCGCCTTTTTCAAGCAACGGCTGACGGCAAAGTTGCATGAACTCATGCTGCGCTGCCGGTTGCGCGAGGAACCAGCGAATCTGGATTTCCTTGTGATGCCCGAAGTCTTCGTACCGCGCTCCTTCCTTCCTGAACTGATCGCATTCAGCAAGGCCAACAAAACGATCGTGATTGCGGGCCTGGACTATCCTGACAACGAGAATGCGAACGAGTGCGTCATCATTCATCCGGACCGTCCAGCAGGGGCGACTACGTTTTACCGGAAGATCACGCGCTCGCAATATGATGCGCAAGGCAGCGCTGACCCGGAAGACCGGCAACCGCTGAAGCGCGGCAGCGAATTACTCCGCTTTACGAACGATAGCGGAGCGTCGTTCGGGGTGCTGATCTGTTACGACTACAGCCACCTGGAATTGATCGAACGATTGAACCTGGGAGACGGCGCCGAGCCATTGGATATCCTGTTCGTCGTGTCGCACAATCCGTTCGGCGATTTGTACCGGTCGTGCTGCATCGCCGATTCGCACCGCTTTTATCAGCACATTGTGATGTGCAACGTCGCTGAATTCGGCGGCAGCGGGATTTTCGCCCCACGCCGTGAGCCGGGTTCACGTCAGGTGCTGTGCGAAGTCGGCAAAGGTATCGAAGCGACCGGGTTGCACCAGCTCGACCTCGATATGCAGCGTACGATGCGTGCAACTGCGGACAACAAACTCCAACACGGAAAATTCATGCGAAAACCAGGCATCTTCCAGGAACGTTTTACGTTCGAGAAAGTCCTGAAAGAGGATTGAGGATGCCCGGTCGAAGGCGTCCACGCTGGATTTGTCGCGAAACTGTACGTTTTTGTCATGACGACCCACCAAACATGCTCCAACCTTGCCCACTCTTATAAAATGTCGGGCTCAAGGAGAACATCATGTATCGCGTACTGTTGGTGGAAGACGATCCGCGCCTCGCGGAACTGGTGACGGAATACCTGTCCGGCTATGAATTCTCGGTCGACCTCGTCACGCGGGGCGACGCCGCGCTGGAGCACTTCAAGACGGCCGTGCCGGACATCGTCGTGCTCGACCTCATGCTGCCCGGCATGGACGGCATGGTCGTGTGCCGCCAGATCCGGGACGTATCGGACGTGCCGATCCTGATCCTCACGGCGCGCGAGGATACGTACGATGAAGTCTCGGGACTGGAACAGGGTGCGGACGACTTCGTCAACAAGCCCGTGCAGCCGCGCGTGCTGCTGGCGCGCCTGCGCGCCCTGCTGCGCCGTACGCAGACGAAGACGACGACGGATTCCCGCGTGCTCGAGTTCGGCGCGCTGCGCATCATGACGAGTGACCGCAGCGTCACGTGGCGCGGCCAGCCGTGCGTGCTCAGCAACACGGAATATAAGCTGCTGCTCGTGCTGGCCGAGGCCGCCGGGCGCGTGCTGTCGCGCGACGAACTGCTCAAGAAGATGCGCGGCATCGAATTCGACGGGCTCGACCGCAGCATCGACAACTGCATCTCCAAGCTGCGCCGCAAGTTCGACGACAACCTGTCCGAGAAGATCAAGACGGTGTGGGGCGAGGGTTATCTGTTCTCGCCTTCGGCCTGGAACTAAACGTCGTCCCCGCGGAGGCGGGATAGCGCCACTGGCGCTATCCCCCCAATTTTTACGCGTTAACGCGACGCATGCAGCACTTGGATTCCCGCCTTCGCGGGAATGACGGTCAATGCAAGCCCAACCGGCGTCTCAGCGGCCGCCCGACACGTCGATGAACGTCCCGGTCGCATACGACGCCTCGTCCGAAAGCAGCCACAGCACGGCGGCCGCGACTTCTTCCGCCGTGCCGCCCCGCGCCATCGGCACGGACGATTGCAGGCGCTGGATGCGCCCCGGCTCGCCGCCGCTGGCATGCATGTCCGTGTCGATCAGCCCCGGCCGCACGCCGTTCACGCGGATGCCTTCCTGCGCCACTTCCTTCGACAACCCGATCGTCAGCGCATCCACGGCCGCCTTCGACGCCGCGTAATCGACGTATTCGTTGGCCGACCCGAGCACGGCCGCGCGCGACGATAGATTCACGATCGCCCCGCCGTTGCCGCCGTGCTTCGTGGACATGCGCCGCACGGCTTCGCGCGCGCACAGGAAGCTGCCCGTGACGTTGGTGGCGAGGATGCGGTTGATACGGGCGGCGTCCATATGCTCCACGCGCGACTGGCGCGCGAGGATGCCGGCGTTGTTGACGAGGGCGTCGAGCCGGCCGCAGCGCGCATCGATGGCGGCGAACAGGCGCGCGACGTCGTCTTCCTCGGCCACGTCGGCCGCCACCGCGAACGCGTGGCCGCCGGCCGCTTCGATGGCCTGCACGACGGCGTTTGCCGCCGCGTCGTTGTCCCGGTAATTCACGCAGACCGTGTAGCCGCGCCGTGCCGCCAGCAGCGCGCAGGCGGCGCCGATGCCGCGGCTGGCGCCCGTGATCAGGATGGTCTTGTCCATTGTCGTCCCTGTTATTTCAACCGGATGAGCATACCGCGTTATTCGAAGATCGGGACGATCGCGAGCGGCGCATTGTAGGTGACGACCTGGGCCCGTCCGGGCGCCGTGGCGAAGCGCCAGGTCACGATGGGAAAGCCTTCGTCGGGATCGCCCGTGAAGGCGGCGCCGGACGTCACGGGCAGCGCCTGCTCGCCGCCCTCCGCGTGGCGCAGGCGGGCGCCGGCCGTTTCGGCCGATCCCTTCCTTGGGAACACGAAGCGCACGCCGACGCACTGGCGCGCGCGCTGCGACGCATCCACGTAGCGCACGAAGCCGAGCGCCTGGGCGCAGGCCGTGCGCAGGTCCGCGGCATCGTACTGGCCGTCGGCGCGCGGCGCGATCGTCACCTGCGGGCGCAGCACGAACGGCATGCCCTTGCGGTTCAGGACGAGGGCCGCGTTCTCGTCGTACGCCGCCTTCGTCAGCGGAAACACCGTGCGGCCGAGGGCGTCCAACGGCAGGTTCAATTGCGTCGTCTTGCCCGTCAGCGTGAGCTGGGCGCCCTCGCCCAGTCCGGCGTGGTCGCGCGACTGCACCTGCAACTGGCTTTGCAGCAGGTTCTTCGGACCGCCGTATTTCTCGAACTGGACCATGGCCCGGTACGCATCCCGGTAGCTCACCCATTCGCCTGCCTGTGCCTGCGCCTGCACGACGGCTGGAGCGGCCGCGAGCAGCGAGACAAAGGCAGCGATGAGTTGGCGGGATGCGCGCATCGTCAGAACCGGTAGGCGAAGGCGGTCGAAACCGTCAGGTTGGTGGACCGCTCGACGAGCGGGCTCTTGGCGGCATTGCCCAGCAAGCCCTTGGCCTGCAGGTTCGAGGTCAGCATCCACGAGGGCGACAGGGACCAGTTCCAGCGCACGCCGACGTGCGCCTCCTGCAGGCCGCCGCCCGCCTCGTAATAGGAAAAGCGGCTACGCGACGCTTCTTCCCGCGAGACGCCGAAATATGTCTGGTTGTAGTTGCGATTGACGATGGACACGCCGGCCGACAGCGACACGCGGTGCTGGCTGCCCAGCTCGAACGCGAGCCGCTGCACGCCCAGGTCCAGGCGCGCGCCGTCGTGGTCGTTGCCGGCGCCATACAGCACGCTGCTCGTCAGGCGCCATTGCGGCGTCAGGTAATAGTTCGCGAAGACGCCGCCCTGCAGACGTGCGCCGATCTTGTCCATGCCCTCCAGGCGCGTGGCGACCATGTGGCGCTTGTCGATCGGATCCGGGACCGGGCCGATCAGGGTCGTACCCCATGAGCTGGCGCCGTCGACGGTCTGGCCGGTGCCGGTCTCGTCACGGCCGGGCTGCACGGCCACCAGCGGGCCGTATTCGAACGTCGGGCTGTCCGTCAGGTGCATGCCGGCGCTCATGCCGGAAATAAAAAGGCCGTTGCTCCATTGAACCTGGAGCACCGGCAACGCTGATACCTTGCGGCTTCCCGTCCCGTCCCAGCGCGGCGCCGACTGCACGCCGAGGCCCACGTACATGTCGCGGCTGCCGTCGGGCATGGGATTGGTCGCCGGCGTCTGGGCCCACGCCGTACCGCAGGCAGCGCCCAGCGCGAGGAAGTGAAGCTTGTTCATGTTCGGGGTTGAAAGATTCGGGAAGACAATATTCTACGTCCTTGTCTTCCTTCCTCCCATATCCTTTCCTGCTTTAATGCCTCGTTGCCACTTCGGTCGAAAATACCACCGGCAACTCGCTGCGCGGGATCACGGCCAGGTGCGCGGGGGTCGTCACGTGCATGGCGCACAGGACGTCCGGTCCCGGCACCGAGCGCAGCTCACGCACGAGGATCTTGTCGCCCGCGCGCAGGATGCCGTCGATGGAAGTCGAATAGCAGCTGTTGGCGCCGCTGCCCATGAAGACGCCGACGACCATCTGCGACGCGAAATCGACGGCAGGCCTGGCGCGGCCCGGCGCGTGTTCGTTCCACAGGCGGGTCCAGGCAGCCTCGTCCTTGACGACGACCGTGCGTTCGTCGTGGACGCCCGACAGGCTCGTCGCATCCGCGGTCTGGAACAAGATGTCCGCGGCGGCCACCTTGTTGAACGCGACGTCGGCATCCACGCGATCCACGGCCACGACCTGCATCGGCTGGGTCACGACGGGCAGGCAGATGGCGACCGTCGTCACGTCGCGCTCGTCGATCTCGACTTCGAGCTTGCTGGC
Organism: Massilia orientalis; assembly: GCF_030411975.2. NCBI lineage: Bacteria > Pseudomonadati > Pseudomonadota > Betaproteobacteria > Burkholderiales > Oxalobacteraceae > Massilia > Massilia orientalis. Next base: position 4,307 of record NZ_JASNRB020000046.1, on the reverse strand, counting down.
GCCCGCCGCCACGCGGCCGACGACCATGCTGCGGCAACCGCTGGCGTAGTCGCCGGCGAACACGGCGAGGAGCATCTTGCGCGTGAAATCGACTTTCGGCTGGGCCGGGACCGAGGTGCGGCCGGCGGTGTGCTGGGCCCACAGCTTGTCCCAGGCAGCCTGGTCCTTGATGACGACGGTCTGGGGCGCCGTCACGCCCGAGAAGGTATCCTTCGCGACGGTATCGAACGTGACCGCCGTGCCGGCTGCCGGCAGGAAGGCCAGTTGTTCGACCTTGTGGCTGCCGCCCAGGCCCAGATCCGGCTGGTCGGCATGCTTGACGATCGTCTCGAACAGCGCGCGGGCGCTCTCGTCCTGGCAATTGGTCTTCGGTCCGGCAATCGTGTCGCCGTACGAGCACAGGCGGGCTTCCGGCTTGTTGCCGAACAGAACTTGCTCATAGGACGCGTCCGCGCAGCGACCGGCATGGTCCCAGAACACTTGCTTGCCGTCGATGACGAACAAACGGTTCTTCGTCTCGCTGCAGGCGGCAGTGCGCGCCATCTCGACGAACGGGGCGGTTGCCAGGGCGGCCGGGTTCGGCTCGCCGACCGCGATGCCGGGGCTGGCTTGCTGGTCATGCATCGTGCTTCCTCCACCGCAGGCGGCCAATGTCGCGCCGACGATCATGGCGCCCAGCGGCGTCATCACGCGTCCAAACATGCTCATACTCTCCCTCTCCTGGAAACGACGGCGCCGTGTGCCCGGCACGCATCCCGAATAAAAAAGGGTCCGCCTTCTCTCGCGCATCGGGCGGACCCAAACGGAAAACCCAATGAGGCCAGGTCGAAAACCTGCTGCGTCGCGACGGTTTTCGACGTGTCCTGACGTGTAGACATCGTACGCAGTCCGGTCAAGAACTTCATCCGCGGACTGTCCAGCATTTGTCCTCAATTTGTAAGGGATGGTTTTTTAGATCATTGCTCCTATACAATTTCGAGATGTGTAAGACAAACTCAGCCCAGGACAGTGCCCACGACCGGAGCACGGCGGCGTGAATCGCCTGTTTTTCCGCTTCTTCGTGCTCGTGATGCTGTCGATCACGGCGGCGACGTTCGTCATCTATTTCGTCTTCGCCCGGCTGTTCGGCGACCCGCTGGACGACATCGCGCGGCGCCAGGCGTCGGCGCAGATCTTCCTGCTCGAACAATACGTCGACCGCGCGCCGGCCGATGAGTGGCTCGGCCGCCTGAACAAGGTGCGCGAAGTGTCGGAGGCCCATTTCGACCTGATCCCGCTGGACCAGGCGCGCGCCGCCCTGCCCGCCCGCCAGCATGAGGCGCTGGAGCGGGGCGACGTCGTGCTGGATCCGCAGCACAAGGCGTTCTTCCGGCGCGTCGACCTGCGCGGCGACCGCTACATCGGCAGCAACGAGGAAGCGATCCGCGCCTACAACCTGCCGATCGACCTCGGCCAGGCGCTCGCGATGGAAGTGGTGCGCTACGTCGTCGTGGCGCTGGCGCTGCTCGTGCCGATCGCGCTGTGGTCGCGCTCGCACTGGCGGGCATTGCAGACGCTGTCGCGCGTGGCGGATGAATTCGGTGCCGGGCAGCTGTCCGCGCGGGCGCACCTGAAACCGGCGGACGCCGTGTTTCCGCTGGCCGAACGCATCAATGCGATGGCCGAGCGCATCCAGGGCTTGCTGGAAGCGCAGAAGAACCTGCTCCACTCCGTGTCGCACGAACTCCGCACGCCGATCGCGCGGCTGGAATTCGCGCTGGAACTGCTGGCCGAGCGCGCGGGCGACCCCGCGCTGACCAAGCGCATCGCGGCAATGGAAGGCGACCTGACCGAGTTGAACGACCTCGTCAACGAACTGCTGTCGATGAGCAAGCTGGACAACGCCCAGGGCCCGCAGCGCGCCCTGTTCGAGCTGGAGCCGCTGCTGCGCGAATGCGCGGACGCCCTGCATCCGCGGCCGCAGCGCCTGCACGTGGACCTGGGCGAGCGCCTGGGCAGCGTGGACGGCGACCGCCGCCTGATCGGCCGCGCCATCGGCAACCTGCTGAGGAATGCGCAGAAGTACGCGGCGCACGAGGTCGCGCTGCGCGTGCGGCGCGACGATTGCCGCATCGAGATCGCCGTCGAGGACGACGGGCCCGGCATTCCCGAAGAAGAACGGGAACGCATCTTCGAGCCGTTCTACCGCCTCGACCGCAGCCGCGACCGCGCCACCGGCGGCTTCGGCCTCGGCCTGTCGATCGCGCACAAGGCGATCGCCCTACATGGCGGCAACCTGAAAGTCGAGCAATCGACCCTGGGCGGCGCCCGCTTCGTGATCAGCCTGCCGGACGGCGTACTGTCGGCCTGATTACTTCGCCTGCGCGGCCTTGTCGACGAGCTTGTCCGCCACCTGCAGCGTCGCCTTGAACACGTCCGCGCGGTCGGCGCCTTCCATCTGGCGCGACAGCAGGCCGGGGTTCGTCAGGAAGCGGCCGCCGACGATGAGCGTGGGCGCGGACTCGACCTGGTAGTTGGCGGCGACCTTGTCGAGCTGGCGCAGGCGCGTCGTCACGCCGAACGAATTCCACGCGTCGAGGAAGGTCGCCCGGTCGATGCCGTTCTGCGCCGCCCAGTCGATGATGACGTCGTCCTTGTTCAAACGGATATGGTCCGTGTGCACCGCCTTGAACACTTTCGCGTGCATGTCGCCCAGCCGGCCCAGCGCCTCGAGCGTCAGGAACAAATGCGCTTCCGGATCGGCCTGTCCCGTCGACGGGTAATGGATGCGGCGCACCGTGATGCGGTCGCCTTCCTTCCTGACCCACTCCTCCAGTAACGGTTCCAGTGCATTGCACACCGGGCAGTGGTACATGAAGAATTCGATGACCTCGACCTTGTTGCCGTTCGCCTGCACGGGCTGCGAACGGGCGAGCGTGGCATAGTCGACGCCATTCTGCGGAACAGCGGGCGACGCATGGGCGAGAGACAGCGACAGCAGCAGGCCGAGGCCGGCGGCACGCAGCAGAGGCATGGACAATCCTTCAGGTCGTGGAAAACCTGAAGGTTACCATTTCCTTAAGGAATTATCGACGTCGGACCGGCGCCGGGCGTTCCGGCTTCACGTGGCCCATCGCGTAGAATAGGTGGTCCCACCAGTGCTCGCGCGAATGCACGGTCAGCAGGCACTGCCGGTCGATCTCGCCCTTGAACACGGGGTCCGCGCATTGATTCGTCACCAGCGCATTGCGCTGGTTTTCGGCGTTCACGAGGGCAATGGCGAGCCAGAATGCAAGACCTGCGAGCACGATCACGAGCACCCAGGCCGCGTGGTTCCAGTTACTCGAATCGAACAGATGCTCTTCGTCCGGCTTGGACTTGTCGTACATCTTCAGGATCTTGCCTTCGGCGTCACTCATTGCGCTGTTTCTACCTTTTATTTATTTCGACTTGGCGGCTTTCGCGACCAGGGCGTCCATCACTTGCAGCGTGGCTCCGAACAGGGCCGGCTCGTTCTGGGTCTTTACCGAATTGTAGACCAATGCCGGCGACGTCTGGTACTTGCCGTCGATGATGATGGTCGGCACGCTGTCGACCTTGTAGTCGCTGGTGATCTGCGGCAGGCGGCGCAGCTTGGTCGTCACGCCGAACGAGTTCCACGCGTCCAGGAACTTGTTACGGTCGAGACCATTCTTCGAGGCCCAGTCGATGATCGCTGCATCCGTGTTCAGGCGCAGGCGATCCACGTGCCAGGCCTTGAAGACCTTGGGCTGGAACTCTTCGGCCTTGCCCAGCGCTTCCAGCGTCAGGCGCAGGTGCGCTTCCGGATCGTTCGGGCCCGACGACGGCAGGTGGACGCGCTTGAACACGATGTTGTCGCCCTGCTTTTTGACCCACTGTTCGAGCTGCGGTTCCAGCGCGTTGCAGTGCGGGCAGTGGTACATGAAGAACTCGATCACCTCGACCTTTTTACCCGTGGCCTGCACCGGTTGCGGCTGAGCGAGCGTCACGTACTCGACACCGCTCTTCGGGTCGGTCGGCGAAGCGAACGCGGTGCTGGCGGCGAGGACGGTGGCGAGCAGGGCAAAACGCAGGGAACGCATAGTTTTCCTTCTAGGGTTGGTTAAGCAAACGACGCGAGATTACCACTTTTTCGGTCGCGAGCCTTAGCCAGGGCTTATTTCTTGCAATTGGTTACCGTCGTAACCAACACCGGGGTCAGAGCCCGATTTTGGGCAATTTCCAAATTAAGGGCTCTGACCCTGACCCTTCCCCTCAAATTTTCACAACCTGCACCAAATTGATCAGTGTAAGTAGGGCGAGCTGGA
>NZ_JASNRB020000045.1:0-21060 GCF_030411975.2 Massilia orientalis | reverse complement strand
TCGCGGCGACCTGGTTCGTCGTCAGGGCGCCGACCTGGCCGGTCGTCAGGGCACCCGCCTGGTTCGTCGTCAGGGCGGCGATCTGCGTGGTCGTGAGGCCGGCCGAGATCTGGGTCGTGGTCAGGACAGCCAGGTCACGGGTTTCGATGGCCTGCAATTGGTTGGTCGTCAACGCACCAAGCTGCGTCGTCGAAAACGCAGTCATGTCGGAGGTCGCGAGGGCGACGATTTGGGAAGTAGTCAGCGCCTGTATCTGGGCGGTGCTCATTCCGGTAATAACTGATGCCATGGTCGATGAACCTTTAATATATTGAACGTTGTCCGAATGATCGCCGCCCGATGCGCGATATCAGTAAAAGACTATTTCCCTAAGGATACATTTTATTGGTGCGCTTACGAATGCTTTACGGCAACAAACCGGCCAACTTGAGGCATTTTCGGTTGTTTTTTCTCCACAACGCACTCTCCACCACGTATTTTTATCCCTTCGATAATTCATCCGGACCGGCTTTTCCAGCCACGTGGCGCTTGACGTTTCTTGCGTTGCCATTAAGAAATTTCTGTCAGCAGAAGAGAAAGGCGACAGCCGCACGGCTGCCATTAAGTCTGCAGAGCAACTTTCTTGCAAATCAATGTAGTTGCATTATTGACAATCGATTGGCGGCGGGCGACGGCTCGCGCGAGGTTGTCGTACGATAGACACAGTCCCGTTCAACAACGTATCCCCATGCTCCCGAATACCCGCCTGATCCTCTTGCTGCTCGGCCTGCTCGGCGCCAGTGCGACGCTGCTCGCCGCCGAACGCGGCGCCCGTTCCGCGCCCGTGACGCCGGTTCCCAGCCTCGACGTGCCGCGCTACATGGGCGCCTGGTATGAAATTGCAAAATACCCGAACAGGTTTCAGAAACAATGTGCCGGCAACACGACGGCGCATTACAGCCTGCAGCCGGACAAGACCGTGCAAGTCATCAACCGCTGCCGCCGCACGGACGGCACCATCGACGAGGCGGTGGGCACGGCGCGCCAGCTGGGCGGCCCCACGTCGCCGACGCTGAAGGTCCGGTTCGCGCCGGCCTGGCTGTCGTTCCTGCCGATGGTGTGGGGCGACTACTGGGTGATCGACCTCGACCCGAATTACCAGCTGGCCGCCGTCAGCGAGCCGGGGCGGGACTATCTGTGGATCCTGTCACGCACCCCGACCGTGTCGCGCCAGGCGTACGGCGCCCTGCTCGAGCGGCTGGAGCGGCAAGGGTTCGACCTGAGCAAGCTGGAGATGACGCCCCAGGCGGCGTACTGACAACACTCGGCGGCGGCGGCAGCGGTAAACGCTTGCCAACGGCATGTTATTTACGGAAACTAGTTATTTCAATTTTGTAAATGATTGCCGTTGATGTCGAAGACCGCCGCGCGCGTGTCGCGCCTGTATGAAGTGATGGACCTGATGCTGGACTCGGTCGGCGATCCGCTCGCATTGAAATCGCTGGCGGCGTCGGCCAGTTATTCGTCGTTCCACTTCGACCGCATCTTCCGCGAACTGACGGGCTTCTCGGCCTGCGAATACCAGCGCAAGCGCCGCCTGCGCCGCGCCGCCCACCTGCTGCGTCACGAGCCGGACGTGCCCATCGTGCGCATCGCCCAGGATTGCGGCTTCCCATCGAACGCGGCATTCGCCAAGGCATTCAGGCAGCAGTTCGCGATGTCGGCCAAGGCGTGGCGCGAAGGGGGATGGCGCGACTACATGGACCAGCAGGTCGGCCGCGAGAGCGACGTCAGCTTCTTCGTCGCCGAGCCGGACAACCTGGAAGCGATCCTGGCCCCCTACTGCCCGCCCGAACCGGGCACGATCGCCGCGCGCATCGCCGTGCGCAACCTGCCGGCGCTGACCTTGCGCTACCAACGCTTCTTCGGCCAGTCCGGCGCGGCGCTGTCGTTCGCCTGCCACGACTTCATCCAGGAACGCGAGAAGGCCGACGGCGTGCCCGCCAGCACCCCGTGGTACGGCGTGTTCGACGAAGACCCGGGTTTTACGGGCGAGCGGGAATATTGCTATGACTTCGGGTGCGCGGACGATACCGTGCTCGATCCCGGCCTGGGATTACGCGTCCTGCCGGCCGGCACCTACGCCTGCCTCGACTTCGACGACGAGTGGCCGCGCTTCCGCTCCATGTACGAGGACTGGCTCGACAAGCAGGCCGTCTGGCGCCTGGACAGCACCCGGCCGCACATCCAGAAGGTCGAACGCACGCCCGAGGGCCGCTGGCGCGGCTGGCTCGCGCTCCCGATCAAGAAACGTTGATCACCAGTCGAAATCGTCGGGGATCTTGAAGTCCTTGTACGGATCGTCCTCGCCTTCCGCGACGGCTTCGGCAGCCTTGTTCACGCGTACGACGCGTTCCGGCGCCCGTTCCGCGATCTTGTCCGCGATCACGCGCGGCACCAGCTCGAAGCCGCCCGCGTGGGCGACGATCGACAAACGGCCTGCCACCAGGTGGTCGCGCACGGCCGCGGAGACGTGGATGCGCTCGATCTTCGTGCCGATCGTGAAGTTGTAGACGACGTCCAGGTTGCCCTTGCCCTTGGGCTGGCGGTTCACCTGGATCATCTGCGTGATCTGCGCCTCGACAGCCTTCGCGGCGGCGGCCGCATCGCGCTGGGCGTTCAGGGCACGGGCGCGCTCGGCCTGCTGGCGCTGGGCCTCGGCCACCGCCTCCTTCGTCTCGTTGACGCTTTGCACACCGGTGCGGCGCTCGATTTTTTGCTGCTTGGCCTTTTCCTGGTTGACGACCTTGACCTTCTTCTTGTCGACCAGCCCGGCCTTCATCAGCTGCTCCTGCAGGGAAACCATCGTCTACTCCATTACGATCATTGGTTATAACAGTTCATTCGGAACTTTGCCCATTTTGTGCGATCTTATGCAACACAGCAAGTTCGTTCTGATCAGCACAGACGCCATAACGCTTGGCGCCTTGACCAACTCCAGTGTAAAGAATGCACAATGCTCGTTGCACACCGCATCAGGTTGGTCCCGAACAACGTGCAGGCAACCTACTTTGCGCGCGCGGCCGGCACAGCCCGTTTCGCCTATAACTGGGCGCTGGCAGAGTGGCAGAAACAGTACGAAACCTGCAAAGCCGACCCGACGCTACCTAAGCCGTCCGAAGCGGCGTTGCGGCGCCTACTCAACAGCATCAAGCGCGAGCAGTTTCCCTGGATGCTGACGGTCACCAAGAACGCACCGCAGATAGCCATCATGCAGCTTGGACGAGCCTTCGAGAACTTCTTCACCGGGCGCGCCCGTTACCCGCGGTTTCGCAGGAAAGGACAGGACGACCGCTTTACCTTGGCCAATGATCAGTTTCGCGTCGAGGGACGGCGTATCCGCATCCCGAAGTTGGGGTGGGTCCGCATGCGTGAGACACTGCGCTTCGCGGGCCGCATCGTCTCGGCCTCGGTCGCACGTGTCGTTAACCACTGGTATGCCAGCGTCACTGTCGAGACCTCCGATCTACCCGCGCCGCACGTCGAGAACCAAGGCACGGTCGGGGTAGACCTGGGCGTCAAGGTGTTGGCCACCTTGTCGACCGGCGAAACGTTTGAAGGTCCGAAAGCGCTACGTACGTTACTGATGCGCCTGCGTCGACTGTCGCGTGGCCTGTCCCGTAAAGTCAAAGGCTCGCGCAACCGCGCGAAGGCGAAGCTAAAACTGGCGAAGCTGCACGTGCGCATCGCCAACATCCGCCTCGACAGCCTGCACCAACTCAGCACCAGCATTACGCGCCGCTTTCACACTATCGGCATCGAGGATCTCAACGTCAAAGGCATGTTGCGCAACAGGTATTTGGCGCGGGCCATTGCCGACATGGGTTTCGGTGAGCTGCGCCGCCAACTTAAGTACAAGGCGGCATGGCGTGGCGGGCAGGTCGTGTTGGTCGATCGCTGGTTCCCAAGCAGTAAGCTGTGCTCGGGCTGCGGATACCGGCTAGAGGCGCTCGCCCTCGATGTGCGTCACTGGACCTGCCCAGGTTGCGGGGTGTCTCACGACCGTGACGTCAACGCGGCGATCAACCTGAAAAATGTGGCGGTGAGTTCTACCGCATCTGCCTGTAGAGGGGAAGGCTCTGGCCCTGCGCGCGAGCGCAAGGTGAAACCGGCCCCGGTGAAGCAGGAATCCAACCGCAAAGTTAACTATGGTTAGCTTTGCGTAAGTTTGGAAGAACGATCCTCCAGCATAGCAAACGTCCTCCTAACCTGGAGCCTTCGCAACAGTCGTCAATCAGCCGCCGGCCTGACCCAGGAAGAAGCGCAGCATCTCGGCCGATGCGCTCGGCCCGGCCACATCCGTGTACGAACCGGACGGATCGCCGCCGGCCCAGGCGTGACCCGCCCCGTGCACGACCCAGTGTTCCGCCACCGCGCGTCCGGCATCGTCCAGCGCCGTCGTGCGCGTGTGGCCGCGGCCGGTGCCGGCCGTGCCGCGCTCCTCGATCTCGCGTACGGTCCCGTCGCCCAGGAACTGGCGGATCAGCACCTCGCCGTTGGACGGATGGACGACGGCGTCCTGGTCGCCATGGAACACGATCAGCGGCACGCGGCGGCGCAGCGTCCGGCTGGCGCCGTGCAGGTGCTTGCCCTTCATCGCGTTCAGCCCCGACATGAGGTCGCGCGCCGCGCCGACCGGCAGGCCGGAATGCACGCCGACGGCCGCATACAGCTCGGGATAGGCCGCGCCCATGACGGCCGCCATCGCCCCGCCCGCCGACAGGCCGGCGATGTAGACGCGGCGCGGATCGGCGCCGTGCTCCTGCACGATCTTGCGCGTCATGCCTGCAAGCAGCGAAGGCTCGCCCTGCTCGCGCTGCTGGTGGGTCGCGTCGAACCAGTTCCAGCAATTCGAACTGTTGGCGCTGCGCTCCTGGTCCGGATACAGCACCAGGCAGCCTTGTTCTTCCGCCAGCCGGTTCATGGCCGTGCCGGCCGCGAAATCGGCGGCACTCTGCTGGCAGCCGTGCAGCATGACGACGAGCGGACGCGGCCCGGTCGCCGCCCGTGCCGGCACATACAGGCGGTAGCGGCGCGTGCCGGCTGCGTTGCCGAACGATCCTTCGATAAATTGGCCGGGCGCGTCAGGCGTGACCGGCTGTGGACGCGGGCGCAGCGCGTCCAGGCGCGCGCGCCAGTCGTCGGCCGGCTTGCCGCCTTTCGCCGTGGCCTGACGGCGCAGCCAGTCCGGCACGCCGTTCAGGTCGACGAACGGTGCGCGCGCCGGCGCTTCCGCCGCGGACGGCGTGGCGGCGGGCGCGCCCGGCATCAACCCGGCATTGCGCAGCGCATCCTGGATGAGCGCGGTGGCCGCGGCCGGGTCCTTGCCCTGGCCCGAACGGACGGCGCTGAGCATGTTTTCAACAAATTGTTCATAGGGTTTCATGGTGTTCCTTCAAATATGGATGCGGTCCGCGAGCGCGGACTTGACGGCGGCGGGAGCGAGAAAGGCGCCCAGCACCTGGATCGACGCGATGGCGTCGCGCGCCAGTTCGGGCGTGACGTCGTCGTCGATGGTGGCGAGGCCCAGCACATGGATGTCGACCCGCTCGCCGGCGGCGACGCTTGCTTCAAGCGCCGCCCTCGTATAGCGCTGCATGCCCATGACGAAGCGCTTGCGCGTCACCGTCTGGCGGATCACGTCGCCGTGCTGCTGTAACTGGTTGCGGATGGCCGTACGGACGAAATCCGTGCGGTTCGTATAAAACCCTTCCGCCACGAGCAGGTCCATCTGGGCGAGATCGACCAGGCCCAGGTTGATCGTGACCTTGTCGGTATCAGGGAATTTGGGTTTCGTTTCGACGAGCTTCATGGCGCCTCCATGGTTTTTATACGCCCATCATACTCCAACCAGAGTATAAATGGAGTATAACTAAAACTCATCCAAATGCGTTATAATATGCGTTCCGGCTATATAGCCGACTCACCTCATCGACACGCCGGCACCCCGCCGCGCGCCCGCCACCCAAGGACCCCCATGGCCAAAGAAGAACTCATCGAAATGGACGGCATCGTCCAGGAAATCCTGCCCGACTCGCGCTTTCGCGTCGACCTCGACAATGGACACAAACTGATCGCCTACACGTCGGGCAAGATGCGCCAGCACCATATCCGCATCCTCGCGGGCGACCGCGTGACGCTGGAGATGTCCGCGTACGACCTGAGCAAGGGTCGCATCACGTTCCGCCATATCGAGAAGCGCAACGCAGCGCCGGCGCGCCGCCCGACCTACCGCCGCTGACGTCAGTCCTGCGTCGCCGGTGTCATCTTCACGAACCACGTCAACACGAGCACCGGCAGCGCCGACAACACCACCCACACGAAGAAGTGACGGTAACCCAGCGCATGCTGGATGTCGCCGCTGACCACCTTCGACAGCACGAAGCCCAACTGCATGAACCCGGACCCCAGCGCGTAGTGCGCGGTCTGGTAGCGGCCGGGCGCGATCACCTGCATGATGAACAGGATCATGCCCACGAAGCCGAACCCGTAGCCGAACATCTCGGTCGACAATGCGGCCATGACGAGGCCCAGGTGCGACGGTTGCGCCGCGCTCAGGTACCAGAACACGAGGTTCGGCACGTTCATCGCGAGGATCAGCACGAGCATCGCGCGCCTGAGGCCCACGCGCGCCGTGAACCAGCCGCCGAGGATGCTGCCGACCAGGAAGGCCGCCGTGCCGGCCGTGCCGTAGATGGCGCCCACTTCCTGCGTGGAGAGACCGAGGCCGCCGACCGCGCGCGCATCGCGCAGGAACAGCGGGCCGATCGTCTGCACCTGCCCTTCCGCGAGACGGAACAGCAGGATGAACACGATGCCCATCCAGATGCCCGGCTTGGCGAAGAATGCGCGCACGACGTCCACCAATACGTCCACGCTGCCACGCATCGACGCCCCGGCGCCGGTCCTCGCGGTCTCGGGCAACGCCCACGCGTGATACAGCCCGAGCCCCGCCAATAAAGCCCCCAGCAGCCCGAACACGGTCGCCCACGCGGCCGGCGGTCCCACGCGCTGTTCGAGGAAGCCGGCCAGGATCACGAGACCACCCAGCGACAGGAACTTGGCGCCGTTGAAGAACGCGCCCTGCCAGCCGGCGTACGCCGCCTGCTGGCGCTCCGACAGGTTCGCGATATACAAACCGTCGGCCGCGATGTCGTGCGTGCTGGACGCGAACGACACGATGGCCAGCAGCCCGATCGCCAGCGCGAACCATGCGGGCAGCTGCAGCGCGACGGCCAGCGCCGCGAGCGCGATGCCGCCCGTGACCTGCAGCACGACGACGACCCGCTTCTTGCTCGCCGCGAGTTCCAGGAATGGACTCCACAATGCCTTGAACACCCAGGCGAGGCCGAGGACGCCGGTCCAGCGCGCGATCTGCTCGTTGGGCACGCCCATGCTCTTGAACATCAGTCCCGCCACGAGGGCGACGGCGTAGAACGGCAGGCCCTGCGCGAGGTACAGCGTGGGCACCCACGCGAGCGGATGACGGTGCGCCTGGGGTGCGAGGTGGTCGGGACGGATGCTATCCATGGGAGTCCAGTGCGATGACGACGGTTGCGCTCTTGCGGCCGCGCGTGTCGAAGGTGGCGACCTTGAACACGGCGGCGCCCTGCCCTGCCTCCACCGGTCCCGTGTAGCGCGGGCTGGCGGCATCGGGCTCGCTGCCGTCCAGAGTGTAATGCAGCGCCAGGCCCGGCAGGGCCACGTTCGCGTGGAACGTCCGGCCGGCGGCGACGGCGCCCGGCGGCGGCAACCGGTAGCCGTAGGCCAGCGGCGCGCGGTCGAGTCGTGCCAGTTCGCGCTGGCCGAGGCGGTTGGCGAACTCGTTCCACGCGTCGTCCATGGCGCGTGCGCGCGCATCGGCATCGTCGATCGCGCACCAGCCGGGATCCGGTGCCCACGCCCGCTCCGCCAGCGCCACGAGGCGCGGCGCGGCCAGGTATTCGATGCGGTCGCGCGTGCGCGCATTCTCGCCCCACAGCTGTCCCTGCAGGCCATTGACGCGGCGCCGGCCCGCGGCCGTCAGGCGCGTCATCGCGGCCAGCCGCCCGGGCGACACGCTTTGGCCCATCGGGTCGGTGGCCGCGCTGACGATCATGTCCAGCGGGCAGAAGCCGAACGCATGGCGCGTCTCCACGAAGCCGGCCCAGTAATAACCGGGTTCCTGCGGATCCTTCGCATACGCGAGGTCGAAATACAGGTTCGCGGCATTCGCCAGCACGACGTCGTAGCCCGCATTGGCGAGACGGTACGCGACGTCTTCCTTGCCCGAGCCCCAAGCGTTGTTCCATGCATAGACCTGGAAGCCGGGGCCGCCGTCCTCGTACACGAGCGCCGTCTCTTCCCAGCCCGCGAACGCGAGGCCGTGGCGCGCGAGGATCGCGCGGCAACGGTCGACGAAATCCGCCTGCAGCTGCGCGATCCGGGTCCAGCCCCGCTCGCGCATCAGCGCCCGGCACCGCGGCGAGCCTTCCCACGCGCCCGGCGGCACCTCGTCGCCGCCCGTGTGGATGGTCTTGAGCGGCACGCCGGCCTCGCGGTACAGCGCCGCCACGTGGGAGGCGACCGTGTCGATGAAACGGTCGACCGACGGCAGCGCGATGCAGATCACGTTGTCGCGCCACAGCTGCACGGATTCGTAGACGGAGGCATCGTACGGATCGCTCAGCAGGTAGCGCTCCGCGCCTTCGATATCGCCCTGCGCGCGCAGGCGGTCGTGGCGCGCGCGCATCGCCAGCACGGCCGCGCGCGCGTGGCCCGGCATGTTGAATTCCGGGATGACCTCGATGTGGCGTGCGTGCGCGTAACGCAGGATCTCGATGAACTCGTCCGCGTCGTAATGGCCCGTGCCGGACGATGTGCCCACGTCCGCGCCGGAACCGAACGACGGCGGGAGGGTGTGGTCGCGCGCCGCGCCGCGCTTGCTGCCGATGTCCGTCAGTTCCGGCAGCGCGTCGATCCGCAGGCGCCAGCCCTCGTCGTCCGTCAGGTGCAGGTGCAGCCGGTTCAGTTTATAGCGCGCCATGCAGTCGAGCAGGCGCTTGACCGTGGCGACCGAGGCGAAGTGGCGCGCCACGTCGAGCATCATGCCGCGGTAGCCGAAGCGCGGCGCGTCGAGCACGCGGCCGCACGGCAGCACACCATCCGCATCCAGCAGCTGGGCCAGCGTCTGGATGCCGTTGAACACGCCATGCGCACCGGCGCCGCGCACGAGGATCGTTCCGGGATCGATGTCGAGCCGGTACGCCTCCGGCCCGTCCGTCGCTACCGTGCCGATCTCCAGCAGGATGCGCGCGCCGTCGCCATCCGGCAGATCGTCCAGGAGCGCGCGCAGCAACGCCGCCTCGCCGGCCAGCGCGGCGCCGGCCATGATCTCGCTGGAGGCCGACAGCCGGCTGCGCGCGTTCGTGAAGCGGGCCGAGAGCGGCGTCGGCGTGATGCGGCCGACTTCCGCATCCGGCAGCAGGCGCAGGCCGCCGTTCTCGCGCCAGCGCCAGGCCGCGTCGGCCGGCGGCAGCGCGTCACGCGCATGGCGCTGCAGCTGTTCCGGCCGCGCGAACGGCGTGACGTCGGCGTCGCCCAGGTCGACCGTGCGCCCGTCCGCTTCGACGAGGTAGAAGCCGAGCGGCGCGTCCGTCAGGCTGATGGCCCAGAACTGCGCCTCGTAGCGCACGTCCAGCATCGCGCCGGGCTGCCACGGCGACGGTGCCGTGCGCCGCAGCGCGAACAGGTCGCCGTTGACGTGCTCCAGGTCGAAGCCCGCGCTCGCGCTGCCGGCCAGCACGCGCCGGCACGCGTTGAAGTACACGGTCCATCCCGCCGCGATCGGCGCGTCCGACACGTTGGTGAGCGTCAGGCGCGCCGCGAACGCGTCGTCCGCGACGAGGTTGGACAAGCACGCCCACGTCACGACGACCGGCGCGCCGTAGCGCTTCTGCTGTTGCGACACGATCAGAGCTTGCCGCGCAGGCCGAGGTAGAAGGTGCGGCCGTTCGAGTAGAACGCACGCGGCTGGTCCTTGTTCTCGGCGTACATCTTGATCGTCTCGTTGGTGAGGTTCAGCGCGTCGAACGTGACCGTCAGGTGCTCGTTGATCTTGAAGTTCACCGAGGCCGCCAGCGACGGCATCGCATCCACGTGCTGGCTCGCGCCGCGGTCGACGCCCGCCTTGTACGCCGAACGGTGGCTGTACGCGAGACGCGCGGAGAAACGGTCGTTCTCGTAGTAGCCCGTCACGTTGTACGTGTTCTTCGACGCGTTGAGCATCTCGCCGCCGCCATCCAGCTCGCCGTCCGCCCACGTGTAGTTGGTGAGCATGCCGAAGTTGCTCCACAGCGGCTGCTGCCAGGACAATTCGATGCCCTTGTTGGTGGCGGTCGTGTTGTACGGCGACGTGATCTGGTAGTCCGTGAACGCGCCTCGCTTGTTGTTGTAGTAGCTGCCCGTGCTCGTGCCCTGCGCGACGATGGAGCTGAAGTCCATGTAGAACAGGCCCGCCGACAGCATCGCCTTCGGCATGTAGTACCACTCGGCCGACAGGTCGTAGTTGACGGAGCGGATCGGATCCAGCTTGACGTTGCCGCCGCTGCCCGACAGCGCATCGTCGTTCAGCGACACGGAGCCGCCCAGCGCGCTGTAGTCGGGACGCGCCATCGTCTTGGCGATGCCGGCGCGGACGACAAGGTCGGAACGCACGTCGAACTTCACGTTCGCGCTCGGCAGGTAGTCGCGGTATTTGCGCTCGTACGTCGTGGGCGTGTACGGACCGAATGCGGAACCGGTGATCGGGTTCTGGCCGCCCGGCAGGTTCACGACGGTCGTCTGGCGCGTCTCGACGGTGCGCAGGCCGAAGTTGCCGCTCCAGCTGTCGCCGCCGATGTCGGCCATGCCGTAGACGGCCGCCGTCTTCTCGCCCACGTTGAATTCGTCGAGCCAGTTGTGGCGCAGGGTGAAATCCAGCAGGCGGTTGCCCGGCACCGCGCCCCAGGCGCCGAGGGCCGGACCGCTGTACTTGAAGTAGTTGTTGAAGACGCTGCCGCCGAGGTCCGAGCCGAAGTCGCCCGGGTACATCTCGCCGTTCCACACCGGTCCCGGATTGCTGAAACCGTTCGGGCCAGGACGCGTTTCCAGCGGGTGCTCGGCGGTGCGCTTGTGGTCCGTCCAGCGCGCGCCGAAGCGGACGCCCTGCAGCCACGGGTTGTCGCGCACGCGCCAGGTGCCGTCGACCTGCGCATACTTTTCCTTGTCGACCGACTGTGCCTCGCCGCCGCCCGCCCACGCCGTCGATCCCGGTTTCGTCGTGTTCCCGCCCGGGTAGCTGACGGTGGCCGGCGTCATGCCGTTCAGCGCGTACATCATGCCGCCGTCGACGTTGTTCTGGTAGTAGACGTCGCCGTGGTCCCAGCCGATGCCGTGCGTGCGGCCGATCTTGCCCGTGAAGCTCAGGTCCTCGTTGACGCGCCAGCGGCCGTTCAGGTCGATGTACCACGATTCGCCGCCCGCATCCGGACGGTAGATGTTGTCGACCTCGCCCGAGTTGCTGGAGAACGTCGCGCCGACGAGCGTGCCGTTGCGGATCACGGGGCTCGCCGGAATCAGGTTCGCGCTGTTGATCGAGTTCGCGGGCGCGGCCAGCCAGTTGGTGTTCTGGTGCGGCGCGCTCAGCTTCGAATAGAAGCCGTTCAGGTCGACGCCGATGTCGCGCGTCGGTTTCGCCTCGATGTCGAAGGCGCCGCCTTCACGCTTCTTCTTTTGTTCGAAGAACGCGGCGCCGATGAAGGTCGGGACTTTCACGCCCGCGAGCGACGGATTCGCGACGGCGGCGGCGCTCGTCGCGCTGATCGGCGTGTAGCCGAGGATCTCCTGGCCGTCGCGGCGCACGCTCTGCTTTTCCGAGAAGCCCTGCAGCAGCACGCCGAACGTATTGGTCGCGTTCTTCCAGCTCACGAGGGCCGACACCTGCGGCTCGGTCTTTTTTGCGAGGTCGTTGTAGTTGGCCTGCACCGACGCTTCCACCGTCAGGGGCTGGCGGAAGTCGAGCGGACGGCGCGTGATCACGTTGATGGCGCCCGACACGCCGCCTTCGACGAGATCGGCGGTGGCGCTCTTCTGCACGACGATGGAACCGACGAGTTCCGACGGCAGCAGCGAAAAGCTCGACGAGCGGCCCACGTTGCCGCCGTACTGGTTCAGCACGAACCAGTCGCCCGTGCTGATCGCGTGGCCGTTGAACAGCGTCTGCTGCAGGCTGGGGCTCGTGCCGCGCAGGCTGACGCGGTCGTTCTCGCCGAAGCCGCCCTCCCCGCCCGCGGACGATTGCGTGTTCACGCCGGGCAGGCGCTGGATCGCGTCGGCCACGTTCTTGTCGGGCATCTTGCCGATGTCCTCGGCCGTCACCACCTCGACGACGGCGTCCGCGTTGCGTTTCTGGCGCAGCGACTGTTCCAGTGCCGCGCGCACGCCCGTCACGATCACGGTCTGCGCGTCCGGCGTGCCGCCGTCCTGCGCGCGCGCCTGTGCCGCGATGCCCATTACCAATATCGTCACCGCGCCCGCGATCGCGGTGGTCCGTCCCATCGACTGTCTCATGTGCTCTCCCAAAACTGTGGTAATCAAAGAACCTTGCCAGTTTCGAATTCGTGGACGCTGCAGCGTCTCTCGTCTTCGTATGGGGCGCATTGTCTCGTTGAAATTCCGACCGTGTTTGTCAAATCTTGCTAATCAGCGGCGGAAGAACCACAGCACGATCGAGACGACGATCGAGATGATGAGGCAGGTGACGATGGGGAAGTTGAAGGAAAAACCTTCGCGGACGACGTGGATGTCGCCGGGCAGGCGGCCGAACGGGAACCGGCGCAGCCAGGGCCAGAGGAGCCCCGCGGCGAGCAGCACGAGGCCGAGAACGATGAGGAGTTTTTGCATGGCGCCAGTCTAGCGCCTTTCGTATTTCCCGAAAATCCTGGTTGGGATAGACTCTCCCTCAGCCTGTATGGCCCCGGTGGGGCCTACATCTTCAAGTTTATTTTGGACAAAAAGGGGGAAAGCATGCCTACCACCTGGATCGTATCCGCCGACGCGGGCCGCGCCCGCATCTTCGCCGAATCGGACCCGAAGCAGCCGTACATCGAAGTCGAGGACATGGTCAGCGCCAACGCGCGCCTGCGCGACGCGGACATCAACACCGACCGGATCGGCCCGACGTCGGCCGGCCAGAGCATCCACAACACGGGCGGCGCCACGCCGAACAAGCAATACCAGCCGGCGCAGACACCGGAACAGCACGACGCCGAGTTCTTTGCCAGGGACATCTGCAACTACCTGCTGAAGAGCTGGCAGGAGCAGCGCTTCCAGAAACTGGAACTGGTGGCCGAGCCGAAATTCCTCGGCGTGCTGCGCGGCCAGCTGGACAACCAGCTCAAGCCGCTCGTCGACCTTGAACTGAACAAGGACTACAGCCACTTCAACGCGCACCAGCTGCGCGAACAGCTGCAGGCGCAGAAGTCCAAGTTCTGATTCAGGCCCGTGCCAGTGCCGGACGCGGCTGAGCGTCCGCTACTGGCCGCGTCGCCTGCGCCGGCCGCGGGCGCACACGGAACACGCCGACCGACGCCGCCAGGCGCTGCGCCTGTTCGTGCATCGTGCCGGCCGCGGCGGCGGCTTCCTCGACCAGCGCGGCGTTCTGCTGCGTGACCTGGTCCATCTGCGCCACCGCGACGTTGATCTGGCCGATGCCGGCCGTCTGTTCGGCACTGGCCGACGTGATCTCGCCCATGATGTCCGTCACGCGCCGCACGCTGTCGACGATCTCGCGCATCGTCGCGCCGGCCTGACCCACGAGCCGCCCGCCGGTCTCCACGCGCTCGACCGAGCTCTCGATGAGTCCCTTGATCTCCTTCGCCGCGCCGGCCGAGCGCTGGGCGAGGTTGCGCACCTCGGACGCCACGACGGCGAACCCGCGCCCCTGCTCGCCCGCGCGCGCCGCTTCCACGGCCGCGTTGAGCGCGAGGATGTTGGTCTGGAACGCGATCCCGTCGATGACGCCGATGATCTCGGCAATACGGCGCGACGCGTCGCTGATCTCGCCCATCGTGCCGACCACGTCGTCGATGACCGCGCCGCCGCGCTCCGCCACGCCCCGCGCCGCCTCCGCCAGCGCATTGGCCTGGCGCGCGTTGTCCGCGTTGTGCTTCACGGCCGACGTCAGTTCTTCCATCGATGCGGCCGTCTCTTCCAGCGACGACGCCTGCTGCTCGGTGCGCGCCGACAGGTCCTGGTTGCCGGCCGCGATCTGGCGCGAGGCCGTCGCGATCGTATCGGTACCGCCGCGGACCTCGCCGACGATGTCCGCCAGCGATGCGTTCATGGCGCGCAGCGCGCCGAGCAGCTCGCCGATCTCGTCGTTGCGCTCGATGTGCACGGTCTGCGTGAGATCGCCGGCCGCCACGCTGCGGGCCAGGCGCAAGGCTTCGGCCAGTGACGCGCCGATGCCGCGGATCAGCCACGTGGCGACGCCGGCGCCCGCGAGCGCGCCGATGACGATCAGGGCGATCGCGAGATTGCGCGTGCGTTCGTAGCGTGCCAGCGCGGCGCCGTATTGCGCTTGCGCCACGTCCAGCTGCAATTGCACGAGCGCCTGCATGTTCTTCTGCGCCGGCAGGTAGCGCGACGCCAGCGGTCCCTTGACCAGCTTGCGGATCTCGTCCGCATCGTTGGCACGCAGCGCGGCCATGGTCGGCTTCAGGCCTTCCCGGACGAACGCCAGGCGGCTCTCGATGAACGTCTGGGCCAGGACTTTTTCTTCCGGTGTCAGGTAGGTTGCCTTGTACCGGTCCCACAGCGTACTGATTTCCTGGATGCGTGCTTCGACTTCCGCGATCACGGGACCGTTGTCCGGCTCGGCCGCCAGCGCGGCGCTCGACAGGGCGTTCTGGTTCTGCTGCATCAGCGACAGGATATGGCTGAGCTGGCTGAGGGGTACCAGGCGGTCGTTGTACACGGTGCCCAGCGCGGCATTCGTGGCGCCCTGGTTGACGAGGCCGACGACGCCCACGACGATAGAAACCGCACTCAACAGTACGGTCAGGAAGATGAGACGGGTCTTGATGCTGAGATGTTTGAACATGGCGATGGCAGGCAAAGCGACTGTTTGTAGGTATGGTGGCGCTACCAAACTGTAGAGCAGTTTAACGGCTACCGGTACTCATTTGTTGCCATCAGCCCACAAAATCACGCAATTTCCAGCTATCCGCACCAAAGCGGAGCGGGCATCACTATTCCGGTGCGGCAATGCGCACCAGGATGGCGCAAAATACACGTCCGTAAACGGCGGCGCCCGCCGCTGCCGGAAGGCAGAGCGGCGGGCGCGAAGCCGGCGTTGTCGCTTAAAAGCCCGTGCCGCGGGCAGCTGCCAGACGACGTGCGGCGAATGCCGGCTGCGGCCGGGACGGCGTACGGGATGCAGCTGCGGCCGCATGGTCCAGCTTGAACGCGCTGACCGCCTCGGCCAGGCTAAGCGCCTGTTCCTGCATGGATTCCGTGGCCGCGGCGGCCTCCTCGACCAAGGCCGCGTTCTGCTGCGTCACCTGGTCCATCTGCTGGATCGCGGCGCCGACCTGTTCGATGCCGGCGCTCTGCTCGCCCGACGCGGCCGAGATCTCGGCCATGATGTCCGAGACACGGCGCACACTGGCGACGACTTCCTGGATCGTCGTGCCGGCCTCGCCCACCAGGCGCGAACCGGCGGCGACCTTCTCGACGGAGTCGCCGATGAGTTCCTTGATCTCCTTCGCCGCCCCGGCCGAGCGCTGGGCCAGCGTGCGCACCTCGTTCGCGACGACGGCGAAGCCGCGGCCCTGCTCGCCCGCGCGCGCCGCTTCCACGGCCGCGTTCAGGGCGAGGATATTCGTCTGGAACGCGATGCCGTCGATGACGCCGATGATGTCGACGATCTTCCTGGACGACGCATCGATCGCGCCCATCGTTGCGACCACCTGCGCGACGACGTCGCCGCCGCGCACGGCCACGGCGGACGCCGACGCTGCCGTCTGGTTGCCCTGCCGGGCATTCTCCGCGTTCTGGCGCACGGTGCTCGTCAATTCCTCCATCGACGCCGCGCTTTCCTCCAGCGCGCTGGCCTGCTCCTCGGTGCGCGCCGACAGGTCGTGGTTACCGGTGGCCACCTCGACGGCGGCGGTGGCGATGGTGTCGGCGCCGCTGCGCACGCGCGTCACCAGCGCGTTCAGGTTCGCGTTCATGGTCTGCAGCGCGATCATCAGTTCGCCCGTCTCGTCGCGGCTCGTGACCTCGATGCGCGTCGTCAGGTCGCCCTGCGCGACGGCGTTGGCCACGGTCACCGCGCGCCGCAGCGGGCCGGTGATGCTGCGCGCAAGCCACCACGCCAGCGCCGCGCCCAGCAGCACGACCGCGATGCCGACGCCGACCAGCAGCAGGCGCCCGCTCGCCGCAATGCCCTCGACGCGCGCCTTGGCCTCGTCCACGCCCTTCTTCTGGTGCTCGGCCAGGTCGGCCGCCGCCGCTTCGTACGCCGCGAGCGCCGGATTCATGCCGGCATCGGCCGCGCGCTCGATGGCGGCCGCGTCGACGGTGCCGCTTTCCATGAGTGCGAACAGCTTCTTGCGCGCCGTAATGTAGGCCTTGCGCCGCTCGCTGAGGGCCGC
Source organism: Massilia orientalis (assembly GCF_030411975.2). Lineage (NCBI taxonomy): Bacteria > Pseudomonadati > Pseudomonadota > Betaproteobacteria > Burkholderiales > Oxalobacteraceae > Massilia > Massilia orientalis. The sequence continues at coordinate 4,345 of NZ_JASNRB020000045.1, read as the reverse complement.
CATCAGCCGCTTGCCTTCGTTGCTCGCGACGAGGCGCTGCAATTCCTCGTCGATGCGGCTGATCTCTTCGCTGTTCGCCTTCATCTTGGCGTTGATCCGTTCACGGTCCGGGGCATCGATGGCGCGCAGGCGCGCTTCGGTCAGGGCACGGTTGATGCGGGTGCTGGCCAGCCGGCGGTCGGCCAGGCGGGTCTTGCTGATCGACACGTCCATGTCCGCGGTCGCGCCGACCACCTGCTGCAGGCGCAGCACGCCGACGACGGTCAGCAGGGCCGACAGTGCAAGCACGGCGGCGAATGCGAGCCCGAGCCGGGCTCCGATTTTGAGATTCTGGATATGCATGTGTACCTCGACGGAAACGGAAATGCTGCGGATGCGCGCGGCGGGTCGTGGCGGCGGGCCGGAGCGGTGAAAGGGCGAGGATGGGGCCCGCACGTGCCGCGCCTGCGTGGGCGGAGACCGTGTCACGATTTAATGATACACGCCATATTTATTCACGGAACATTCAGTTGCGACACCGCAACGCTATTTCGTCGCAGAATGAGGTAAAGCCTGCCGGTATAACGTTAAAATTCCAGATTCCGCTCCGTCACACCTGCGATTGCCATGTCCGCGTCCAACTATCCCTCGCCGTCCCGCCGCCGCGTTCTCGCTGTCCTGTCGTTGTCCGGCCTGCTGCCGACGGCCCGCGCGGCCGCGCCGCGGCCCGTGCTGCTGGGGATCGACGGCGAATTCGGACTGGACAATTCGACATCGGCCCAGGCCGTCGAGCTGGGCATGCGCGCGGCCATCGCCGAGATCAACGCAGCGGGCGGCGTGCTGCACGGCCGGCCGTTGCAGGTCGTGACGAAAGATCATCGTTCGATCCCGGCGCGCGGCATCCGCAACATTCAGGAGTTCGCGGCGATGCCCGATCTCGTGGCGGTGTTCGGCGGCCGCTTCAGCCCCGTCGTCATCGAGGAACTGCCGACGCTGCGCGCGACGCACACCTTGTTCATGGCGCCGTGGTCGTCGGCCGACATCATCGTCGACAACGAGATGCGTCCGAACTACGTGTACCGCCTGTCGCTGCGCGATTCGCTGGCCATGCCGAAGCTGCTGCAGACGGCGCAGCGGCGCGGCCTCGACCGCATCGGCCTGCTGCTGACCAACACGTCCTGGGGCCGCAGCAATGCCCAGGCGGCGGCCCGCGCGGCCGAGACGCTGCCCGCGCTGAAGCTCGTCGGCACGTCGTGGTACAACTGGCGCGACACGAGCCTCGTCGACAACTACCAGCACCTGCGCGCGGCCGGCGCCCAGGCCATCGTCCTCGTCGCCAACGACGACGAGGCGGCGATCCTCGTGCGCGAAGTGGCCGCGCTGCCGAAAGCGCAACGCCTGCCGATCCTGAGCCACTGGGGCGTGACGGGCGGCGAATTCGCGGTCCAGGCGGGACCGGCGCTGCAGCAGGTCGACCTGTCCGTGATCCAGACCTTCAGCTTCTTCCGCGCCGACCCGGCGCGCGTCAAGCGCTTCCTCGCCAGCGCGGCGCAGGTGTCGAAGGTGCGCCGCATCGAGGACATCAAGGGTCCCGTGGGCGCCGCGCACGCCTACGACCTCACGCACATCCTGGCGCTCGCGATCGACCGCGCCGGCAGCACCGACCGCAAGGCCGTGCGCGACGCGCTCGAGCGTCTCGGCACGGTCCACGGCCTCGTCAAGACGTATGCGCCGCCGTTCACGCCTGCCCGCCACGAAGCGCTCGGCCCGGACGACCTGCTGCTTGCGCGCTACCGCGCGGACGGCGTCCTGGTGCCTGCGGGCGACTGACATGATCGACGCATCCGCCCCGGCCAGCCTCGCGCGCCGCTTCGCGCACGCGGCCGCGATCCTGACGGCGGCCGCCGTGCTGCTCATCGCCGGCGTCTCGTTCTGGCTGATCGACCACCAGCGCGCGCAGGCCAACGCCCTGCTGCAGGAGCGCGAAGTCGCGTTCCACGCCACGACCGTCGGCCACAACCTGGAAGCGGTCGTCACGCGCCTGCACGAAGTGGGGGCGAGCCCGATCCTGGCCACGGCGCTCGTCGACAGCGCCGGCAAGGAAACCTACCTGACGCCGTTCCTGCACGGCCTGCGCCAGATGAACGGCATTCCGCTGCGCCTGCTGTTCACGGATTTCGAGGGCAAGGAAATCGCGGACAACGGCGTGCCCGGCTTCACGGACGCCGACATGGCGTGGCTGCGCGCGCGTCTGGAAAATGGCGACGAACGGGCCACCTTGCAGACCGGTCCTGACGGCGGGGAGCTGCTCGGCGTCGTGCTGCTGCGCTACCAGCGCACGCGCACGCCGGAAGGCGCCCTGGTGTACAAGGTGCGGCTGGCCGACCTGAAGCCCACGTCGTGGGCCGTGCTCGCGCCCGCGCCGGTGGGCAGGAAGGCGGCGGTGCCGCACGAGATCGCGGCACCCGTGCCGCTGCCGCCGCGCCTGGCCCACGTGGGCCTCGTGCTGCGCGAGGACGAGCGCCGCCTGCCGCTGCCGCTCGAGACGTCGGGGCCGCAGTACCTCCTGATCCTGGTCGTGGCCTGCCTGCTTGCGCTGGTGGTGTTCATCCTCGCGGCGCGGCTGGCGCACGGCCTCACGCGCGACCTGCGCCGCCTGGAGACGTTCTCCGCCAGCCTGGGCGACGACATCGGCACCCAGCGCGCGCCGCTCGAGGGTTCGCGCGAAGTCGTCAGCCTGGCGCGCGCGCTCAACCGCATGCTCGACCGCCTGTACGAACAGCGCGCGCGCCTGGAAGAAGAACGCCGCAAGTTCCTGCAGCTCGCGAACAACATCCCGCAGCTCGTGTGGATGGCCGACCCGGAAGGCAACATCGTCTGGTTCAACGACCGCTGGCACGAATTCACGGGCAGCCCGCCGGGGAGCGCGGGCGCCGCCGAGTGGCACCGCTACCACGATCCCGAAGTGCTGCCGCAGGTGATGCGGCGCTGGAAGGAAGCCCTCGCCAGCGGCAACATGGCGCAGATGACCTTCCCGCTGCGCGGCGCGGACGGCCGCTACCGCAGCTTCTTCACGTCGGTGGCGCCGCTGCGCGACGAGGCCGGCCAGATCGTCCAGTGGTTCGGCACGTGCACCGACGTCACCCCGCTGGAACGGGCGGAACGCGCCGTGCGCTACAGCGAGGAGCGCCTGCAGCAGGGCCTCGTCGCCGCCCGCATGGCCGTGTGGGAGCGCGATCCGCACAGCGGCCAGGTCAGCTTCTCGGCCAACCTGCACAGCGTGTTCGGCAAGAGCTGGCACAACATCGCCGAGCTGCAGAAGCTCGTCCATCCGGACGACCGCCAGCCCCTGCGCGACACGGTCGAACAGGCCATCCGTGCCGGCGGCGAATACCGCGCCACGCCGCGCGTGCGCCGCGCCGACGACGGCCGCCTCGCGTGGATCGACATGCGCGGCCGCCTCGGCCTCGGCGCCGACGGCCGCAGCACCGTCGTGCACGTCGTCGCGATCGACATCACGGAGCGCAAGCGCGCGGAAGAAGCGCTGCAGCTCGCGGACCGGCGCAAGGACGAATTCCTCGCCATGCTGGCGCACGAACTGCGCAACCCGCTGGCGCCGATTTCCAGCGCGGCCGACATGCTGCGCCTGGCCTATGCGGGCGAGCCGCGCGTGAAGCAGATCAGCGACATCATCGCGCGCCAGGTCGCGCACATGCGCCACATCGTGAACGACCTGCTGGACGTCTCGCGCGTCACGCGCGGCCTCGTCGCCGTGGCCAGGCAGCCGATCGACCTGCGCCGCGTCGTCGCGGAGGCCGCCGAACAGGTCCGTCCGCTCGTCGACGCGCGCCGCCACCGCTTCGACGTCGCGCTCGGCGAAGCGCCCGTGATGGTGGACGGCGACCATACGCGCCTCGTGCAGGTGGTCGCGAACCTGCTCACCAATGCCGCCAAGTACACGCCGGAGGGTGGCCACATCGAGGTCGAACTGGAAGCCGCCGACGGCCAGGCCTTCCTGGCCGTGCGCGACAACGGCAACGGCATCGGTCCCGACCTGCTGCCCGTCGTGTTCGACCTGTTCACGCAAGCCTCGCGCACGCTCGACCGCGCCCAGGGCGGCCTGGGCCTGGGCCTCGCCCTGGTGCGCAAGCTCGTCGAACTGCACGGCGGCCAGGTCAACGCCGCCAGCGCCGGACCGGGGCGCGGCAGCACGTTCACCGTCACCCTCCCTTTGCTGGACGTCAAACCGGGGTCAGAGCCCGTTTTTGAGAAATTGCCTGAAACCGGGGTCTGACCCTGACCCTTCCCCACATATTTTTCTTGTAGGTGGACGGGGTTGCTGTTAGCTTCCGGTGAAAAAAGCTGG